>CAMIZG010000054.1 GCA_946403215.1 uncultured Bacteroidales bacterium | reverse complement strand
CGGGAACAATCTCGGTGTTCCAACCAGTGAAGGTGAAGGTGTACTGGGCTGTGGCAGGCTTGGACGGGTCAGCGGGCGCCTGAGGTGTAGTACCGTAGTCGTACTTGGCTGATGCAAGGATAGTCTCGCCGTCTTCATCAAGGAAGGTGACGGTGTATTGGTTGATTGAGCTCAAGTAGGTTGCGGTGTACGTAGCATCGCCAGTGACGGGGACGATCTCGGTGTTCCAGCCGTTGAAGGTGAAGGAGTACTGGGCATCACCTTGTTTGGTCGGTGTGGCGCAAGTAGGTGTAGTACCGTAGTCGTACTTCTTGGATGAGAGAACGGTTGTGCCATCTTCGTCGAGGAAGGTGACGGTGTACTGGTTGAGTGTGGTGGCGAAGGATGCGAGGTAGGTGGTGTCGCGGTCAGCAGGAACGAGACCGTTGCCCCAGCCGCTAAATGTATAGGTGTATTGCGCATCTGCCTCGCGTGTGGGTGCGATGAGTGTGGAAGGAACATGCGGTGTATCGCCAGCGGCTGCCGAAACGGAGGTGAGTTGCTGTTCATCCCAGTTGGCGAAAGTAACGATATAAACCGGTGCATCGCAACTATTGTGGTACACTTCGGTTTTTAGCGATGTTTGTTCACAATTGTTGAATGTGGCGACTTCCTTCGTGCGTTTGGTTGTTCCTTCGTACGTGAATTCGGTGTGAGCGGTTTGGCACCATTTGCCTGATTCATTTTCCACGAGCCATGTGAATATATCGGTGCGGCTTGCAGCCGAAACGCCTGTGGTATATGCATAGTCTGTTCGTGTTTGGTTGACGAACTGTGTGGTGTTGGCGTTGTATGTTTGTACTATCTCCTGTGTTTTTTGCTTCGAACCATTGTATTCATAGATAGTTTTTTGGGTAGGCACCCATTTTTCAGCCGTTGCATTCCAGTCAGAGAGGATGATGGCCGTATTGAGGCCGTTGGTGTATTCGTTTTCCGTTTGGGTATATGGAATCCACGCCCATTTGGTCTTGTCCCATTTGGACTTGATTTGCTTTGTTATGGAGTTGGATGCGTTGTATTCCGTCTCGGTCTTGTATGTTGTGGCGCTGCTTTGCCACCAGCCATTGTCAAAATCCTCAGCACCTTTCGTGGCGTCCCACTTGTTGTACTTTTCCTCCAGTGTTGCCTTGCTCTTGGCATTGTAGGTGCGTACGGTCTTGGTGTTGCCCACCCACCCTTTGGCGGTTGTCCACGTTGTCTTGCGCTCAAGGGTCTTGTAACTCTTGTTGCTGTTCCAATAGCTGTATTCCTGGCGCACTATTTGTGTGCACTCGCCGTTGCTGTTGAAGGTATATGTCTGCTTATCCAGCGAGTTGGCCTTTTCGTCAAAGCTGTCGGTTACTTTTGATTTTGTTTTCCAAAGGCCTGTGGTGGACGACCATTCGCGTTTTTCGTCGTGGAGAGTACAGGCTTTTTTATTGATTGTTTGTTTGCGTAGGATCCAGTGCAGGGAGTCGGTTGATTGCCATGCTCCGTCCTGCCAGATGGCTTTGACGGTCAGTGTGTCGTTGTTGGATGTGTCGAATTTGTGCCGCTCTTGTGCGGCGGGGATCCATTCTCCGTCCCAAGTGCTGGTTGTTTTCTGGCTGACGAGTGTGCCGGTGTATTCGAGTTCGGTGAGTTCGACTCCTACCCAATTGTCGTTTTTCCACTCGCTGATGGCTGTGGAAGTGAGGCGTTGGCTGGCGTTATAGGTGTTCTTGGTTTTCTTGCTGTTGAGCCAGGCGTTGTTGCTGCGGATGATGTAGATCTCTTCGTCGATCTTGTTGGTGTAGGCGTAGGTGTAGTGTGTGCTATCCTTTTCCGTCCAGTCACCGGCGCTCCACGTCCAGTTGGTGAGGCTGGCTACGGCTGAACCGTCGAAGGTTTTTGTTACGCGGGATTTGCCTATCCAATTGTCACCGGACTTGGTAAATGATTTGTCATCCAGCAGGTTTGAACCATCGTACAGTCGTTCGATCTTGGTGGCTTCCACCCAACCATTCGACCATGTGTAGGTGATTTGTTCTGTCATGCGGGATTTCACGTATTTCATGGTCGTTTTGGAGGTTCCGACCCATCCGTTTTCGTCCCAACCGTTGTATGACTCCTCGCGTATGATGTTGGTAAGGTTGTCGAGTTCCTCCAGGGTTTTCTCTATTCCGACCCACTTGCCGTCTTCGTCTTTTTCCATGAGGGAGTCAACGGAGAGTGTTTCGGAGATGATGTGTCCTTCCTGACTTATTGCATCCCAGTCGTTTTTCCCATAGTCCCACATATATCCCGTAATGCCTACAGGCTCAATATAACCCTCGTAGTCATAGTGCGTCCAGTTGCTCCCCTGCCATTCGCCGGCGGCATTCACGCCGAAATAATCGATGATGTCGGTGTTTCGTCCGGATTCGTCGTATTTCCATTCTGAGCATGTGCTGCCTTTCCAGTCACCTTGTCCGTTGTTGGCTTTCGGGTTCCATGTGTATTTGGCTTCGAGCGTTTGCTTGCCGGCGTCGTTGAACTGTTTGATGGTTTTGGTAATGCCTTTCTTTGTGCCGTTTTCCCATTGCCATGTTGCTTGTCCGGCTTCTTTGTCGTTCTGGTAGAAGTACTCAATAAATTCGAGCATGTTACCGTCCTGGTCGGTAACGACAGTACGGTCGTTGCTGCAGGTGGCGAGTGTGGCTTTGCGGATTGGCTTATGGGGTTCGTCGGCAATGGTATCCGCTTCCTCGGAAGCGAGGGAGTCGGGGACCTCAGGTGCTATAACGAGTTCGCGCAGATGAGTAGGCAGGGGTAGAACGTGGTAGATGACGAGTGTGTCCTGTCCGTTGAGGATTTTGTCGAATTGTCCGCGCCGTAGGTTGGTGTTCAGCAGTTCAGATACTTCGTTTGCAGATGCGAAGGCAGCGCAAAAGATGAGTGCGATGAGAGTAAGTTTTTTCATATACGTTTGCTTCATTTTTCGTAAAAAATCGGTTGCTTTTGTGAGAGGGCACACATAGCAGATGCAAAGGTACGTTTTTTTTTTGATATTTCCAAAAATTTTGGAAAAAAAAATGCATAGAAGGATGAAAAACATGAAAAAATGCCAAAAGAAAGTGATGAATGTTGGTGTGTATGGAGACTCAGAGAGTGCGAATGCATCTGACAAGGTTGTGTTGCCCCTGCGATAGGGCTCAGAATGACGCACTTATCACAGACTAACCACCCACTAACCACGCACTTATCACCCACTTATCACCCACTAAATATTTGATTGGTATTATATACGTAGTATATAATACTATGGGTCGTGCGTTTCTGGTGGAAATTAAGGATGGAGAGAGTGGTGAGGGTGAGCTGCGAATGTGTGGTGGGTGAGTGGCGCGTGGAGTTGTTTACGGGGTGGAAGAATGTGGCGAAATGTGCAATTTTTGTGGAAAAATGTGTTTTTTTTGTAAAAAAAATGCTAAAATATTTGCATAAATGAAAACTTTTTTGTAACTTTGCGGCGGATTTGATGCCTTAGTGTGCATTGTGCGCCCGTAAGGGGCGATAAAAGGTGTGCCCGTAAGGGGCATTGTGTGGCATGTATAGTCGCGCGATGGATTAAGGCGATTGGGGTGAGCGAACAGATGCGGAAACGCAAATAAACAAACACAATAAACAAAACAAACAGTTATGAAAAAACTATTTTTAGTCTCGCTGCTGGCTGTGTTGACAAGCCTTAGCGTGATGGCAGTTGATGTAAACTCTGTTGCAGGGTTGAAAGATGCTGTGGCAACTCCGAATGCAGAAATCTTGCTGACCAAGAAGATTACTTGGAAGGTATCGGATGGCGACCTGGATCTGAACGGTGCGACCATCGACTGCAATGGTGGTTCGAAGTTCGGAATTACCTTTTCCGGAACGGGCGAACTGACCTGGTCGAATGGTACGTTTACGAATAACACTACTACAACGTATGCTCTTACCTGCCCTGCATCGGGACTTACTCTTAATCTGAACAATATTACGATTGACAATACGGTCAAGTATGGTGTTTCGGTTAAGGCAAACACGTTGAATGTAGATGAGGACTGCGAATTTATTTCATCCTCTCGCGCAATTGTTGTTGCTTCCGGTTCTGTTATCAATAACTATGGTAAAATTTCGCGTATTTATGGTGCGAACACAGCTGATGGCGTTACGATTGACAACCATGGCACAATCACATGGAATGCGGCATTCAGTGCTGTAAATGTAGAGATTACTAACAATGCAGGTGCTTCGATAACCATCAGCAGCACGGCGGCTGGTTCGTATGAGATTTCGAATGCAGGTACATTGGCTTTCACCGGTGGCACGCAGGCCGGAACATTTACCATTACCAATGACGGAACATTTACCATGGCAAGTTCGGGCAAACGTACCGGAACGTTTAATGTTACCAACCATGGTACATACACCATCTCCGCCGGTACGCAGAGTGGTACCTTCAATATTGAGAACGACGGCACATTTGCGATGACTGGTGGTACGCATAGTGGCGCATTCGAGATCAAGAATGACGGTACTTTCACCTTTACCGGTAAGACGTTCAGTGGTTCGTTTGATATCACGAACTCGCAAGATCTCACGCTGACCAACCTGACATTCTCGGGTGAGTTCCACTACACCAACAGCGGTGAGTTGAATCTGCGTGGCGGTAAGTACACCGGTGCTGCCTCTATCACCAATAGCGGTGAGGTGCATCTGTACACCTATGTAAGCGGCAAGACCAAGTATGTTCCTACGTTCGGTTCGACTCTGGATATTACCAATGATGGTACATTCACTATTGACAACATAAGTGCAAAGGAAGGTGTTGTATCGTTCAACGGTTCGCAGAACACGACCATCAACGGCGGTACGTTTGCCGTTGCACCTGACGGTTCGAAAGGCTACATTGCTCCGAGTGGTGAGGCTGACTGCTACTTTGCAGAAGGCGTAGGCTCACTGTCGGTTGCAGCCGGCTATGCTTGGAGAAGTTTTGACAAACTGGTGACCGAGACTACGGCAGCTGTTAAGATCTTCCACGCTAACGGCACGAGCGAGACTGCTATTCTGGAGCAGGCTATCGCTGAGGCAGAAGACAAGGACTCGATTGTACTACTGGGCGCTGTTAAGACATTTGCTCCGCTGTTTATCGGTACGGAGGCTGTTGACGGTACTCCTGTATCCATAACACTTAACCTGAACGGCAAGACCCTGACTTCAGCTCCGGCTTCCCGCTTCACGTTTGTATTGACTCATGGTGCTCTGCGCGTTGTGAACACCGTATCGGGTGAGGGTGGCATATACAACACCTATCCTGCTGTGGGTGAAAACGGTGGCGAAGTGTTCCGTCTACACGGTTCGTATTTGAAGAACTGCAACCCGCGTACTCAGACGCCGTTTGTTCATCTGTTTGTTGACAAGGATGTAGATGTTCACGCTGATGAGGATATGGGTAACGGTATTACTATTTCTGAGATGTACAGTTCATCGCCGTTTGTAAAAGACCACCTGAACTACCAGACCAATGTATATGCAACGAAGGCCAGTGCGCAGCCTGGTGTGGCCAATGGAGTGCGCGTGGATATAAGGGGTAGTATTTATGCACAAAAGTATGGTGTGAAGATTAACGGTCAGGTTCGTTTCCCCCATGTAGATGAGTATGGTGTAGGTACATCTGCCGAGACCTACCGAGAGAGCGTAGACTATATGAAGGGTTACGTTGTGGCAATCGGTGATACGGCATATAGTCCTTATGTTCATATTGCACCGAGTGCACATATAGAGAGTGCCGCCGACAAGTCCAGTGCGGTAGGTGTTTATTCAGCTGGTTATGGACGTTGGTTTATCGAAGGAACCCTGCTTGGTGCTACAGGTCTGTATGCAAAGTCCGGAGACATCAATCTGAATGATGCAACCATTCAGTCCACCTATACCGGAACCGCATTTACGAATACCGGCAAGGGTAGTGGTGTAGATGCTTATGGTAGCGCAGTTGTTATTGAAACTAACGCAAGTTACTCCGGTGAGCAAGCTCTTGCTGTTAATGGCGATACTCAGGTTTCGACAGAAGCAGAAGGTGGTGCCGCTCTTCTTGACGTTGTCGATGGCAAGGTTGACGAGTCAGCTGTAGAGGCTATCACTATCAATGGTGGTTCGTTCAGTGGTGATAATGCTATCGTTATTTCGGAGAAGACAGCTGAAGAAGAGGAGGCAGTTACCGTCAATGGCGTTTCGTTGATTGGTGAAACAAAGGTTGGTGAAGAGACCGGCGAAGCCGCTGTTAACTCAATCATCAACCCTGAGGCTGTTCACACCACAGAGATTACGAATGAGGACGGAACGACGACCGTTGTCATTAGTGCCGGTGCAACTCCAGATCCTGTTGTGGAATGGACAGCTATTGCAGCACTTGAAGACGGTTCGGATGCCAAGTGGACAGCTAAGGGCGTAGCCAATGAAGGTGTTATCAGCGCCGGCGAAACGATTAAGCTTGGTGAGTTGAGTCTGAATGCCGGTACCGGAGTTGAGGATGAGAATATCCAGCGCCTGACCATTAAGAAAGATGGTGTGCTTGAGGTTAATCGTCTTATATTGAACCCGTACGCACGCGTAATAGTAGAGGCCGGTGGTAAGCTCATTGTAAAGGGTGAGCAAGGTATCACTACCAAGTCGGTTAACAATATTCTGCTCCAGGCATCTGCAACGGAGCATGCAACGCTACTTATCCACCCGGAAAACGTTGCGTCTGGTCGCCACCCGCAAGGAACAATTGAATTCAAGACGTTTGCATACTACAAGAGTGCCTCGGATAATCAGTGGGAGCGCTTCGGTATTCCTACTTGGAAGACAGTTGAGAACATCTATATTGAAGAGGCAGGCAAGTCAGCTTATCTGCGTTCGTGGAAGAACAATACGTGGAACAACTTGGGCTACCTGATTGAGGGTACTCCGTTTGCGTCCGTCAGCGAGTTGAATAATCCGTTTGGTATCTTTAACCTGATGTCCTATAAAGACGAGCCGGGTCTTGTAATTAAGTTTGCCGGTGAGTTTACCGGAAATGAAAATGCCGACCTGACCACCAGTGTAGCAAGTTGGAATGGATTCGCCAATAGTTATACAGCTGATCTGGATGTTGAGGCATTCCTTGCAGGTCTGGAGGATGCGGCAAACTTTGAAGAGGCTATTTGGCTGTTCGAGTATGTTGGCAATGGAACGTATGTGCCTAACGCTATTGATTTAGAGTGGGCTTCCGGTGAGAAGCTTGCTCCGATGCAGACGTTCATTCTGAAGAACGCAGGTGGTGACGCTGATGCGACCTTGAGCTACAAGAACATGGTTTGGGATCCTGCTATGGGCGGTGGTAGCCCTGCTCCTCGCCGTGCGATGAATGACAATACCGCTAAACTGCGCATTGTTGTAGAGAACGAGGCTGGTGTTCAGGATAACCTGAAGATGAGCGAGAGTATGACCAACTCGCACAACGTAGAGAAGTACCCGAATGAGGATATGAACATCTACGCTCCTGTTGACAACGAGCAGATGGCTATTGTTGCTGCCGAGAACCTGGAGGATACCTATGTAGGCTTCTCGACCGTTAAGGGCGGTAACTTCACTATCAGCTTCACCAATGTACAGGGACGTCAGTTCGACCTGATTGACCTTGAGACCAACGCCAAGGTAGCTGTAGAGGAAGGCATGAGTTACTCGTTCGGCGCAGCAGCCAACACTGTAGCAGACTATCGCTTCAAGTTGGTAGAGCGCGAGGCTATTGTAACAGGTGTTGATGCTGTAGGTGCAGAGAAGAGCGTTAAGGGTGTTTACACAATCTTAGGCCAGTATGTAGGCGAGATGAATGTTTGGAATTCGCTGCCTGCAGGCGTATATGTAGTAAATGGCGAGAAGCGCGTAAAATAATAATATTGCGTCAATAAACAATTATGACAGTAGAGAAGAATAAATATGTGAGTCCCGTTGTGGAGGCTGTTGTGCTTCGCGCAACGGATGCAACGTGCCAAGGTTCGGGGATGTTTGGAGATGGCTCCGGCACTCCCGGTCCTCCGGCTCCTTACCGCTGGTAGTGTTCCGTGGGTCACATAGCAAAAATGTTTATAAAACTGATAATATTTATTTAATATCAACCATTATGAAGAAAATTATGGTAACGCTGCTCGCAGTAGCAGTTGCAATGAATCTTATGGCTGTAACCTATACAGCTAAGGCAAAACTGACACTCTCCGGTGGAGGTTATACCTGCGATTTGATGCTTTCAGAGTCTGCTGAATATGGCGCATTGACCGGTAGCGAAATGAATATGGACGGTCGTAAGATTGCGTTGTATGCACTGAACGGCTCAGAGAAGTTGCAAATTGCACGCGCTAAGAGTCTGAATAACGTGAAGTTAGGTTTGCTGACTGATGCTGCTACCAGTTATACAATTACTGTATCGGCGGTAGAGGGTTCGGAGAAGTTGTACCTGCATGACAATGTAACAGGTTTGAACCATGAGTTGAAAGCCGGTACGATTGATATCACAGCGACAGCAAGTTCTACCGACGAGACCCGTTTCTGGCTTCGCAAGAACATCGAGGATCCGCTGGGCGTATGCTTTATCAACAACAAGCTCACGATTAGCGAGAATCCCTATCCCGAAGATATCGTTATTGAGACGATTGACGGTACTCCTATCGCCGGTTCGCCGTTTGCTGCCAGCATAACGGAAGTTGACTTCAAGACTATCGGTGCAGCCGGTGACCGCTTTGTGGTTAAGTTCCACAACGGCGACAAGAAGTTGATCTTCATCAAGGAGTAATCCTGCATGATCTGGTGCTGCGGCAAGCGGGTGAAGATATCCGGCAAATGCATGCAGCGCATAATACAATACCCCCAAGGACGGCACATGCTGTCCGTGGGAGTATTGTTTGAAAAACGGGCTGACGCATAGTTGGCCTTGTACCATGAACACATTGCATACGCCTATGGTGCAATATTTACGCAAGTTACTATTTTTTACTTTATTTATAGTTGCGTTGCTGCCTGCTTGGGCAGTTGATATAACTATTACTACCGATGATCCGACATCGGTTGAGTTGTTGTATGGGTGTGAGGTGTTTACAGAGTCCGGCACATATTCGGTGGAATATGGTGATGAGGTGCGCACACTGAATCTGACCATTGTGTGCACGAAGTCCACGTATAGTACGCAGGAGGCAACTATAGAGTTGGGGCAGTCGTATCTGTTCCAGTGCGATGTTCTGACGCCGGAAGAAGCGGGCGACAGTGAGCATACGTACACGCTGGAGAATGCTGCCGGTTGTGACAGTATAATTACGCTCACGCTACACACGCTCGCGCCCGAGCCCGAAGAATGTGATACCGCGCGCTACGCGTATAAGGACAGTATATATGAGGGCGAGACGTACCTGTTTGTTTGCCAAGAACTGACCGAGGAGGGCGAGTACACCGAGCGTCTGCGTAAGGCAGACAACAGTTGTGACAGTATAGTTACGCTCACTTTGACATATATCCCTTATGATTCTGTGCGTGAATATATGCAGGGAGAACAGGATTACGCGGCATGCAAGGGCTACAAGTTCACGACTGTCAGCGGCAAGGTATTAACCGTGGATGCTGATATGGAGGAGTTTACTGATACGCTGGTTGATTACCTACCGATGCGTGTAGATGCTGAGTCGCACCGGAATATCTATACCGACTCCGTAGTAACCTATCGTCTCTCCGTCTGGATGCCAACGGATAGCACGTTGCGCGACAGCATTGAGCTTGGTGACCCCTACACTTTCGATGATGAGGAATTCACGCCAACTGAAGAAGGCTTCGTCTATCGTGAGATGACTGTTCCGAACATGCATGGCTGTGACAGTGTAGTTACCTTGGAGTTGAAAGTGATCAAGGTGGACACCTTACGGGAGTACGTTTTCGGCAGTGTGGAAGATGCGCTTTGTGCAGGCGGTGAGTACGAGGCAGGTAGTAAGATTGTTGTTGTAAACCAAGATACACTGGTTACAGATACAGTGTTTGCAATCCGTAAACTGAAGGATGATGAGCTGCATACGCTGACCTACATTGACTCCGTGACTACTTATGCGCTGACAGCATGGCAGCCGAGTGACAGTACCGTACAGGACAGCATTGAACTGGGTGACCCCTATACTTTCGATGATGAGGAATTCACGCCTACAGAAGAAGGCTTCGTCTATCGCGAGATGACTGTTCCGAACATGTATGGTTGCGACAGTGTTGTCACCCTGGAGCTGAAAGTGATCAAGGTGGACACCTTGCATGAATATGTATATAGCACCGTTCAAGACACGCTTTGCTTGGGCGAAACATATACAGCTGGAAGCAAGGAGTTGGTGATTGGTCAAGATACAGTGGTAGTGGATACGGTGTTTGCCGTTCAGAAGGTAAAGGATGATGCTCTACACACGCTTACCTACACTGACTCTGTTACGACATATACCCTTCTCGCATGGCACAACGAACTTGTTTCAGTTGATGCGCTGAATTGGGGAAATGCCTTCTGCGGCGAGGCTTACAGCGGTGCGGCTGAGGTGCTGAGTGTCTTGCGTGAATCGATAGAGGCGGATGAGTTGTTCAGGAAAGATACTGTTCTTGCCTTCCTGTACAAGGATGCTACCGGAGCATATGTGCCGTACACCGGTACAGAGATGAAGGCCGATATGAACGAGCTGGCACTTCGCGCAACGGTAAGCAATTCATGCGGCACACATACATACGACAAGGTTCTTGCCATCGATAAACCGGACTATGAGCTGTCCACGTTGTTTGACAATATGCCAGCGGTCAGCAAGTACGGCGACTGGTTGCTGATGGTGGATGTTGATTCGCTCAACAAGGTCTATGGTCTTCACCCCGCAGCTGACAGCGTTCGCTGGTACAGGATAAGCGGCGCAGAGCCCAACATAGATAACGATCAGTATGTGGGTTCGGGCTATTACTACACCAATGACAAGCAGTTGACAGGTAGTTACTACGCCATTATAGGCCTGCCAGTGCAGACGGATGAGTGTGGCGGTCAGTGGCGTTCGCGCATCGTGGTGCAGACGTCCAGTGGTGCGCCGCTGCGTATAGCGCCGAGCATCGCAAAGACCGGAACACCCGTTAACCTGTACCACCTGCCGGTGGATGAGATAAGTACGTTGCAGGTATATGCAGCAGATGGCAAGTGTGTGAAAACGATCACTCACAATCCGTCCGCCGACAATATGGATGGTGTGGTGACGATAGTGACCGACACCTTCACGGCCGGCGTATATACGATACGGGTAGTGAGCGGCAACACGAAGGCTGCGTTACGATTCATCATAACACAATAGGAGGACAGGAAGATGAGACATACAATACATATAACTATACTCCTATTAGTGATGCTCCTTTGCGCCGGCGTGATGCCGATGCAAGCAGCAGGGCAGATAGTGCCGGAGGACTATCGTTTCCAAGTAGGTGACACCGTTGTGATCAATAGAGCGCAGACGACGTATATGTCCGGTGAGACGATCTCTGAGTGGGTTTACTACGTTCTGCATGTAGTGCAGCAGGTTGGGAGCCGACGCTATCCTGACGGTGTTCGTCTGGCGGGGATCAACTCGTGGGTCAATGCTGAGACAGGTCTCCTGCTGTTGGGCGCAGTGGACAAGAGTGGTACAGCGCTCGACAAAGAGGGGCACGACCGTTCGCAGATCGTAGAGCGAATGGTTGAGCTGAACAGTATGGATGAGCAAGTGAAGGAGTCGTTGCAGGCGTCTGCACAGCAACATAACATGGTAGTGATGTTTGATGCAGCCCGCGAGCAAGCGTTACGTGACAGTATGGCAGCCGCGGAGCGTGAGCATGCGCTGCAGATGCAAGCGTTGCGCGATACGCTGGATAACGTGAAGCGTGAGCAACAACTACGCGAGCAGGCTCTGCGTGATAGTAGTCTGTTGGCTGAGCAGGCGCTCCGTGATAGTTTGCTCGCTGAAAAGGCGCTGAATGAGAGCCTATCTGCCGGAAAAGAAACGCATGACAGTTCAGTTGTAACCCGAAAGACCGAGTTCAACCGCCTTGGAGCAGGACTGCGCGTGGGCGTGGCTTCTATCATGCAAAAGACGATACCTGAGGCTAACGGCAAATGGAAAGCCGGTTTTGACCTGCTGGCTGATGTGCAGTATGCCCACTACTGGCAGCCGAAGGAGAGTTCGTTGGCATATGGTGTGCTGACCGGTTTGAGCCTTGGTTATACGCGTAATGCTGTGACCGCACAGGGCAATAGGGTGTTTGACGTAACCGATGAGGATGGTGAACAACTGCATTACACCATAACAGATGCCGACGCGAAGGAATATGACGGCACCGTGATGATGGAGATTCCGGCACTGTTCTCGATGATCATACAGGATCATTACTTTGTGAATGCCGGTTTGAGATTATCCGTTCCTTTGTACAGCCACTACACACAAGATGTGAGTAAGGCACATATTGATGCCTATAATGTGACGCGTGATGTGCATGTGACTGACCGGCTTATCACTGGTAAGATGAATGACGAGATGCTGAAGCAGAGCGGTGCAGCCAAACTGTCGAGGCTGAATATCCAGTTGTCGGTGGAAGGTGGGTATACGTTTGACTTGCCTAATGGACATATGGTCGGGGTGGGAGCGTATGCTAATGTGGGCGTGTTCTCGCTTTATCCGAATAATCCGACCGGCAAGAGCCTGATTGATATAGATGCGCCGACTAGCACAGCACCTGCTGCGGTACGCGTGTTACCTGTGACTGAGGCGTTCGTTAATCGTAATGGGTTGGGATTCTTTGACTGCGGCGTGAAGGCGGTGTATTACTTCATGAACCGGTAGTTCAAGAACCTGCAATAAAGAAAGCTCCCCGTTGAGGGAGCTTTCTTTGTGTAAGAGTTGTGATCTTACTTGAGCTCTGCCAAGTACTTGATGGTGCGTACCATCTGGCTGGTGTAGCTGTTCTCGTTGTCATACCAGCTTACAACCTGTACCTGATAGGTGTCGTCGTCGATCTTGGCAACCATGGTCTGGGTAGCGTCGAACAACGAACCGAACTTCATGCCGATAACATCGCTCGAAACGATCTCGTCCTCAGTGTAGCCGAATGACTCGGTCTGAGCAGCCTTCATTGCAGCGTTGATGCCCTCTTTGGTGATGTCTTTGCCCTTAACAACAGCTACGAGGATAGTGGTCGAGCCGGTCGGTGTCGGAACGCGCTGAGCGCTACCGATGAGCTTACCGTTGAGTTCCGGAATAACGAGACCGATAGCCTTGGCAGCACCGGTGCTGTTCGGAACGATGTTCTGCGCACCTGCGCGGCTACGACGGAGGTCACCCTTACGTTGCGGACCATCGAGGATCATCTGGTCGCCCGTGTAAGCGTGGATCGTGCTCATGATACCGCTCTGAATCGGAGCGTATTTGTGCAGAGCAGCTGCCATCGGTGCGAGACAGTTGGTCGTGCAAGAAGCAGCGGAGATAACCTTGTCAGCCGGAGTCAGAGTCTTGTGGTTAACGTTGTAAACGATAGTCGGCAGATCGTTGCCTGCGGGAGCAGAGATGACAACTTTCTTTGCGCCTGCCTGGATATGAGCCTCAGCTTTAGCCTTGCTGGTATAGAAACCGGTGCACTCGAGAACTACATCGATACCCAGCTTTCCCCAAGGCAGCTCGGCTGCGTTAGGCATAGCGTAGATAGTAATTTCCTTGCCGTCTACGATGATCGAACCCGGTACGAGAACGGTCTTGCCATCCTCTGCGAGTTGAGCGTCCTTGTATGCTACAGTGTGCTTACCCTCACCGAACTTGCCGGCGAAGCCACCCTGAGCGGTGTCGTACTTCAGCAGGTGAGCCAACATCTTCGGGCTTGTCAGGTCGTTGATAGCAACTACCTCATAACCTTCAGCTTCAAACATCTGACGGAAAGCCAGACGACCAATACGGCCAAAGCCGTTAA
>CAMIZG010000053.1 GCA_946403215.1 uncultured Bacteroidales bacterium | reverse complement strand
AGACCTTCATGGGCTGGAGTGCAGTCGAGATTGATGATCCGATTGAAGATGAACCAGACTACGTCACCTCTGCTACCATGGGCACAAGCACATTGACTTACTACGCCGTATTCGCAACACCATCCGGCAGTGCACCCGTACGTCGAATGCAGGCTGAAAGCACGGTGGATGATGTGTTGACACGATCAACGACTGGCGTCTCAGGAACGAGTTATGTTGATTGGGAGGGTGTGACAGTAACTTCATCAGCTGTGTATGCCGGTAATTCTGCTGGAGGTAATAGTTCTATTCAATTGCGCTCGAACAATAGTAGCTCCGGCATCGTAACAACAGCCTCTGGCGGTAAGGCGAAAAAGGTAACCGTAGAATGGGATTCCAATACAGCGAGTGATCGAAAGATAGATATATATGGCAAGAATTCAGCTTATTCCTATGCCAGTGATTTGTATGATAATTCTAAGCAAGGGACAAAGATAGGCTCTATTACCTATGGCACCTCTACAGAGTTGACTATTAGCGATGACTACGAATATATTGGTATTCGCTCTAATTCCGGTGCATTGTACCTCACGAGTGTTACCATTACTTGGAGCACTGACGATAGTGGCGGTGGTGACACCGGCGGCGGAAGCGGTGGCGGAGGAGGAAGCTCTTCTTACACCGATTACACCACTACATGTACCCCGCCGGCGAAGGTGACAGTAACCTTCAATGCCAACGGAGGTGAAGGTACAATGGCTAATCAGCTCATTGACTACAATACAGCTACTCCTTTGAACGCCAACACCTTCACACGCACAGGCTACTCATTCGACGGATGGGCAACCTCGGCTGATGGTGATAAGGTGTACAACGACCTGGAGTCCGTAACACTCACACGTCGTACCACCAACCTCTTCGCCCGCTGGAAGAAGAACAGCTATAACATTAACCTCACAGCCCTCACCAACGGTACGATTAGTACCTCACCGGCAAACAAGGCTGAGTTTGAGGAGTCAGTGATGGTGATTGTCTCGCCTGATGCCAACCATCAGGTTGCAACCGTAACCGTCACCAACGATAAGACCCACGAGGAACTCATCCTCTCAG
Organism: uncultured Bacteroidales bacterium; assembly: GCA_946403215.1. GTDB lineage: Bacteria > Bacteroidota > Bacteroidia > Bacteroidales > Paludibacteraceae > Colicola. The sequence continues at coordinate 12,981 of CAMIZG010000053.1, read as the reverse complement.
GTAGCGGCAACACACGTACCTTCACAATGCCGGCAAACAGTGTGACTGTCACAGTTACACTCAGCCTCATCCCGACTTATACGGTTACTTGGAGTGCCGACGGCATCATCGAGACCGAGCAGTACCGCGAGGGACAAGACATCGTCTTCCCTGCTACGGCTGACGGCTGCGAAGGCAAGACCTTCGTAGGATGGTGCGCATCGCCGGTTGTACCCGAAACGGACGACAAGCCTACATTGGTTTCGGCTGCCACGATGGGAACAAGTGCGCTGACGTACTACGCCGTATATGCAGTAGCCACCGCAGGCGCTGCTGGCATATATACCTTGGACTACGCCGAGGAGGGTCTGGCAAGCAACACCAACTGGGGCTCCTATGGAACTGCACTTAATTACACTGCTTCTGACGGTGGCGCGTGGGTCATCAAGGCGCATAAGAACAACGGCATGCAGATCAATACCGGCAAGGATTGCAGTATTAAGATCCCAAGCTGCTCAGGTAACATCACGTCCATCGAAGTAACCTGCTCGGCTGCCAGGGCTGTAGGATTCAGTATAGCTAACTATAGCGGCAGCGGCACGATTACCTATGAAGTAACAGGTAGCGATGCTACTTCACAGACCTTGGACTTCACAGGCAAGGAACTGAAAGACGGTTACATCGTTCCTAAATCAGGTAGCACAGCCATCACCAAGATTGTTGTCAACTATGGCAGCAACACATATAAGGGCTACACGACCTCTTGCGGTGCAAGCATCAATGCCAAGAACAATACATGGGTAACAGCTTCCAACGGTCAGACCGTGAAGGCCATTATCCCCGTTGTAGCCAAGGCATTTGATGAGGCAACAACGCTGTCAGCAGTGTCCGACAATGCACACTTTGTAGCTTCGCTCGCCGAGACTGCTGTGCCGGGTACTGCAGCTGGTTTGACCACCACGCTGACCGTTGCTTACACGCCGGTTGCAGCTAACACCACAGAGTCGGCTACCATCACCCTCTCTGCAGGTGACAAGACAAAGGAGATTACCGTCAACGGCCGCTCACTGCCGGAACAGTTCCTTATCATAACAAGGAAAGCATCTACATGGTACGCTCTCCCGGCTAACATGAGTTCAGGCACTGGTCAGTATGAGGGCGAAGTAGTCACTCCGGACGATGCCACCACACCTACTTCCGTAGCTGCATCACCGTCCACCATCGTATATAGCCTGAAGGCTGTAGCGAGCGGACGTTACGCAACAGCAGGCAACTGCGTACGCCTCGTAGGTAACAACGATCTCTGCCTCTGGGCGAACAATACTGCCGGAGCAGTAGGCATCAAGAACTCCGAGAAGTTGGCAGACTCCAATGGTTCGAACAACGAATGGTTGCTCACCACCACCGATGGTGTCAACTATAAGATCGCCAACCCTGCCCACCCGGACTACGCTTCCGGACGCGTATTGGCGTACGGACAGAAGTTCGGATTGTATGTTCAGGAAACAGAGTTCTGTTTCGTCAGCACCGGCTGTAACACCCAGCCGCAGAACGTACACGTCAGTCCGCGTCGCGATGACGCCTCCTTCCTTTGGACAAGTAGCGCTGCTGTAATGCACATCTATGTTTATTCGGATGAAGCCATGAGTTCATTGGTTACATCCGCTGATGCAACTGCTTCGCCGTATTTCTTGGAAGGCTTGTCGGAGAAGACGAACTACTGGTACAAGCTCACGCCTGATGACGATGCGGCTTGCTCCGTAACCGGTTCATTCAGCACTTCCGGCCCGACGATTGATGTAATTGAGTGGGGCGATGATAAGGTTACCATCTTGGTGGACAAAGACCCTGACTTAGATCCCACACTAACCATCACGGGTGTGATAGAGCACGGCTTAGGTGACGAAGGTGTAGAAGCAACCGAGTTGTTCTTCTCCAAGTACTTCGAGGGTGCAGGTAATATGAAGTTGGTTGCTATCTACAATGGTACACCTAACAATATTAATTTGGCCAATTATCAATTATATACCCAAAACGCCAGTGCTCCGGAAAAGGATGATGCAAGTATCGCAGCATCCGACTTTAGCGGAACGACGACAGATTATCCGATCTCAGCATTAGGCACTATTTTGGCTGGACAAGAAATAGTATTCTTTACGCGTCCTCTTGACTCGCAAACAGCGTTGGCCGGATGTTCCAAAGCATATTTAGATAGTATGGCTAAAAAATCCGGTGCAAATGAGCCTGTGCGATGGATTGAATGTGATAATAGCTATTATGGTGGATCAAAATTCCCGACCATGCAATTTAATGGTAACGATGCAATATGCCTGAAGAAAAATGGAGACCTAATTGACGTGATTGGTGCGACAGGCGCTCCCGGCAAAGTAAAGAATTGTGTTGTTTATACCGGAACCCAAAAGGCTAACGATATAGGTTGGGCTGTTACGGTTAAGAATATTGACTACCAGAAATCCGTCACTGACGCAAGCTTTGCCGGATTGTATGAAGCTTCAAGTAAAGCCAGTGATACGGATGAGAAGAAGAGGGCTATATTGGAAGGTTTCAATATTGACCTGACGAATGAGTATATCGACCTGACAACAGCACGTTGTATCCTGTTCCGCGATAAGAAAGTCACCTCCGGTGAGAAGGCCGTGGCATTGAACAATGGTGCGTACTTCGTCACAGCAGGCAACCACACGTATCAGGGCGAGAATTATACCTCCGAATGGAACGGTCGTCTTGTATGTATGGATGCGTACCATAAGAATGCTGCTGGTGTTTCAGACGACAGCCAGGCAACGTGTAACTCCTACAACGACTTGGGAGTATTCGACTTCAACAATTACTACACCGAAACGACTAGCCTCGGTGAGGACAAAACTCTGAGCGATTATCTGATTGAAGGAACGGATATAGGCAACGAAGGTCTGTATGAGATTCCGATTCCCGATCTGGCTCGATTCTCATGCTTGAATCTTGAGTTCAAGCTCGAAGACGGTGATAACGTACTGTCTGAGAAAGAGGTAAAAGTGCCTATCATCATCAAGGATGAGAAGACGACGGTTGACCCGATCTTCAATGAGATCGTGAAGAAGGATAACGGTGACCCGCTGTACACGCAGAGTATCAACCGATGCAAGGAGTGCGAAGTCCTCGTGCTCGGTACCGGTTCGCTCACCAAGGTGGCTGACGGAACAACGCACGATGTAGCACAGGTGGATAAGATTACTATCTACCCGGGCGGCAAACTGATTGTACCTGCCGGCGCTAACTACACCACCAATGACCTGACGTACCGTGTAGATGGCGAGAGCGTTCCTGTCAGTGAGTTGAACGGTAACCTGATGACAAATAACGAGAAATTGTATGTTACTCGCCGCATCACCAACGACCGCTACTACTTCTTCTCACTGCCGTATGATTGCAACCTGTCGGATGTAACCCTGTCCAGTGGCAAGAAGGTAGTGAACGGCATTGATTACCGCCTGCTTGAGTACGATAGCGATGCACGTGCACAGGAAGGCAGCTTGGTGGGCACTCCTGGTCACTGGAAGTTGGCGGAAGGTGTCATCAAGGCCGGTACGGGCTACGTAATAGCTGTACCTACATCCAACCCGAGGGAACTCGTATTCCCGATGGCTCTGGAGGATAGTAACCTGACGAATCTGGAACGCACGAAGCAAACCAACAAAGTTCCTATTGAGGAATACGTAAGCAGCCAGACACGTGAAACCAACCACAACTGGAATCTGATTGCGCATCCATACCTCACCATCTTCGATGTTAGTAATCCTGAAGTTACCATCGAAGATGCATGGGAGAACCCGACACGTCCCGACTCGACCTGGATTCATATATTCGATCCTGGCTATCAACCCGATTCGACCGGCACACAGCCCATTGACACAACCACAACGCAGCCGGAAAATGTCCTCGCATATGGTGTGCTGGATGGTGGCGCTGCCTGGACGCTGCTGAACGACGGAGCCATGACTATCGAAGGCGAAGGCGAGATACCCTCGTACTCCGCTACGGCTTCTATGCCTTGGTATGAGTACAAAGATCAGATCGTGAACCTCATGATCAAGGGTAACGTGACGAAGATCGGCGACTATGCATTCTATGTATGTTCTGCGTTGAACTCAGTGACCATTACAGCACCGGTTGCTTATATTGGTGATAATGCTTTCTTCGGATGTGCGTGCTTGGCGAACTTTACCATTGCAACGGATCAATGTATAAGCGTTACGTCAACCACCTTCACGAATGTGGAGCTAAGTAATATCAACCTCTTCGTTCCGCAGTCGCAAGCAAGTTGCTATAGGAATACTACCAATGGTGTATGGAGCAAGATGAACATCACATTCACAGCTGATGGTACAACTTCCGGTGCTCCACAGCGTATGCAACCGCGCCGTATGCGCATGGATGAGGGAGACTGGGAGCCGAGCCCGGGTGGTATATATATCACTGTACCGCAAGTGGAAGGCAAGACCATTACGTATGAGCAAAGGTGGATCAAGGATCTGGACAACATCCCGCCATTCGTATCTGTATTCGTACAAGGTGACGGCAAGGGCGAAATGACCTTCAACCTCTATCCTGAGACACCTGCTCCTGCACGTCGCTTGATGGCACGTAAGAGCAAAACTACAGAGGATGGAACGATCTTCGTCGGCGTAACGCTCAGCGGCAATGGCGAGAAGGATCTGGCCAGCTTGCGTCTGCGTCCTGACTTCCCGGATAAGTATAAGTTAGGTCTTGACCTGCTGAAGTTCACTACCTTCTACACGCCTCGTCCGCAGATATACATGAAGACGCCTGACTACAAGCTCGCCTTCAGGGCTATCAACGACGACTATGCAGCCAAGTACTGGATGCCGATGGGCGTATATTGTCGTGATGCAGGCAAGTACACATTCAGCCTTTACGACCGTTATCCGCTGGATGAGGTAGAGGGTGTTTATCTGTTCGATATCGAAACAGGTGCAGTCACCAACCTGCTGTTAGGCAACTACACTATTGAGACGACCAAGCAGCTGTATACGGAGAAACGCTTCTACGTCAATGTACGTCTGCGTCGTGAGGTTGTGGTGGATACGCCTACCTACATCGAGCCTGTGGATGACCCGAACGCTCCGCATAAATTTATCCGTGACGGACTGATGTACATCATGCGCGATGGCAAGGTTTATGACCTGACAGGTACTCCGGTACAGGATAAGAACATCATGTTGAATCATTAATCACGAAAGGAACACACTACCATGGAAATGATTCAACAGCAACCGATGACCAAGCGCAAGAAGGTTGTTATATCCGTTATCGCTGTAGCTGTATGCTGCACGTGGGCACTACTCGCTTTGTACTCCGTTCTCGGCGGCAAGCAGGACAGTTCCGTCTATGCGCCCCAAGGGGTGTATATGACGCAGCCAGTTCCTGCTCCCGCCGTGGGCAGTGGCGCCTCGTTCTACACAGGCTCGTATCGTCCGGCATCATTCATGCATCGCAGTGGTGCACCGGCAGTCACCCACACCGTGACGCCGCACGCACCAGCCATGCACAGCACGTCGTCGGCACAGGTGCCACGCGTCTATCAGACCAGCAACGCTACTGTTCACTCCTATGGCGGTAGCGGCTCAGGTGGCGCAACCTCTGCAACCTACTCGCATCGTAGCAGTAACAACAGCGGTGGTGGCAGTGGCGTCAGTTATGCTACCTATGCTTATACAGGCTCGATTTATGTGCCGGCAAAGAGCAATGCTGTGACCGCCGTAGGCGCCAGCGAGGCAGCCGATCTGGCAGCGCAGAAGTTCGGCGCACCGCGCCGCGCGAAGATGGATGGATACCCCGTTGACCCGGGTGACCCGATGCCTGATGAGCCGGAAGGCCCCATCGGTGATGCCCCCTGGCTGCTGATCGCTCTTCTGGCCGCCGCATATGCTCTGCGGGTGGCACTACGAAAGAAAAATGACGAATTGTGCACAATTGTTACAAAATAATTTGCAAATATCAAAAATTTTTCGTAACTTTGTAGCCCGAAAGCACGGAATAATCAAACTCTACCATACAATGGATAAGAACATCAACATTAAGGTTCGCGTTTGGCGGCAAGCCGGACCGAAAGCTAAAGGTTTCTTTGAGACCTACGAACTCAAGAACATCTTCCAGGGTGCTTCGTTCCTTGAGATGATGGACATTCTGAACGAGCAACTGATCAGCGAGCACAAGGATCCTATCGCGTTCGATCACGACTGCCGCGAGGGTATATGCGGTATGTGCTCGATGTACGTGAATGGTCATCCTCACGGCCCCGACAGCGCCATCACCACCTGCCAGCTCCACATGCGTAAGTTCAACGACGGCGACACCATCACCGTTGAGCCCTGGCGTAGCCACGCGTTCCCTGTAATCAAGGACCTGATGGTTGACCGCAAGGCGTATGACAAGATTATGGCTGCCGGAGGTTTCATCAGCGTGAACACCGGCGGTGTGCCCGACGCTAACGCTATACCTATCCCCAAGCCCGATGCTGACGAGGCGATGGATGCCGCCAGCTGCATCGGCTGCGGCGCCTGCGCTGCAGCTTGCAAGAACGGCTCGGCTATGCTGTTCGTGGCTGCCAAGGTTTCGCAGCTCGCTCTGCTGCCCCAAGGCCGCGTAGAGGCTAAGGCACGCGCCAAAGCCATGGTGGCCAAGATGGACGAGCTCGGCTTCGGTAACTGCACCAACACCGGCGCTTGCGCTGCCGAGTGCCCCAAGCAGGTCAGCCTGGCTAACATCGCACGCCTGAACCGCGAGTTCCTCTGCGCCAAGTTCAGCGATTAATCACGCTACTTGTTGAGGCATCAGCCATGCATGGCTGATATAATAATACCTGTGTTCGCTACAGCGAGCACAGGTATTCTATTGATTCGCGGAGCAGGTCGGGCGGGATTGTTTGCCCGATACGTGGCTGCCCGACGGATGCGAGCAGGGTGCAGGTGACAGCGCCCTGCTTCATGTTTTTCTTGTCGTGCCGCATGAGAGTGAGCATCCGGTCATAGTCATTGCAGGTGATAGGTGCTGCGCCATAGTTCTCCAGCATAAATCGGCTGAGGGTGCTCACCACCTCGGTGGGCAGACCGCACAGCGCGTGCGACAGATAAGCCTCGGCTACCAGGCCGTACATCACGCAATAACCATGAGGTGCTGGCTGTTGGCCATTGGCCATTGGCCGTTGGCTGTCCAGTAGTAGCGATTCGATGGCGTGGCCTATGGTGTGTCCGAGGTTCAGCGCCTGGCGCAGACCGTTGTCATGCGGGTCTTGGGCAACGATCGACTGCTTGAAGGCTACTGACTGGCGGATGAGCCCGCCGAACTGTTCGGTGGCAGTCCTGTTGAGGTCGTAGTCGATGAGTTCGTCTAAGGCTTTGGGGCTCTGCAGCATCGCGTGCTTGAGCATCTCCGCGTAGCCGGATAGCAGTTGCTCGGGCGGCAGGGTAGCGAGGAAGCGGGGCTCGATGACAGTCTCTATCGGTTCGGCAAATACGCCGATGGCGTTCTTCAATAGACCGCTACTGCTGTTAGAGCGCTGCGCTGTTAGAGCGCTTTCGCTGTTAGAGGTTGGACAGTAATCGATGCCGGTCTTGCCGCCTGTGCCGGCATCGACCATGGCGAGTAGGGTGGTGGGGATATTCAGGTAATCAATGCCGCGCATGTACGTGGACGCGGCAAAGCCTCCCAGGTCGCATATCACGCCTCCGCCAAGATTAATTAATAGGCTCGCGCGCGTGGCCCCGTGCGCGAACAGAAAATCCCATACGCGCTGCACGGAGCTTAGGTTCTTGTGCTCCTCGCCGGCGGGGAGCACGAGTATATCATTAATCGGGGTCCCCAAAAATGCATCATGATTTGGGAGAGCGGAGGTGGTGGGCGCTATTATGTCGCCGAGCGGCATCGGTGTGCTCCACTTATCGAACGCGAGCAGGCAGCACTTGGCTACCTGCTCGTCAGTCAGGACATATACTTGGTCGTAATTACCGTTCATGTTTGTTGTTCAGTGTTGTTTAGGGTTGTCCTAAACCATCTTGAATCATCCGAAACGTTGTTTTACTATTCGCGCATCATTTTGCCGAAGTCCTCATAGGAGATAGCTTTGTCCTCAATCTTGGCAACAGTGCGCAGATGGTCGTAGATCTTGTTCTCAGCCACGCGCTCCACGATGCCACGGAGTTGGTTCTCGTCCTTAAGGATATTGTCGGCGAAGGACTTGAGGTACTGCTCCTCGACATGCATCATACCGTACTGCATGAACTGCATGCGTGCCACCTCGCGGGCATACGCCTCTACGTCCTCTTTCTCCACCTTGATGTCATACTCCTTCATCAGCTGATCCTTTGCGAGCTGCCAGCGCAGTTGCTTGATCATCTCAGGGAAGTCGCGGTCAAGATCCTCAGGTTTCATCTCCTTGTTGGTAGCAGCCACCCAGCGCTTGAGGAAAGCCTCGGGCAGAGCGAACTCGCCGGCTTTCTTCAGGATAGCAGCCTTGGCGTCGAGTCCGAACTTGTACTTGGCGTCCTCAGCCATGTTGGCTTCGATCTCAGCCTTGACGCGTGCGCGGAACTCAGCCTCGTCCTTCGGTGCGTCAGCGGCATAAACCTTGGCGAAGAGCTCGCCGTCGATGGCAGCAGCCTTGTGGCGTGTGATGGAGGTGATGGTGAGTGTGAAGTCGCCGTTATGATCCTTTACTTCGTCTTTCTTGAGGTCAAGCAGCGATGCTACCTCGGTCTCGTTGTCGAACGCCTTCATCGGGTTGAAGGTGATCACGTCGCTTACCTTGGTGCCCTTGAAGAGCTTGGCTTGCTTCTTGTCCTGCATATACTGCGGATTGAGGATAGCATTCTCCTTGACGATGCCGCCGTCCTTCTGCTCGGTGAGCGTGCCGCGGATAACGTCGCCGTCCTCAACCTTGTCGGCATCCACGTACTCGCCGAAGCGCTCGGCGTATGAGTTGACCTGGTTGTCCACCATCTTGTCGTCAACGGTGATGGTGTAGCTGGTGAGTTTGTTCTTGCCGGTAAGCTTGGCGTCGAACTCTTCGGGCACGGCGATGTCGAAGGCGAAGGTGAACTCGGTGTCGTTGTCGAGATCCATGGTCGGTGTCAGCTCGTCGTTGGGCAGCGGATCACCGAGGATGTGGAGTTTCTGCTCCTCGATGTACTTGTTCAGGTTCTCGGCGATCATGTTGTTCAGCACGTCAGCCAGTACGCTCTTGCCGTACATCTTCTTGATCAGTCCGGCAGGCACCATTCCCTTGCGGAAGCCGGGTATATCGGCTTTCTGGCGGATCTGACGGATTTGTTTGGTTACAGCCTCTTCGTAGTCAGCCGGCACGAGTTTGATCGTAACGACCGATGTGAGGTCTTTGATTTCAGTGTGATTGATTTGCATATCTATTGTTATTTAATTATATTTTCGCAGTTGGTGATTATTAGAAAAATAACCTTAAAAACCCCGCTGTTGTCTGTCATCCTTGCGGACTTGTGCCTTACGCCTCTACCGTCCTCGCTCAAGCGAGCTTGGCGAGCACGTTAGTGCCCTAAGCCACGCACTTTGTGCAGCAGCCAACATCGGCAATAAACCTAAAAAACATTGCTTAATAGTCGGGTGCGCATAAAAAGCGGACAAAGTTACTAATTTTTTTTGACATTTGCAAATTTTGGACGTTTTTTTCCCTATTTTGCAAACAACAGGTACAAAAATTGCAGTCTGGGAGTTTGTGGGAGCAGATTTTATGGCAAATGTTTTGCAAATTCGGAATTTTTGTGTAATTTTGCTGTCGGTATTTGTCTATTGCAAGCATTTTGCTATGAAAAGTTATTATAGATAACAATTATTGTTTAATTAAAAGTTTTTAAGGTATGAAGAAATTTACTTCTATTCTTTGCGCTCTTGCTATTGTGTTGAGCGCAAGTGCAGCTCCTATTTTGCGTGCTGAGAAAGTGGCTTCCCTCTCAAAGACTGAAAAGATTGAGAAGAAAGTCGCCAAGCAGGCATTTGTCGGAGTTAAAGCTATTAAGGAAGCCAAGGCTGAGAAAGTTGCTTTCAAGCACATTCGCAAAGCTAAAGCTGAGGCAACAAATGTAACGATTGGTTCTATTGGTTCCTCGTTCTACGAAGAGGATAATGATGTCTATTACATGTTGCTTGATGAGGCTCAAGAGACCGCTTATTCTTTTGACATCGTTTGTGCAGAGGGCTCCCAAGATGTAGAGTTAGGTAAGACCTACACATTGGAAGACATGATTGCCGATTATAGTACGTGGGGTAATCCTACATACGTAAATTACGGTTATGGTACAGCGTATACGGCAGCTACTTTCAAGAAGACCCTTGATGCAAATGATAAAGTAGTAATCGAAGCAACTATTACGGATGAGAACGGTGCTGAATTCAATCTGCGTTACGATGAGGCATTGGCTCCAGAAGCTCCGCAAGGTGGTACGTTTGTTGCTGATAATGTGTCGAACGTATATGAGGATGGCGAAATTCAGTATGCTTTGAAAGTCACAGACGCCAAGCTTGTATTTTATTTTGACATCGTACTTGCAGAAGGCAAGGACGTAGTATCCGGTCATGAATATACTGAAGCAGACCTGAATATGCAATACTCCGCAGTAGTATTTAATAATATTACTGCTTTCTCAATAGCTACTGCTACGTTTGTTAAGACAGTTGCAGAGGATGGTTCGTACACTATTGCAGCTGTAATTGTTGATACAGAAGACAATACATGGAACATTACTGGATCGAAGGCTGCTCCTCAGATAAGCGAGAAGACTCTGACCCTTGAGGGTACATATGAGGAAGGTTCGTATATGAATCAGATTGAAGCTAAGAACGAAGCAGAGACTGAGTATGTATCGTTGATCATCTTTGACGAACTTGCTGAAGGTTCGCTGACAGAAGAGGACTTGTACTATCCGACCGTTACTCTTGGTACAGAAGGTGTAGACCAGGTTGTATATGACATCCAGGAGGCAAATCTTACTGTTGTTTATGACAGCGATGCCGGTGCATATATCATCTCAGGTACGATGAAGGGTGTAAATGAGGACGATGACCTTGATATCGTTAACTTCACCGTTACGTTGACCATTGCTGCTCCTGCTCCTGCTGAACCTGAGGAGGTGGTAGAGTTGCCGGAGGGTGCTGAGATTATTGAGTACACGATGGACTTCACTGCTCCTGCTACCTCGAGCGACGCTGCTCACCCAGATGCCAAGGCAATCAACGTAGCTGTAGTAGGTGATAAGGTTTATTTCCAAGGACTGAGTACATTCCTCCCCGAAGCATGGGTTGTAGGTACGAAAGAGGGTAACACAATTACATTTGCAGGAAATCAGTTTATGGGCAACTACGAAGATGAGTTGCCAGCACATGCTTTCTATAGCGGCGCTGCTGTATTTGTATATGATCAAGAAGCCGATACTTACACTGCAGAAGGTGAAATATTTGGTGTATTGGATGCATCAAGTTGGGGCTATAATCTGCTTTATGACGGCCGTTACGTTGATCCCGTGCTGAGCAGAGCAAAAGAACCTGATTTTGAGCATCCGTTTGAGGTTGTAGCTACCAAGTTGGATTTCAAAGAGTATAATTCGCAGTATAAGGATGTAATCTACACCCTCAGCAACGCAACCAACGATACTATCTTCGCATTTGACATTTATTTGGCCAATCCAAGTGACGTTATTCCTGGTGAGACCTATACGTTAGAAGATATGGAAACAAGCTCAGCATACACGTATGTACAAGTAGGTGGTGTGAAGACCAGTCTGAAGACCGTTGAGTTCGTTAAGACTGTAGATGACGAGGGGCTTGCACGCATCGAAGCTACGGTAGTTGATATGAAGGTTAACGTATTCCATGTAGTATATCAGGAGGTTAAGACCGAGACTGCAATCGAGAACGCCAACGCGGCTGCTAAGGCTGTTAAGCGCATCGAGAACGGTCAGATTGTTATCGAGAAGAACGGCGTACGCTACAACGTACTTGGTGCTGAGATGAAGTGATAAAAATCACAAATAATTGAAGCATACTTAGAAAAAATGACATGCGCGCTTGCGTATGTCATTTTTTTTTCGTACCTTTGCAGGCGAAATATAACACATGTGAATAACAAACAAATACGGATAAGAATGAAAAAACTACTATCTATTGTATCAGGATTGATGATGGCCGTATGTATGTTTGCCGGTGAACCGACGGAGATACAAGTGGGGCGAATCCAGTTGATCACCCAAGTGCCCGGCTGCATTGTATATGGATTGTTTGACGATCCGACGGATCGGGTGTTTGAGTTCCCGATCAAGCTGGCAGAAGGGGAGAGTGATGTAGAGTTGGGCAGGACGTACATGATTGATGATATGCACCGAACGTACACCTATTGGATGAAGTCGGATTATATGACGCACGCCTTGTACACCGAGGCGACGTTCCGAAAGACGGAGAATGCGGACGGAGTGATGCTACTGAAAGCTACTGCTACCGACGAGAATGGTGACTCATGGGCGCTGACCTACGATCCGGGAGATCAGGAGAGCGCTGTGAGTGAGACGCGTGCGGCCGCCAGGCCGGTGAAGCGTGTGGTGAACGGTCAGGTGGTGATAGATAAGAACGGCGTGCTGTACAATGTGCTCGGGGGGCAGCTTTGAGGCAGTCTTTCAGGTCTGAAAAAGGAACAGACAGGCTGTAAAGAAGGTGCAGTCGGACCTATAATCACGCACTAACCACGCACTAACCACCCACTAACAGCCCACTAATCACCCACTAAATAACGGGTGGGTATTATATACGTAGTATATAATACTCGCCTTTTTGTTTTTTCGTGAGAGGTGAGATGTTAGGGGTTAGAAGTTAGGGGTTAGATGTTAGAGGTTAGATGTTAGAGGTTAGATGTTAGGGGTTAGAAGTTAGGGGTTAGATGTTAGGGGTTAGATGTTAGAGGTTAGA
>CAMIZG010000052.1 GCA_946403215.1 uncultured Bacteroidales bacterium | reverse complement strand
GCGTTCGGCAAATAGTGCTTACAGATGTCGCCCTGCGACATAAAACGCACCATTGCCTCCGCTCTTCCCAAAAATTGAAATTTTCGGGAACCCTATTAAGGGGCGCCCCATGCCTCTACTCTTCGGTCTGCAAGCGCTTCGTTAGCTTGCATCCCGAGGGGAGAAGGCTCCTCCATGCCGTTGGGAGGGGTTAAGGGTTAGGTTTAATAAAAAAAGTTAGGGTTTAGGCGGGCAATCACATTGCCCTGAAATAAACGACGCTTGGTTGGAGCAGACGTTATTGAATAGATTGGGCGAGTTCGTCCCAGATGAGTTTCTTGGGACGGGTATCACCGTTGCGTTGACGTTGGGCGACAGCGCGACAGATCGCCGCGAAACGTACACGCTGGGCTTTCTCACGGTCGGAAGGCGGGGTGCGGCGTTGTTTGTGACCTTCGGAGGAATAGACGCGGGTGAAAGATGTGCCATCGCGACGGGTGAAGGTCTTGAAGATAACGTTGCCCATTTTGCCTGAGATAGAGGCAATGCCTTGGAAGAGATTACAATTAGCCATATTTTAAATGATTATAGGTTAAAAACTCGAGGTTGGCTGCTAAACGGACCGAAAACGGATCGGAAATGGATCGGAAACGGACCGAGACGCGTTCGGCAAATAGTGCTAACGGATGCCACGCGGTGGCATAAAGCGCACTATTGCCTCCGCTCTCCCCACCACAAACACTCCAGTTTGTTTGTGTCGGGGACCCCAAAATGGAGATGAGCGAAAGGTGATTTCGGAAGGATGCCCCTCTATAATAATGTCACAGGGTGTTGGCTTTTAAGTGGTCAATGGTGCGCGTAAAGTATTTATACACAGTGGCTAAGTCGAGTTTCATGGTGCGCGCAATTTCGCGAAACGAACGCCCCTTAAGATGCAATCGGAGGATGCGGCAGGCACGGCGGTGGTCATGCTCGCCAGGCTGGGGATGACGGTAATAGTAGTTGAGGAGTTGGCGGAGACGTTCTTTATATTCGGCGCGGTGCTGGGCGTTGTCGTAATCGATGTCTCGGTCAAGGATTTCGACGTCTTGGCTGTCGTCGGGGATGTCGAGGGCGGCGAGTTGGGCGTTGTCGCAGGGGACGATGTCGAGTTGGTGCTGGGTTTGGCGCTTGCGCAATTTTTTGTAGTGCTCGATGAAGAGCCCGGGGAGGTTCCGGATGTCGTTGTGCTGTGCATATATACACAACTCGAGGCAGGTGTCCTGGAAGAGATCTTCGTCGAAGATGTGTTGGCTAATCAGGGAAGCCTTGATTTCGGGCTCGTGAGCGAGGTAAAGGGTTTCGAATTGGGTTGGGATCATATTGATTGGGGTTTTAGATGTCGGATAGTATCCGACGCAATTAACATAGATTGATGGGGTGTCGGATGGGATCCGACGGTAATGAACGAAGGTTGATGGATACGTCGGATAAAATCCGACGGCAATAGACGGAGGTTGACTACCCCTCGCGCAAGGATGCGCGAGAAATGCACGATACTTAGAGGAAACGGGAATCCTCGTAGTAGCTGGAGTCGATGGGATGACGCTCGTAGTCGCAGCGGTCGTCGCGCTCTTCTTCCTCGCGGTAGTTATCTTCGTTGTATTCCTCATCGAAGGGTTCTTGCTCAAAAAATTGTTCGTGGGTCATATAACAAATTTTTCGGGATTAGACATGTGGTAGCGCTCGACATCAGCAGCGGTGTATAGGCCGCGTTGACCGTTGTAGATGGCGGTGTAGTAGGTGAGGCTGCGGGAGAGAGGCTTGCCGAAGTGGTTGACGGGGGCGTTGTCGGTGATGAGGCGCGAGGCCTCGATAAACGCCTGCGTGGGGATGAACGCGACAAACTTGCGCTGGCGGATGCGCTCAGTGATGATGTCGTGGATCTGTTGTTGCTGCTGTGGGCTGTAGAGCGCCCAGGCTGCTGCCGCTTCGTATTGGCGGCGGGGGCTTGTGCCGTTGGCAAGAAGGACTTGCCAGATAGTATCGAATTCCATAAAGGTGATGGTGGTTAAAAATTCAACAATTCAAAAAAATGGTGGTGGTGATGGTGTTGGGGGATTATAGGGGGTATATTCACCACCACCACCATATTTTCTTTTCTTTTTGGTTCTTTTTCTTTTCGCGATTCTTGATCGCCCAATTACTCTCGGTCGGCTTGGCTCCCCGCCAGCCTACCCTTTTCGGATTGCCAAGTCAAGGCAATTCTCCATCCACCACAACCCTTGCAGGTTGCGGCGGGGGCCCTAAATTAGTCGAGGCACTTGAGGGTGGTTTTCTCGGTGTCTGGGACGATGTTGGGGTGATCGGTCGGGATGGCATCGTAGATGGCTTTCATCTTCTTGGTGAGGGATGAAGACTGGTCTTTGAGAGCCTTCTGCTCACGTGCATAGGAGCGGTAGGTGGCTGCGTCGGGGAAGTTGTACCGCTGCGGTTTGCCGATGATGTCGTACACAGCCTCGCGGTCAAGGATGTAGTGGTGACCGAGGTGCTCGAACTTGCCTTTGTCTGCACCGGAGTGCTCCAGTTCTTGCTTGGCGAGGGTCTTAGCGTCGGTGTCGAGGGCATCGATGCGGGTCTTGCAAGACTCGATGAGCTGCTTGAGGATGGAGGTTTCTACCAGGGCATCAACTTTGGTGATGGTTACATCGTTGGCAGCGATGAGGGCTGCGGTTAAATCTATTGCTTTCATATTTTCAATGAATTAATTAAGTCAACAATAAAAGACAATTAAAATCTATTACGATGGACAGATTTCGGTCAAAAATTACCAAAAATTATCCAAAAACACATTGATTACTCGCCCTCGTAGCAATCCCCAGCCACGTTGTGGGCGGTGAAGAGGGCGAGGAGGTCGGGACGGGAGAGGGTGCAGGGGGCGGTGCCGGAGACGCGGAGGGTGCGTAGGATGCGGGCACGGCGGCGGTTCTCGGCGGGGGTGACCCACTGGAGATTAGACGGGTGATTGTTGAAGATGTTGCCGTCGAGGTGGTCGCAGACCTGTCCAGGGAGTGGCGGACCATAGACAGCCGCACAGATGACGCGATGGGCGAGCAGATCATCGCCGACGAACAGGTACTGCGAATGACATGAGGAAGATGGGCGGAAATGCCGCCAGCGTCGAGGTTTGAGGCGTTTGCAACGTCGGTTGTAGATGTTGCCGTCATCATCAACGGTGTAGGGTTTACCCTTGGTTAGAGAGAGAGGACAAGGGTGATAAATGGTTGGATTCATAGTGTATCACTTATCGCTTTATGCAGTCGCGACGTTGCGACCGATAACGAAAAGTGACACAAAGATACGACAAAACAACGGAACGGTTGGCTGTTCCGTTCCGTTGGCAAAGGATACTATCGCATATTGTTATACAAAGTACGATAGCAATCAATAGCGACCGATAGGTTCAGATATTATCGGATAGCGTTTGTATTGTCTTGGATATGAATGCAATACTTGTCACAGATGTACTTGACCGCGACGGGCGGGAGCAGTCTGTTGGAGTCCCTAACGCCCATAGCCAGCAAGGCGGGTTTGTCATCGCGTAACCAGTTGCGCAAAGTGGATGGTGACACACCTGCTGCGTCGGCAAGTTCATACTTATACATTGATTTGTAAATCATAAATTCATTTACAATTTAATTATGTACCATTTAATTATTTATCATAGCGAAAAACTCCGATGGCATCGGAGCATCAAAACGATGTATATCGGTGGGGGGAGGGCGAGGAAGGGGCATAAAAAAAAGTGCGGCTCTTTCGAGTCGCACCGTATAAGGTTAAATGGATTGTGCAAATACCGGCCTACCGCGCGGGCGCTGCTATGAGATAATCAGGATGCTCAATTCATATAACAGATAAACCGGAATGGTGACGAGCATAAGCGTGAAAGGGTCGCCCGTGGGTGTGATAACCGCAGCCAGGACAAGTATAGCCACGAACACGTGCCCTCTGTAGCGTTTGAGATGCTCGCGTCGCAGTATGCCGAGTTTGTAGAGAAGCCAAGTGAGCACGGGGACCTCGAAGAGGAGCCCCATGAGTACAGACAGCACAAGCAGGAGCGATATATACGAGCTGAGACTGATTTGGTTAACGACCATCGGACTGACCTGATACAAACTGAGGAATCGGAACGAGAGGGGAAAGATTAGCCAATAGTTAAGCGCCACTCCCGCTACAAAGAGTCCTACTGACGCCAGCAAGAAAGTGACGGAACAGCGCTTCTGTTCCTGATAAAGAGCCGGTGCAACAAAGCCGAACAGCCACCATACAATCAATGGCAATGCCACAACAAGCCCGATGCACAGGCTGACCTCGACATGCGTGACGAACTGTGCCGTGACATCAATATTGATGAGTTGCCGGTCGCCGAGAGGCCGCATCAGAAAAGCAAAGAGCCAATCTTTGCATAAGAATGCCGCTATAGTCCCGACCACCCACGCGGCCAAAGACTTGAGTAAGACGCTGCGCAGTTCGTCGAGATGATCCCAGAAAGTCATTTCTGCTCTTGTTTCACCTCTTGTTTCACCTCTTCTTTCGTGTCGTCATTTCCGTTGAGTCCGTCCTTAAACGAACGTACGCCCTTGCCTAAGCCCTTCATAAGTTCAGGAATCTTCCGTCCTCCGAAGATAAGCAGAATAACGAGTGCAATAAGAATAATCTCCCAAGTTCCTAACATATTTGTAAAGTTTATTTGTTTTTTATTATATCATCATAATTGTGCCATGATTAGTATTTAAGTGTCCTTAACAGTACAGATTCCATGATTTGGTATCCCTGCTCGGTAGGATGGACGTTGTCCTTGCTGAGTCCTGTTTTGAGTCCTCCGTTTTCGTCAGCCATGACAGAATAGTAGTCGACATATTTGATTCCGTTATTTTTGGCATAGCGTTGAATAAGCTGATTGAGAGTTTGTATTTGCTTCGGGGCATCCAATATAAAAGGATTCCACTGAATAGAGCGCGCCGGAAGTACAGAACACAGGATGGGACGAATCTTATTTGTTTTCGCCAATTCACACATCGAAATAATGTTCCCCATAATATGTTCAACAGATATAGTGCCGTTGTTCTGTGCTATATCGTTGATACCACAGAGTATGACGACGTTCCTTGGGTGCAAGCCAATCACATCCTGTCGGAAGCGTACCAGCAGTTCAGAGGAAGTCTGTCCACTTATACCACGTCCGACGAAACCAT
The DNA here is from genome assembly GCA_946403215.1 of uncultured Bacteroidales bacterium. Classification (GTDB taxonomy): domain Bacteria; phylum Bacteroidota; class Bacteroidia; order Bacteroidales; family Paludibacteraceae; genus Colicola. Next base: position 8,984 of record CAMIZG010000052.1, on the reverse strand, counting down.
GGGACAGGAAGAAATCCGGACGCATCTTATACCAATTGTTCGTAATGCTGTTGCCGTAGAAGACGGTAGTCACCTTTGTTTTCTTTTCTTTAAGTTCCATGTTGGATTGCGTATATTTTCCGAATTGCGCCCAATCGCTATGGCGTTTGTCGTTTTTATATTCGGGTTCAAGTATGTCGCTAGGATGGAACTGCGCGAGGAAATCAAGTATGACGCGCTCAATGAGGGCCCGTTGAGGGAACTGCCGTGAGAATCCCCATCCATGCTTACCTACGGGGACAAAGACCAGTGATGCGGGCACGCTGGCAGCAGTGAGTGCCTGATAGAAACGGATGCTATTCTCTATTTTGACGGTAGGGTCATCCTGGCAAGCGACCAGTATACAGGGAGGTGTATCTGCGTTGACTTGTTTCTCTGTTGACCAACGAACCCGTTGTTCATCAGTAGGTTGTTGTCCTAACAGTTGTTTGCATGACCCTTTGTGTGTGATGGTGCTATCCATGGAGATGACCGGATAGACCAGAATGCCATAATCCGGACGAGACTTCCGGCTATTGTATTTGGTGAGCAACGATGCTGCAAGATGTCCACCGGCAGAGAAGCCCATTACAGCGAGTTGAGCGGATGGAAGTTGCCATGCGTCTATACTATCACGCAGCATTTCCATAGCACGGCATGCGTCTTCCAAAGGAATGTATTCATGGCCATTCGGCAGACGATATTTGAGTACGGCGATGTTATAGCCACGCGGGACAAAAAACTCCGCCACATTCACTCCTTCATTACCGACTGAAGTAAAAGTATACCCTCCCCCAGGGCAGACGAGGATAGTAGCTTTGGGTTTGTCCGCTTGATAGAGGTCGATTCGAGGGATGGAGGTCTTGTAGATTTTCGTACCCTCTTTGACGTACTCGTCTTCATGTTTGTAGCCGTTGGAATCAGGAGCACCATCCGGATAGAGCGGAATGGTACAGGTCGGTTGCAACGCCCACAGCAGGGACGAAATACAGACAGACGCAATGATACAATAAAGTCGTTTCATATTATGCTTTCTTTTTCTTGGCCCAGACTACGCAGACGAGGATCACAGAGAGAGATGCGGCGATGATCCAAAAGATGAGCGCCGGAGTAAAATTATAGGTATATTGCTCTACACCATCTACTGTACCGACAAGGCTCTTGTGGGTATCTATGAGTAAACCGGAAGCTATATCCTGCAGTCCGGCAGCGGCATAGGAAGCAATGCCGACGACTCCGAGTGCAGCACCGGACGCCTCACGCGGCACGATATCCACCGCCATCAATCCACCCAAGAAACATATGAGCACTCCGATGGCTATGCCGAAGAGTACCATTGCTGCTATATTAAGCCAGAGGCTACTTCCGCCAAAAGCAAAGAGGATGAGTGACAGCACTTCAAGTACACCTGCAGCGACGGCTGGGATATAGCGGTTGCCTTTGAAGGCGACATCGCTGAGCCAGCCGGAAAAGACCGTACCGATAATGCCGAGCAGGGCATTGACGGAAATGATTTGAGTTGCAGTCACAAGCGTAAATCCCTTTGTTTCCTGAAGAAAGAGCACGCCCCATCCATTGACGGCATAGCGCGAGACATACATAAATGCGGAGGCGAAAGCGAGCACCCAAACATAAGGGTTACGCAGCACCTCTTTCTGTGACACGCCCACAGAGTGATGCTTCGCCTGCTCGGATGTTTCTTCGCCCGCCATGACAGCTACTGACGGCAGACCTTCTGCTTCGGGGGAGTCATGCAGTAAGAGAACAATGATTATGAATCCGATGATGCCGGCTATGGCAGCACCGATGAATCCAAACTGCCAACCGAAGAGACTGACGAGCCCGCCAACAAGGAGGAAAGAGAAGAACTCCCCGAGGTTATGTGAGAGCGACCAGAACCCGTAGAACGTACCTCTTCGTGAGAGGGGATACCATCGGGAGAGGGATACGACACAAGGCGGTGCGCCCATGGACTGTGTCCATCCGTTGATGCCCCATAGGATGGCAAAGATGACATAGAAGATGCCTTGTGAGATGACCATACCTTTGGCAGAGATGAGTCCGAGCAGACCGACGACGATGTTAGCTGCCGTAGAGATGAGCAGCCCGGTAGCCATGAAACGCCGGATATTGGAGTGGTCAGCGAGAAAGCCGTTGACGAACTTACCGACAGCGTAGGTAAAGAGCAGGGCGGATGAGATGACACCAAGTTGGGTGGCATCAAGGAAGCCGGCATCCATGATGGGTTTCTTGACCACATTAAGCGATGTGCGGCATACATAATACATGCTATAACCGAGGGTTATGGCAAAGAAAGAAGACCACTGCATGCGCTTGAAGCGGCGCTGACGTAGCTGATCAGATTCATCCCGGAGTGGCGTGGCCTGAGATTTGGCAAAGAAGTTCATCGCAAATTTTTCTTTTGTAGGTAGTCCATCAAATATTCAGGGCGATCGGTCTGGATGATACGGAAGCCGAGGGAGTCAATAAGATAGCCGTAATGTGCATCGGGGTCTTTCATAGCTTCATCATCTTCGTGTCCGCCGCAAAGTGTGTCCCATAGGCAGTTGACCCACAGCAGCGATTTGCCTTGTGCTTTGGCTGATGCTTGCCGGACATAGCGGTCATCGTCGCGCCAGCACAGTTCGAAGGCGCAGGGACGGCTTTGCAGGTGCGCCTCGAAGGCACAGACAGATGCGGAATCGTTCATGTCAACGATAGGCATGTAAATCACTTCGTCGAGGTATTGTCCGTAGAGAGCACGTACCTCGTCGGCAGGTTTGCGGCCTTTCATGATAATCTGGCGTGTAGTGCCGGTCTCCTGCAGGACAGGCACCACGAGGTCGAAGTAGCGGTCCGCTTTGTCGAGGTTGATGAGTACGCGGTCCTTACACAAGAGCAGCACTTCGCGCAGTGTAGGTATCTGATGGCGTGTGCGGATGCTGACGCCGTTCTTGAGACGGAAGGTTCGTATGGAGTCGAGCGTCATCTCGGATATACGTCCTTTGCCGGTAGTAGTGCGGTCGATCTTGGAATCATGCATAATGATGAGCTGGCTGTCGGCAGTGCACTGGAGGTCGAGTTCAACTATATCCACGCCCATGTTGATGGCTGATTCGATGGCCGGGATGGAGTTCTCCGGCCAATTGCGCCAGTCAGCACGATGTGAAGCGACGAGCACTCGCTTGCAGTCGGGATTGAGCAGGTCTGCGCGGATCTGTTCACTGCGGCTAAGCTGCGATTGAGGCGTTGAACAGGCGGCAAAAGCCAGCACAAGCAGTAAAAGGAAATAACTATGCTTCATGCTATTACAACTTAACAATTTTCGATTTCAGACGTGCTTCTTCGGCGCGGAAGCCCATGACGTGGGATTCGACAGATACATCGATGGTGGATGATAGGTACTTCTCGTCCTGGTGTGCGACAGCAAGCACAAAATCCTTGACTATGCCCCAATCGCCACCGGCGTGTCCTTCATAGCCCGGGAGTTTGCTGATGTCTTCATCCCAGACATATTTCTTGCCGGTAAGAAAATCGGTGAGAGTAAAGGTCTGCATATCGCCGACTATATCACCTTTTGTTCCCATGATACGCGTTTTTCGTCCGCCATAGGAGGTGAGCGCCTCGACCTGTAGTGAAGCGGTGGATGGTGCTGTGCCATTCGGTCCGTCGAACTCGAGGTTGCAGACGTAGTGGTCGCACTGGTCGTTCTGGCAGCGGAAAACACAGCGACCGTAGTCAGTGGTACGCAGGTAATCGGTAATCTTCGCGTCCTTGGCGAGTCGGTCTTTAGGCAGCGAGTCGAAGACGTAGAGGTACTTGTGTTCGCGAACGTAAATCTTAAGCGCCGAGAACGGGCATTGTTTCTCTACTGAGCAATCGAGGCAACGGTCGGCAGCTCCCTGCGGTTCGTTCTTGCGGGTGAAGAACGAGAGGTTGCCAAAGGCGGAAACGCGTCTGCAGGGTTTGCCAAGCAGCCATCGGATGATGTCGAGGTCGTGGCATGCTTTAGCGATGATGATAGGTGTCGTCTGCTTGGACGAATGCCAGTTGCCTCGGACATATGAGTGCGCCATGTGGTGGAATCGCACGGGTTCGAGGTGCTGTACGCTGACGATGTCCCCGATGCGTCCTTCGTCAATGACGCGTTTGAGTGCACGGAAGTAAGGCGCATAGCGCAGCACGTGGCACACGCCGACGAGGCGTCCGTACTTACGTGCCTGGCGGAGGATGTCGGTACACTCCTTGGCAGTCTGTGCTATAGGTTTCTCGAGCAGCACATCATAGCCAGCAGCGAGAGCCCTCATACAGGGATGGTAGTGCACGTTATCCGGCGTGGCAATGATGACCGCATCGGCGAACTTCGGCACACGGAAGACCTCTGCCCAGTCGCCGAACTGATGCTCGGCAGGAATACCATAGGCCTCCGCCATCTGCTGCCGGCGCACGTGATTGATATCCGCCACACCGACAATCTTGAGCGATGCAGGGTACTGCTCGCTATACGAGGCGTACACCGTTCCACGTGCTCCGGCTCCGATGACAATGGCGGTCACAGGCTTCAGCACGACGGCTTCCTGATCAGGGAGACCGAAGGAGAGACGTTCGGTGTTCTTGGGGAGTTTCTTTTCAGGTGTAGCGGGTTCAGCCGCTTGCAGCAGCGATGTTCCCGGAATAGACCCGACCGCGAGCGTTGCGGCACCCAAGCCGAGGGTCTGGAGAAATTCTTTTCTTGTCATTTGGTTATTTTGATATCTTTCTGTCCTTTGCGCCGTATGGTGAGTGATGTCCATTCGGTGGGCAGGGTGGGTTTGTATGCTTGCTTGAGCCCTTTGTCGGTTATATCGAGTCCGGCAAACCCGAAGAGCAGCGCCTGAAGTGTGCCTCCTGCGCCTGTGAGGAAGTAAGGGTTGGTTCCTCCGTTGAACTCCGCGAGCACTCGGAAGGGCGGGTTGAGATTAGGCAGGTAGGAGTCGCGCCACCAGAAGATGGCTTTGTCGGTCTGTCCGAGACGCGCATAGAGCGTAGCGTAGATGGACTTGGACATAGCCGGGGTCTTTTTCTCGGGCACGGTGGGGATGTAGTATGCCAAGGTCTGTTCGATCTTGTGTTTATCCGTCAGCTCGTGCAGCGGATAGGCGAGCAGGACAACATCCGCCTGCTTGGTTACCTCACCGTGATAGGTGTCGTGCTCGGCAATGATGCCATCGGGCAGATAGCGGTAGTGCAGTTTGTCCGCCGTTTGCTGCCATGCGGGGTTGGCTTGCTCCTTCAGTACCTTGGCTGCCCTGGCGGCTGCCAGCAGGTTGGTGCGCGCGGCGGCGATGGTGTAGGCGTTGTTGTTCACCTGCTTGCCGCCGTACGGATTGGTGTTCCACTCGTCAGCACCAATCAGGTTCAGCAGGTCGCCGTTCGGCTCGGCACGGCTCACCCAGAAGTCGGCTGTCTCACGGATGATGGGGTAGCCGATGGTGCGCAACCACTCTTTGTCACGCGTCAGGCAGTAATACTGCCAGCAGGCAATAGCCACATCGGCTGTTACATGGTGCTCCAGCGCAGGGTACATATTGCCCGGTGCGGTCTCTTCCTGTCCGCTGTCTGCACTCTCCCAGGGGTAGAGAGCACCCCGATAGCCGTGCATCTGTGCTTTGTTGCGTGCTTGCGGCAGCCGGTCGAAGCGGTACTGGAGCATCTGCGCCGCCAGCGCGGGTTGCATGAGCAGCAGCGGCGGGAACATCCAGGTCTCACCGTCCCAGAAAGTATGCCCGTTGTAGCCCTGTCCGCTCAGTCCCATAGGCGAGCAGGAAAAGGCGTTCCCCTCGCGGAAGAACGCGTAGAGGTGATAGAGCATAGCATGGATATCCTGCTGCGCTTGCGGGTCACCCTCGATGAGAATGTCCGCCTGCCACAAGTTCTCCCACGCCTTGTTGTGCCGCTGCCACAGCCTGTCGTAGCCCTCCAGCAGCGCATAGACTGTCAGCCGCTCTGCTTCGTTGCGCGTGTCGGGTACGATGTCGGAAGCTATCAGATTGCCCACGATGCAGAAATGCAGTGTGTCGCCCGTAGCCATGTGTCGGGAGAAGGTCATGGCATACGGTGACTCTTTTGCGTCATGTGTGATCTTGAATGGGGTGCCTTCAGCCGGTGAATCGGGAAAGAGGAAGGCGGTACTTGCCGCAAGATTGTGTCTTCCGGCCGGCGATTTGGCGGTAGTAGTGAGCAGGTAGTATGACGGGTAGTGCTCAACAAAGGAATTGGCTTTGTTTTTGATACGCGAGAAGAACACTTGCGGTTCGGGCAGATTGTCCGGCACCTGGTGGCGGTTAGTGACGGTGAGGTCACATTCTGCCAGTGCGGTAAGCGTCACGTCGGTCATAAAGCCGAAAGGCATATGCCGCAGGGCTACAGTGGTGTACTGCGCATGCAGTTTGCCGCCATAATCGAAGACTCCTGTGAATGCCGCATTCCTTAGATTCATCTGCTGACGGTAACCGCTTATGCTCCCGCTCTGCACATCTGTGCCGTCGATGTTCAGCACTATTTCCAGCGGATTGATGTTCGGGAAGTAGTTGTTGACTCGTCCGGGTGCATAGAGGTCGTACAAGCCTCCCACGACCAGTTTGTCCACTCGGAGCGGTTCGCGGCTGCTGAGCAGGCCAATCTGCCCATTGGCGGAGGTGATGCCGTAATAATCGCCTGACAAAGGCTGGTTGGCGGTTATGAGCCAAGGATCTTGTGCGTACAGCAGTAAAGAGAAGAGGGCACAGAGTACAACCGACATAGAACGAGTCATTGTTTTCATTGGATTAATCTCCCGTAGATATCGTATGTTTGGTTATTTCGGATAAGCAGCAATTGTCCGTTACGGATGACCTTGACAGCCATTGGCTTTTGGCTATTGGCCGTTAGCTCATCAGTGCCTTCGGGGGAGTCAACGCCGGTATATTCCACTGCTCCGATGCATGATTGCAGGCCGCGCTGGTTACCGACTTGGTCGCGAGTTACATAACCGGATATAGAGCCGTCACCGTTCAAGTCGTAGGTGAACGCCGATTCGCACAATCGTTGGTTGGTAGGCAGACAGGCTATGTTGTATTCGGAAAGGGTCTTTTTGTAAATGGGATATGTGCCGTCGTCCTTAATGCCCGGTATGTACTGTCCGCCTTTCACCTCGCCTCCAAAGGTGTTGACTATATCCAGCTCCCATCCGGAAATATCGGATGATGCGGAATAGAGATTATAAGTGTCACGCCAGAGGTTGACATCGTTGCCGGCAGAATAGAGGTCAGCCCATGCAGGAGCAGCCTCGCCTATCGTCTGGTCGTTGGCCAGGAGCAGGTTATCCATCAGGCACACTTTGCCTTTGAACACAGCCAGCGCAGCACCAGCGAAGTTTTCCGCTGTGCCGTTGAACGCGATGTGATTGCCCATGAACGTGCATAGTCCGACATTCAGTGGCACGGTTGTCTCGGTCATGTCAGCCCAGAGAGCAGCACCGCCGTAGCGTTTGGTGGCAGAAGCCAGACCTTTCTTGGCAGTCAGGATGTTATTGATAAATGAGCAGTTGAGTAAGTGAGCTGCTTGTGGAGCAGTAGCAGGAGATATATCCAGTGCACCATGTGTAGTGGAGCTATTGCCGACAAATGCACTCCGCTGCACATCCATAACAGTGAACCCGAGAGCCTCTACAGCACCGCCTGCTGTAGTGGCTGTGTTACCGACAAACCGGTTGTCATGGATGGTCAGTTTGTCTCGGAGTTGGCACCATACAGCACCACCCACCGAAGCATTGTTGTTGCTGAACAGGCAGCCGTTGATGGTCAGTTGTTCGCCTTTGTGCACGATAGCACCTCCGGGTGCGGAAGCTGTATTGTCGTGCAGAGAGCACTCAATGAGTTGCAAGTTTGGTCCGTAGGAATAGATGGCACCGCCACCGTTAAGCGAGGTGTTGTTGCCTCCGGAGAGCTCAATATGGTCGAGCGTGAGGTTGTAATAGTGGGGAATGTTAATGACAGCCTCGGTTAGTCCTGATGCCTTGATGTGGCTGAGTCCTGTCTGCTGCGTGAACGACGCGTTCCAGCCGCCGCTCAACATCATCGAGCACTGCGGCACAACAGATGCACTGACAGCGTACGTCCCTTCCGTTAGATAAACAGTGTCTTCCGGCGTGGCTGCGGCAAGCGCTGACTGCAGCGAACTCTTGTCGGTGGCGTAGTAGGCTGTCTTATGGTTTTGTGAACCCAAACGGAACCGCCCTAATACAGGATAGTGGTCTGACGGGTTGACCGTACGGCCAGACTCGGGATAATACTGCGTGATGATGTGCCGTGACAGCGGCTCCATGTGGTCGTAGAAGATATAGTCGAACTCACTGCCCGTGCTGCTCGGGGTTGCCGGATTCCAGCCTGTCGTAGTGGCAGTTATCTGCGGTCCATCGGCAGGCAGGCACTGGTTGACCGGTGCAGTGAGGGCAAGGTCGTAGAAGTGTGATGCATAACCGCGATAGGCTTCTTCGTGTGCCGAGCGCGACATATTGAAGTCGCCCACCATCACCATCGGGGTCTGCCCGACCAATGCACGAATACGATTGCCGATAAGCTTGCCGGACTGGATGCCGCACTCGTCCGCGCCGTAGTTGACATGCGTGCAGACGAAGTAGAAGTCCTGGCCGGAAGCCTTTTCCTGCAGGTGAAGCCAGATGCACGTGCGTGGTATCGTTCCGCCCCAACTGTTACCAGGCGTCTCGGGATGCTCATTGACATAGAAGAATCCCTTATCCAGCAAGGCATATTTGGCTGTTTTGTAGAATATGGAGTTATAGGAGTAACTCTTTCCTTCGCGTTCAACCGAGTAGTCGGAATAGCCGGTAAGCATGTCGCGCAGGTCCTGAAGTTGCGACTTGCCGGTTGATGCATCCTTGTTGTTACCAGTTACCTCCTCCATGCCGACGATGTCGAAGTCGTAGC
>CAMIZG010000051.1 GCA_946403215.1 uncultured Bacteroidales bacterium | reverse complement strand
GTGTCCTCAAATGCCTTCTGCAGGCGTGCCATGATCGATTCTATCTGCTTGTCCTTGAGGGTGTTCTCCTCGTCCTGGAGAATGAACGACAGAGCGTACGACTTCTTGCCGGACTCGAGGTTCTTGCCCTCGTATACATCAAAGAGGAAGACATTCTTCAGGTACTTCTTCTCCGTCTGGTAGGCGGTACGTGCCAGGTCAGCGAACTGCACTGTTTTGTCCACGAGCAGAGCGAAGTCGCGCTTGACGGCGGGGAACTTGGGAAGATCGGTGATGACGGGCTTGTACTGCTTGTTCTGCTTAACGAGTGCTTTCCAATCAAGGTCAGCGAAGAAGACAGGGTTGTCGATGTCAAATAGTTTACGCAGTTCACGGCTGACGATAGCCAGTTCGCCCAGGCGCTTGCCGTTCTGCGCACTGACAACTAATCCGTCGGCGTATAGAGACGACTTATCGAGCGGCGTATATACGAGTGCATTGACATTTACGCCCAGGCGGCGGAGAATATTCTCCACGTAGGCACGCAGTTCGTAGAACGTGGACTCCTGCTCCTTCATCACCCAGGATTGAAGGGTCTTGTTACCCGTGATCCAGACACCGAGATGCATCTCTTCGCTATACGCGCGCAGCGGATCAATGCTTTGAGCAGCGTCAGCAATCTTTGCGTTATAGTGGTAGCAGTTGCCGAACTCGTATAACTTGAGGTCGGCATTCTTGCGGTTGGCGTTACGCTGGATGCTCTCCAGTCCGCCGAACAGCAGTGACTGACGCAGTACGCCCAGGTCTTGCGAGAGCGGGTTGAGGATCTTGACGCAGCTGTCCAGATTGCCGGCATACTCGTAGTATGACACTTTGGTGAGCGAGTTGTTGAGTATCTCGTTGAACCCTTGTGCCGACAGTTGCTCGCTGATGCGTGTCTGCAAGCGCTGTGGGTCGGGCTTGAGACCATAGCTGAGGTTCGTATTCAGTTTGTCAGGGAACTCAATGTTGTTGTAACCGTATATACGGAGTATATCCTCTATTACATCGCATTCGCGCTGTACATCAACTCGGTAACGCGGAACGCCGATGTGCCAAATGTCACCCTGCTTTTCCATGATCTCGATTTCCAGAGCGCGGAGGATAGTCTCGATCTTGTCTGCTCCAAGCTCCTTGCCGATGAGTTGATTGCAACGTTCAAGGCTGAACTCCACGCTGAACGGCGGCATGAAAGTGTCGTCGGCTATCGGGGAATCAACCCCACAGCGCACATCGACGGGCTGACAGATCGCTCCGCCTGCTATCTCGCGAACGAGTGCCGCACAACGACGGAGCACATGCAAAGTGTTGTTGGGGTCACAGCCGCGCTCATAGCGGAACGAGGCATCGGTCTGCAACTGGTGACGACGAGCCGTCTTGCGGATACCTACGGGGTGGAAGTACGCACTCTCGATGAAGACGTTCGTCGTCTGCTCCGTTACGCCTGAATCCAAACCGCCGAACACACCGGCCAGACACATCGGGCGCTCGGCATTGCTGATAGTCAGGTCGGCAGCTGAGAGTTTGCGTTCAATGCCATCCAAGGTGACGAAGGGAGTGCCCTCGGGGCAGTTCTTTACGATAATACGGTTGCCGGCTATCTTGTCGGCATCGAAGGCGTGCAGCGCCTGCCCATACTCATGGAGAACGAAGTTGGTTATATCCACGATGTTATTGATGGGACGCAAACCAATGGTGCTCAGGGCTTTCTTCAGCCAGTCGGGACTCTCCTTAACCTGCACACCTTTGATCATCACGCCGCTGTAACGCGGGCAGGCATCGGTATTCTCCACACTGACGCGGATAGGGCTGACCTGCTCATCCACACGGAAAGCGCTCTCGTCCGGACGAGTAAGCGTAACCTGTTTCTGTCCGTGCGCCTGGTAGTAAGCATACAGGTCGCGCGCCACGCCGTAGTGCGAGATAGCATCCGAACGGTTAGGCGTGATATCCACCTCGATGAGCGTGTCATCCTCCACGCGGAAATAGTCACGTGCCGGCAGGCCGACCGGCGTATCCTCAGGCAGCACCATGATGCCAGCATGATCGGTGCCGACGCCTATCTCATCTTCTGCGCAGATCATGCCCCAGCTCTCTTCGCCGCGGATCTTGCCTTTCTTGATGGTGAACGACTCATCGCCGCTATAGAGCACCGTACCGATAGTGGCCACTATTACCTTCTGTCCGGCTGCCACGTTCGGAGCACCGCACACGATCTGCACGGGGCTGTCAGGGGTACCCAGATCAACGGTGGTGATATGCAGGTGGTCGGAGTTAGGATGCTCGACGCAGGTCAGCACGTGACCTACCACCAACCCTTTCAATCCGCCACGGATGGATTGTACTTGTTCGATTGTACCTACCTCCAGACCAATGGAAGTGAGGATAGTTGCTACCTGCTCGGCATCGTCGGGCAGAGAAATGTAGCGTTTGAGCCAATTGTAAGAAATATTCATATCGTGTTTTTATTTTATTCTATACTTGCGCAAGCACGCTTTGTTCGTGGATCAGATCCATCAGTTGCTTGGCAGCTTGGGGCTGAATGCCATGTTCGGTCGCCCACTGCATGCGTCGACGGAGCAGCTGGTCGTATCGCGCTTGTTGTAGTACGGGCAGGCCGTGCTGACGCTTGTATTCACCTATCCGTCGGGATATCTCCATCCGCTTGCCCAGCAGTGCCCATAGTTCATCGTCCGTCTCATCCATCTGCTGCCTGAGAGCGGATAGTTCGGCACCGGCTTGGGCTTCGGCAGCCGCTGGTATCTGCGCCACGCGCTGCAGCAGTTCGTGCAGTGCCCTGGGCGTGAGTTGCTGCCCGGCATCGCTTAATGCTTCAGCGGGGTTATGATGCACCTCAATCATCAATCCGTCCATGCCCATACGGATAGCCTGCTCAGCCACTTCGGCCACACGCTCGGCGTGACCGGCTATATGACTGGCGTCGGTCAGCAAGGGGAGAGACGGGTTGCGGCGCTTGAACTCGATTGCCACCGACCACACAGGCGCATTGCGATACGCGCTCGTTGTGTGCTCACCGAGAGCAAAACCCCGATGGATAGCACGCAGGCGACTATAACCTGCCCCCCGCAAGCGCTCCACCGCACCGCACCACAGTTCAACGTCGGGCGAAGTGGGGTTCTTGATGTACCACGTGACACTCTGTTTGTCGGCCAGAGGCACAGCTGCCAGCGCCTCAACCATAAACGGGTTGGAGGTAGTGCGGGCACCTATCCAGAAGTGCCGTATGCCGGCTTCGTACGCAGCCGTCAGATGCTCGGGCTGTGCGACCTCGGTAGCCGCCGGACAGCCGATAGTTGCTGCAGCACGTGTCAGCCACGGCAGCCCCTCTGCACCTACGCCCTGAAACGATGAGGGCATGCTGCGGGGCTTCCACAGTCCGGCACGAAAGACCGGCTCCACTGATGCCGCAACAACTTGCAGCACGGGCTTGAGTTCGCCGGCAACAGTCTCCATCTGCGTCGGGTTTTCCGCCGCACAGGGGCCAACTATCAACACTCGCTTATTCATCTATTCTATCTGCTCACCTTCGAGCATAGGCACTTGTACATGCAATGTATCAATCGGCGGCAGCCTGTAGTCATCCGGCTGGTAGCCATAGATCACACCGGTCACCACGCGCTCATACGTGAATACCGCAAAGTGATGCCTGCGTTGAGCTATAAACGCACTTAGTTGCTCGGCCTCACCGACAAAGAGCTGTCGCTCCGCCTCCAGGTTCTTCAGCACACGAGGATAGAGCTTGTCGAAGCGCTGCGGGTTGGCGGTGTACCACACGAGCGATGAGTCGAACTGCGCACGTGTTACACCATGCGAAGCAAGCACGGCATCATAGTACGACAGTTCATCCTCTGAATGGCTACGATTGATATTCTTCACCTGTATCATCCCATCCATTTTATGCAGGTCGGTCAGCAGCGCCACCATCTGCCCTGATGACAAAACACCCTTGTCATGACAACCGGCCAATAGCGGCACACACACCAGCACCAGGCACAGCAAGCGCTCCAGATCTTCCAACTTACGGCGGATACGCGTCAGTCGCTCGACAGCTTCGCTACGCACATCGGTCTGACGTTCACCGGCCTGTAACTCATTGCGGATAGCCTCGATGCGCGTAATCTTCATCTCATCGCGGATGAATCGGATACGCTTGATCAACGCTATATCTTCGGCCGTGTAGTACCGGTTACCATGACCATCCTTGCGGGGATTGAGTTGCTCGAACTGCTTCTCCCAATAGCGCAAGGTCGGAGCTTCCAGACCGGTAGCCTCGATTGTTTCACGCATGGAAAAATAGATTCGTTCGCTCATGATAAACTCAATCTGTCACTCGTCAATTCTTTAGGGGCTGACACGCAGGTTCTTGCCCGTATAAATATTGGTGCTCGTCAGGCCGTTCCACTTCTGCAGTTGGCTGACTGTAACGTGGAACTTCTTGGCTATACCGCCCAAGGTGTCCCCCTGGCGTATCTTGTAGTACATCTTGCCATTGACCATAAAGCCTCCGGCTATACCGGTCTTCTGAGCCATGTCGATCTCAGCTCGCCTGTCATAGATCAGTTGACGTGCCTGGTAGGCAAGGATGCTATCCTGCTGTGAGATAAATACCGTGGTCTGCTCCATGGGCAGACACAGGCGGTACTCCTTGTTGCCTGGCAGTATATCCCGCGAGTACTGGGGATTGAGGTAGCGCAGGTCATCAATAGGTATATCCAGCACCTCGGCTACCTGACGAAGGTGCATGCGCTCGTTGATAACGATCGTATCGGTCAGCATGCGAGCAGTGCGGATAGTGTCCGGACATATACCATGCTCACCGGCGTAATTGAACACATAGTTGGAGGCTATGAACAGCGGCACATACATACGTGTCTCGTGCGGCAGGTAGGGGTAGATACTCCAGAAGTCGCGCTTGCCACCGGCGTACTGGATAGCTTTGCGCACATTTCCCGGGCCACAGTTATACGCGGCGATAGCCAGATTCCAGTCACCGAAAATATTGTACAACGCCTGCAGGAACGCACAGGCTGCCTCGGTAGACTTGTATACGTCATAACGCTCGTCCACCAGGGAGTTTACCTCCAAGCCAAAACGTTTGGCCGTGGTGGGCATGAACTGCCAGAGTCCTGCAGCACCGGCTTTCGAACGCGCCATCGGACGTAACGCCGACTCAATGACAGGTACATACTTGAGTTCGTAGGGCAAGTTGTGCCTGCCTAACGCCTCCTCAAAGATCGGGAAGTAGTACTCTGCCTCACGCATGATCCGTGCTGTGTGACGCGGGCCGTACTTGATATACCGCTGTATGTAGCGCTTGGCTATGGGGTTATACGGCAGTTCGACGATACAAGGTAAGGCCTGCAGACGACGCTTGTACGTGCTGTCCGGCAGTGCGGCTGTATCGGGCTTCATACTGCATGGTGTAGTATCCAGTCCGGCTATCATCCACTCAAACAACTTGATATCAATCGAGTCCATTACCTCATCTGCTACAGCGACAGGCGCAACTGTACTATCCGCCGGCTGAACGGGTATCGAATCCTCTGCCCGCATCGCCGGCATAAGAGTCATTAATACTACTATGTAAAGAATTCTTTTCACTCTATACTACTAACTAAAATTTTATCGCCATGTGCACCTCGCCATTTGCACGCTGTTGCACCGGATCAAAGTACAGCGAAGGTTCTACCTGCATTGACAGATCGGGACTGATATCAAAATCGAACAATTGCGCATCGACGTATGCATCCACCAGCGACAAAGCGTACACCACAACGGTCACCACGATAGATATATCTCTGTACCGGCGGTACGTGTTCTGCCAGTTCTGCAACTTACTCACGTATGCCGATGTGCCGCCCATGCGGGCTATGTCATACCCGTCAGGCAGAATAGCATTATAGGATTTGGTCACGTCATCGGTCACTTCGTCGTTCTGATTGTCGTAGTATAGGTCACGGTACGCCTGTTTGTACTCCGTATAGGTCTGCTGATTGGTCATGATAGCATAGCCGCAGCCCATAAGCGCACCATACACAATAGGAACCTTCCACCATGAGCGGTTGTACATCTGTCCCAAACCCGGGCAGATAGCCCCCAGCCATACCGCACGAATCGGATCAGGACGCCAAGCTACTTTGGGCAGTGTGTCCACCTTCAGTTCCGAAGCGTCAACCAGGCGTACTGAATCCGGCTTGAAGGCGAACTCATTTTGCTCATCCTCCTTGGCCACACACGGCAGACTGATGAGCAATGCAATCACTATGTACCCAACCCGTTTCAATACTACTGACGCAAGCGGTCGATTATATCATTCAGTTCCTGCTCGTTCTTGAAGGCGATGGTTATCTTGCCGTCACTGACCTTCACCTGATGATTCAGGCGCTCCTCCAACCACATTTGTTGTGCAGGGAAAGCTGAACGAGCGTTCTTCCTCTGCTTGCGCGGCGCAGAGGCAGCCTGCTGGCCAACGCTTACCAACTCCTCCACCCGGCGTACGCTCAGTCCTTCGGCAATGATCCGTCGGTAGAGCGACAGCTGCTGCTCTGGCGACGAACTGCCGAGGATGGCACGTGCATGTCCCATCTCCAGCTTGCGCTCCTTGATACCCATCTGCACCTCGGCGGGGAGCTTGAGCAGGCGTAGATAATTGGCAACCGTAGCACGCTTCTTGCCCACGCGTTCCGCCATCTGTTCCTGTGTCAGGTCGTAGTCGTCCATCAGGCGCTGGTAGGCTAGAGCTATCTCGATGGCATCGAGGTTCTCGCGCTGGATATTCTCCACCAACGCCCACTCCATCACCTGCTCATCTTTAGCAGTGCGCACATAGGCAGGTATATCGTACAGTCCCGCCATCTTGGCAGCGCGGAAACGACGCTCTCCGGCAATGATCATATATGTACGGTCGTCGTTCTGCTTGAGGGTGATGGGCGATATCACGCCGTGCTCGCGGATTGAATCCGATAGCTCCTGTAGCGCCTCCTCGTCAAACGTGCGACGAGGCTGATTGGGGTTGGCTACTATCTCGCTCAGAGGGATCTCCGATATACGGCTTGCCTTACCGGTCACTACATGCGAGGTGTCAATCAGGGCATCCAAACCGCGGCCTAATCCTGTTGTTTTCTTCATATGCTATGTTTCTATTATCGGCCAATTGGCTGATCAATTACTTATCTACTGAGCACCTCGCGTGCCAGCGCCTTGTACGCTACAGCGCCCTTCGACTTGGGCTCATAATCCAGAATAGTCTGACCATGGCTCGGTGCCTCGGACAGACGCACATTACGCGCTATAACGGTGTGGAAAACCAGATCGCCAAAGTGACGCTTCACTTCGTCCAACACCTGATTGCTCAGTCGGAGACGGTTGTCGTACATCGTCAGCACAAAGCCCATGATGCTCAGGTTAGGGTTGAGTTGCGACTTGATGATCTTAATAGTGTTTAGCAACTTGGCTATACCCTCCAGCGCAAAGAACTCGCACTGTACGGGGATAATCACGCTGTCCGATGCAGTCAGAGCATTGACCGTGATCAATCCTAAAGACGGCGAGCAGTCGATGAGTATATAGTCATAATCGCTCTTCACCTGTTGCAGCACACGTTTGAGCAGTTGCTCCCGGTCGCGCAGGTTGAGCATCTCGATCTCTGCACCTACCAAGTCAATATGCGAGGGGATAAGATACAGGTTCTCTACATCGGTTTTCACGATGGCTTTTTTAGGATCGACGCTCCCCACCAGACATTCGTAAATAGAGGCCTGCAAGTCGCGTATATCCACACCCAAGCCCGAGGAAGCGTTGGCCTGCGGATCGGCATCCACCAGCAGCACACGTTTGCCGCTACCTGCCAGTGCCGCTGACAGGTTGATGGCTGTAGTGGTCTTACCCACACCGCCTTTCTGATTTGCTAATGCTATTGTTTTTGTCATAGTTCTACTGATTTCAATTCGTTTGGTTTTTCCTACTCCTGGCTACTTGATCTGCCACAAATACGCAAAGTTCAAACTTGCTGTCAGCGTATTCGATGCGGCAAAATGCTGTGCACGCGAGTTGTTGTACAAGCTGCCGAAACTGTAATGAACTCTGAGTTCCAACTGGTACACACCGGCTTTGCGGTGCTTGCCGTAGAAACCTAATCCTCCGGCTACGCCCCAGTCGAACTTATGATCAATCGGCCGGTACTGATAGGTAGATGTCGCTTGCTTCGTGCCCGACTCATTGGAGGCTACGCAGTACGCTATCTGCGGTCCCAGATTAACGAACCCCTGGAAATGCTCGCCGCCAAAATGGATATGCGACATAAAGGGCACTTGCACGTAATGCAGCGTTCGGCGATAGTCATAGCCGTCTTTCTCCGAGTACTCGCGCCATCCACGCTGTGCGTATCCGGCTTCCACCTGCAGAGCACACACCTTATGCGCACCGTAGCGGAACACAGCGCCGGCGTTCCACCCCAGGGGCACCTTGAGCAGATCATCCATGCCGCTCACCTTGGGCGAGAAGAACACCGTGGATACAGTCACTCCTCCATACGCGCCCACATATATCTCCGGCTGCGTCAGCCTGGGCTGCGCATGCACCCGCGCTACCGACAACAACAGCAGCACCGGCAGCAGTAAGGCTATGGAGGATAGTCGTTTAACGACGTTCAATGGTAACATGTGTATTCTCGTAACCGCCATTTCCTATTTGCGTAAATCGGATAGCCGACTGTACGCCTTCGTATGTTGAATCCGGTGCACGGAACACACCGTCCTTCAAGGCCTCTAACATATATCTTGTCAAGTCATAACCCAACAAGTCGTATCGCGGATAGGTGGACGACAGTTGGTGACCGAAGTACTGCGCAAAATCCTGCTCGTAGCGTGCCAATGACTCGCCTTGAGGCGCATGGAACACACTGGTGAACAGTTGCGGAAGCAAGATCCGCTCTGTCAGCCATGCATACTGGCTCAGGATAGTCAGTCGCTTTCCTTGCCTGCCTGACAACAGGTAAGGCATCAGCAGTTGCACATTGGAGTAACGCTCGGTGTGGAACAACAATATATTCTCCACACTATCCTTCAGCGACAAACTGACTGAGTCAGCCAGAATCTGACGAATGGTGGTATGCGTGGTAGGTAACTGACGCGCTTCAATACTGTCACGCAACTTAAGTATGCCGGCCGGATAAGCGCCCTTAGACGCATACGCATCCACCAGCACGATATTAATCTCGCTGCGCAGTGTATCCAGATAATCCATCATAGCGTTGATCTGAATCTCCTCATAGGCATTGAACTTCATCAGATACGGGTTAGTCGCTATATCCGGCACAGACGGCAAGAAGGGAACAAGCACCGGAATCTCATGCTCCCTGGCATAAGCCGAAACAGCCTTAACTTGCTGATGGTACGCCGGCCCCATCATTGCGTTCATATTCACGAGCGCACCCGAATCAATCAACTGATTGAGCACAAAATTATTCTTGCCTATATCATAGGTGTACACATCATAGTATGTTGCATGCTGCACACCCAAGCTATCTACATAAGTCGGTTCGTGATGCTTGAGCGCCAACAGCGAACCGCAGTAGAAATCGTAGAACCGGTCAATCGTCGGACTGCGTTGTGCTATCTCTGCCTGCAGTGGCAATATGTACGCCAAGCGAATAGTGTCCGTATAATGCTCCGCCGGCAATGAATCGGTCTGCTCGACCACCCCGACTGCTGCCGCGCCATCTAAAATCTTCGTGGAGTCGGCACGGTCCAATTGCGCCATACGTTCCTTCACATCTTGTATTACTTGCTGGGCACGTTCGCGCAGCTGGGCAGTATCCGGAGTGGCAGGCACGTCTGCAACCTTAGGCGTAGCAGGCAGATTGGTTGGGATGCGTATCACTTCCTCAAATTTCAGTCCGCGCTCCTTGAGGTCGGGATTAGCCTGCAGAATTTCCTCCTGCGACACACCGAAGTTCTTGCTTATCCTGTACAGACCGATACTTTTCTCCACCGTGTACCGATAATACACTTTTCCGTCAATCGTATCGGTCGGATAAGGAAGCACCTCCTGCGCCTGCATGCTTATTGCGGCAAGCAGCAAACCATATAGTAGTACTCTTTTCATGCCAGAATATATTTTTTTCTTCGTATTAACCAAATCACCCCTGCCAGAATAGCGATTAGCAACAGCGGTGTTACCACGCTTATCACCTGTATTGCCGCGCGGCTCTGATGTGCACGTCGGTCATTCAGTAGTCGCAGTGCAATTGTCTTCTCGCGAAGAGCTATCAGTCCATTGTCATCAGCCAGATCAAGTACGGCGTTCACCACAAAATCCCTATTGCCGAACTGTATGCCCGAGTAGCGGTCAAACCCCACGGGCAACGGTTGACCTTGTTGCCAATGGTTCTGCAGTATGCTGCCCGATGCTACCACCAGTTGGCGCGTCTTCACCGACCGGTCTCTGCGCTCGCTGTCCGTCAGGCCCTCGGGGATCATCCTATGGCTGAACACCGAGGGGAACTCGCCCTCCAATCGAACCGCCACCGGCAGATACGCCGATCCGAACAGCTGTGGATCAATCTGCATCTGACTCAGGTTTATCTCTGCCGGCGCATGCGTCTGACGTGAGGCTGTCGAGGTTGCCAACAGCACCTCTTTGTGTATATCTTGCGAGCTGCCTACCGTATCTATCGTCGAGGCAAACACGCTGCTCACCTGCATTACATCTTTCGTCACCGGTGAGCTGACCGAGGTAAGCAGTAATGGAGCAAACGTCCACGGCATCGGCTGGTACTGCGACTGCCCCACTTCACCCGATACATCCACCGGCACGGTCAGACATTGCAGATCCTGCACCAGCGTAGGATTGACTCGCACTCCGTAACGATAAAGCATCTCTGTCAGTTTGAGGTCAAGAGGGATAACCGGCGTCAACCCCGACTCAGTCAGCATCTGCTCTGACAGTCGCACACCGTCAATTGCCCACAGCACACGGCCGCCGTGCATCACATACTGGTCGAGTATATACTTGTCCTTTTCGCTCCAGGCCTCTTGCGGAGCAGCCACAATCACCACCTTGTACGGCCTGAGTGCACGTACATCATCCGCCAATGCACCACGGTCAACGTCAAAGTAACGGCTCAACTGACGGCTCACATCATACACATCGCTCTCATCCAGCTCACCGTGACCCTCGATGAATGCTATCCGGGCTATGGTGTCACGACTGATGCTGTGGATAGCTTCGGCAAACACGTACTCCAAATTCTCAATGCTCTTGTTCAGGTTTTGCTCGCCGCTGAGTGCACGGTTATTCTTCAGCAGTGCCACAATGGTTTGGCGACCTTTGCACGTAACGCGCGCGTACGGAAAAACAGTCGTTTGCACTGTTTTGCCATTCTGCTCACGCTCATGGATCACCGTCGGCTGCAAACCGTCAGTACTTCCTTCGCGCACATCAGTCATCCGCACCTTGCCATAGCGCCCCAACTCGTCTATCAGTTCGACGGTGGCGCGGCGCAGACGCCGAAAACCACTATTCAGGTCACCCTCAAGCAGTATCTCCACCTCAACAGGCTCATCCAGTCCGCTGAGCAATGACCGGGTAGCCTCGCCCAGACTGTACCGCTTGTCAGCCGTCAAGTCCCATCGCAACGGATACACGTATGCTGCCACACCCAGTAGCAGCATACAGGCTAAGCCTATTATGTATCCGACACGTCTGTTCATCTGAAATATCCCCGGGGTCGGAGTTTGTTTTAAGCGAATTTGTGTTTTCTCGTGAGGGAGTTATGTGGGGCATAACGACCGGGCGAAAAGCACATAGGCGCCAAAAGAAACACGCCCCCTACTTCAATACTTCTCGGTATATGACAACCGGGTACTTCTTCTTCAGCGCCTCGATCCACTTCTCATCAAGATACTCCTGATAATCAGAGATCACCCTGTTCCTGTCATCCGTATAGACCTCTGCACCCTTCAGCACCTTGCCTTGTACAAATACGTACGGCAGGTTCGAATCCGGCACAAACACAGTTTTCTTATCCTTGAAGCCGAACTTGTCGATGGCAGCATTCTTCTCCTTCTGCCACAGACCTTGCTCCGTACGCACGTACTTCACGCTGTCGCTGTTCAGGCGCTTCAAATAACTCATCACCGAGTCCGGCTGAGCCTGCTTGACAATGCGTTGCGCATTCTTCAGGGTCTTCTTGTCCTTGCAATATACCACGATTCCCTTGAATCGCGGCTCGTCCCACGTATACTGGCTCTTGTGCTCCTCGAAGTACTTCTCCAGACCTGCTGTATCCTTCGCAGCCTTATCCCAAACCTCCTCCAGCGATACATCGAACAGCAGGATACCGTCATGATACTCCTTCACCAGGCGAGCCAGTTCAGGGTACTTCTCCTCCAGATGCTCGTCAGCATATGCCATCACCTCCTCATCGCTCATCTCGGCGGGTAGGTTATACTCGGCACGAGTCTTCTTCAGGAAACTCTCTTTCACCTCTTTCGAGCGCTCGTCACGCTGTACGCGCTTCTTGATATCTTCCTTCACCTCCTCGTATGGCAGCGTGCCGCGTTTGCCGTCCAACTTGGCTATATGCCAACCGAAACGCGACTCAAACGGCTTGGTTATATCGCCCACGTTCTCTAGGCCGAACACCGCGTCCTCAAATGGCTTAACCATCGCGCCATGACCGAACCAACCCAAACTGCCGCCACGCATAGCCGAACCTTTGTCGTCCGACAACTCACGTGCCAACTCGTCGAACTTCGCATCCGGATGGATAGCCAGTTGGTAAATCGAGTCTATCGCTACTTTCGCACGCTCGGCCGCCAGGCTGTCACCACGCGGCACGGTTTTCATAATATGCGAAGCCTGAACCTCCTCGTGCGGACGCTCCTCTTCAACCAGCGCTATATGGAAACCGTACGGACTACGGAACACCTCCGTCACCTCGCCTACTGGAGTGGTATATACGGCTTTTTCAAACGGATAGACAAATCGGAACGGACTGATCCAACCCAGTTCGCCTTGGGTCTCCTTCACGCTCGGGTCTGTTGATACAGCCGCAGCCACCACCTTGAAGTTCTCTCTCTTCACACGCTCGGGGCGTTTCTTGCCGCCACGACCTTTGATAATCATCTTACCCACCGTCACACGCTCACGAGCGTCATTGATTTTAGCCAGCGCCTCAGCCGTTGTGGCCGAATCAGCACTCATCGGACACTCGATAGCTATGTGCGCCACACGGCGGTCATAGCGCGACCACTCGTACGTACGAAGCATCAACTCCTCCAGAGCCTCATTGTCAGTCAAGTACTTAGGCGTTGCCTGCGCACGGTAGCCCTTCAGCTCCTTCAGAAACTCAGCCGTTGTATCTATACCACGATGCTCTGCCTCTGTCACCTTCAGCTTGAAGTGCACAAACAGATCCAGATACTCATCCAGCGACTTCTGGCTGCCGGCTGCCTCCTGGCTGTTCTTCTCATAAATGTACTTGAACTCTGACAACATAATCGGCTTGCCGTCGATGGTCATCAGCACCTTGTCTTCCTGTGCACGCATTCCAAGAGCGCACACCGCCATTACCAATGTAAGGATAGTCTTTTTCATATATCTGTTTTTTTTATGTCTTTTGCCCGATTCTAACTTGAAATTTTATATCTTGAAATCCTGAAATCTTAATAAACGCACACAATCCGCCACAAAGTTACAAAAAAATTTTGATATTTGCAAAAAAAAATGTATCTTTGTGCAAACTTTTTAACAATACGGCAATTTTATATGAATTTTACGGCACTTTCCGACAAATTAACGCCCCTGCAATTGGAGCACGCAGCCCAATGCATCAAGCAGGCAGACTCCATTGCCATCATCACCCATCAGAATCCTGACGGCGATGCTATGGGCAGCAGCCTTGCCATGCGGCACTTCTTGCTTTCCCTGGGCAAACAAAACGTCACAAACATCGTGCCAACCTCTTTTCCAGACTTCCTTGCCTGGCTTCCTGGCGCCGAATCAATCATCCAATATGAGCAGCAGCCCGAGGCGGCGGCCAATGCTCTTCGCACTGCCGATTTGGTCATCTGCACCGACCTGGGAGAGCCCACCCGCGTAGCTGCCTTGAGTCCCGTCCTTGCCGAACGTTTTGACGCCTACGCGCAATCCAACCTCATCATCATCGACCATCATCTCTCTCCCGTCTGCTCATCTTGCCCCGAGCAGATCGCATACCCCGACTCAGCCTCGGCTTCCGAACTGGTCTTCCGACTCGCCTGGCAGTTTGTCGGACTTCAACGAGGGTTTATGAGGGGTAAATCAGGCTCAAATCAGAGTCTCGACGAGGGCAGGGCCTCTTTCCTCACACCGGATTTCGCTACGTGCATCTACACCGGCATGATGACCGATACCGGCAATTTCTCCTACAACTCCTGCCATCCGGAGATGTACTCCATCATTGCCATACTGCTCACCACAGGCATCAACAAGGATGCTATCTACGACCGCGTCTTCAACGCCTACACCGCCGACCGCATGCGGCTTATTGGCTACTGCCTCTACCATAAGATGAAACTTTTCCCCGAGTTCCACGCCGCCCTCATCACGCTCAATCGACGAGAGATGTACCGCTTTAACGCCAAGTCCGGCGACATGGAAGGGATAGTCAATATGCCCCTGCAAATCAAAGACATCTACTACTCCGTATTCATGCGCGAGGATAAAATTCCGCCTCACCAGCAGCCCGAAGCCAACGGAGCCAAGGTCAAAGCCAAGATCTCCTTCCGCAGCCAGGGCGACAGGCCAGTCAACATATTGGCGCGCGAGATCTTCCGCGGAGGGGGACATATGAACGCCTCAGGCGGCGAATTCTTCGGATCGGTGGACGATGCTGCAAAAAAATTCATCGAAATGATGCCCAAATACCTGCAAAAAGAATAAATTTTGCATATTCGCAAAAAAAATGTAACATTTTTTGCCTTACCTCTTGCAAATATCATTTTTTTTTCGTAACTTTGTACCGATAATCCCAAATAGCCCTTGAAGACTGGCTGACTAGTCGTCTGGAAGACTGGAAAAACAATAACTAACCATATAAAACAATCAAAACAAATCAAAACACAATTATGACAAAAGTAGCTATTAACGGCTTTGGCCGTATTGGTCGTCTGGCTTTCCGTCAGATGTTTGAAGCTGA
>CAMIZG010000050.1 GCA_946403215.1 uncultured Bacteroidales bacterium | reverse complement strand
CGATACGGTGACGGAGTACGTCGTAGCATACGGCACGTACATCCTCGGGGATGACATAACCGCGACGATGGATGAACGCGTATGCGCGGGCTGCGAGAGCGAGGTTGATACTTGCACGCGGACTCCCGCCGAAGGCGATCATCTGCTTCATGTTTTCCAGGCCGTACTTCTCCGGCTGACGGGTTGCAAACACGATATCTACGATATAACGCTCGATCTTCTCGTCAAGATAAACCTGGCGAACGACCTCGCGCGCCTTCTTTATATCCTCGGTGGAGAGGATAGGCGTAACGGCCTTCTTCTCGCCGGTGATGTTCTGGCGGATGATCTGACGCTCCTCGTCGGGCTGCGGATAGCCGATTACCACCTTGAGCATGAATCGGTCGGTCTGCGCCTCAGGCAGTGGGTAGGTACCCTCCTGCTCGATGGGGTTCTGCGTAGCGAGTACGAGGAACGGTTCGTCGAGCTTGAAAGTCTTGTCGCCGATGGTTATCTGGCGCTCCTGCATGGCCTCCAAGAGGGCTGACTGCACCTTGGCCGGAGCACGGTTGATCTCGTCCGCCAGCACGAAGTTGGCGAAGATGGGACCGCGCTTTACGGCAAACTCCTCGGATTTCTGCGAATAGATCTGCGTACCGATTACGTCGGCAGGCAGCAGGTCGGGGGTGAACTGAATACGGCTGAAATTGGCCTTGATAAGGTCGGACATGGTGCGGATGGCTAAGGTCTTGGCCAGACCGGGAACGCCTTCCAGAAGGATGTGACCGTCAGAAAGCAGACCGATCAGCAGGCTCTCCACCAGATGTTTTTGTCCTACGATTACTTGGTTCATGCCCATGGTCAGGGCGTCTACAAACGAGCTCTCGCGCTCAATGCGCTCTTGCAACTCGCGAATGTCAACAGTGTTACTCATTGTTATAGTGTGATTTTAGTATTATCAGTCGGGTAGGGTGTGCGATAAATCTCGCCCCAATGTTGAGGATTTTTCGCTCCCCGATGAGTAATAAACAAAACCCGTGCCAAAATTTTTACATGGTAAAATAAATTCCAATCTTTTGGCTGCATCAATTACTCTATTCTGATAAAAATGCAGATAAATCCCATTTTATCGTGTGAATATTTGCAAATGTCAAATATTTTTCGTATCTTTGCACTCTGTAATGATTTATGCTGGGGAAATGTGGGCGGGATTGTCTGCTCCGAACACCTCAACCGGACATTACATGACATAAAAAGGCGTTTATTGACGCTTGTTTTGGTACATCGGAATCCGGAAAATTCTTCAACCCAGAACAAGAGCACAGTAAACGTCCATGGATATGTATATCGCCACGCAGATAGCGTGTAGTACATATCAGCGTGGACGTTATTGTTTATTCTTGTTGAAGGGTCATTTCCGGAACCTCGATGTAGAGAATGAGCGTGGATAACATTCACGCTTTTTTGTGCATGTACTTGTCAGAAACATATAACCAATAATATTTATGAGAAAAATCGTTACTTTAACTTTACTTATGGCAGTCGGGTTTGCCATGACTTTGAACGCACAAGTGGTGCAGACAGACAGCATTGGTCGTGCCGCTAACCCGAATGTGGAAATCGGCAAAGCGATAAAAACGACGGGCGTTATTTCCATGTCGGTGGGGTTACCATGTGTGTTAGCAGGTGTAGCGAGTCTATTGTATGCAGAGTATCTGCCAAATCCAACAGAAGGATACACAACGAGTCAAACTGTAGCATCTCAACGAGCAGATATGCAATACATGACCACAAAAGAATTTATCAACAAACTGGAAATATATAACGGAAAAGTACGCACCGCGAACAATGCAGGTTGTATGCTTACAAGTATTGGTGCGGCTTTAACGATTGTTGGTATTCCTCTGTATCATTGCGGTAAGCGCATAATGACAATTGATGTCAACTATACAGGAAACGGTGCTGGCATGGCATTGAACTTTTAACGTCAAAACAGTATAACGATGAAAAAGTATTATATAATATGGCTATTTGCCCTTTGTGCACTTTGTGGATGCCGAGGTAATAGCGGTTTGTATGTCTTGCTGAATGACTATGATTATCGAATTACTGCCTTAGAGCTGTTATGCGCCCAAATGAATACAAACATTGCGGCTTTGCAAACCCTCGTCAATGCACAGCAGTCTGGCGATTATATCACCGCCATTACTCCTATTATGAGCGACAATGATGAAATCGGTTATACCATCACTTTTGGCGACAACGAATCTATTACAATTTATAATGGTAAAAATGGCAAGGATGGACGCGATGGAAATGACGGACAAAACGGACAGAATGGTGTTGACGGTTCAGATGGTCACACGCCCACTATAGGTGTTGCTCAAGATTCTGATGGTGTGTATTACTGGACATTAGATGGCTCATGGTTGTTGGATACCGATGGTTATAAACTCAGGGTTACAGGTGTTGACGGTCACGATGGTGCTAATGGTCAGAACGGAAACAACGGTCATGACGGTGTAGATGGTCAAAATGGTACAGACGGAACTAATGGTGTGGATGGCGTTACACCACAACTGAAAATTGAAGCAGATTATTGGTATGTATCTTATGACAATGGGATAACATGGACAATGTTAGGAAAAGCTACAGGCGACGATGGAAAGGATGGCCAAGATGGTAAAAACGGTGAAAACGGCAAAGATGGCAAAGACGGAAAGGATGGCGTAAATGGTTCTAACGGCGTGGATGGTGATTCTATGTTCGAGTCTATCGAGGTTGAGGAAAACTACGTAGTTTTCACATTGGCTAATGGAACAACAATCAAAGTTGCACGTGCTGATAGTGCAAGCGGACATGAAGAAAGTATTATAAAAGATGGTGCAATTTGTGCAGCCTTTTCAGTAAGTCCTACCAAAAAGGTGTATTTCTCAAAAGGTAACTTGCAATACCAAGCTTCTACAAACACATGGCGTTTCGCAGAACACCAAGATGACTTCATCGGACGTGATAATGTAAACATATCAGCAACCTATGATGGCTGGATTGATTTATTTGCTTGGGGATCGAGTGGGTACGATGAGCGAATTATGCCATATAATGACACCACATATAATACAATCGTTAATTTCGATATTTCAAATACTAATTATGATTGGGGTGTTTATAATCCTATTTCAAACGGCAGTAATCAAGCAGGCATCTGGCGAACTTTGACAAAAGAAGAAACAGACTATCTTTTTGGGGGACGTCCTAATGCATCATTATTAGGTTTTCAAGCAAATATAAATGGTCATAAAGGAATTATAATATTACCTGATGATTGGTCAATGCTATTCGTACCACATGGGAATGAAATAAACTATTTGCTCCCTACTCAATGGGAAATGTTAGAATCTGCAGGAGCAATCTTTTTCGGTGCTCAAGGATCAGCAATGGTTAAGAGAGAATCAGATATCGGTTATTACAATAGCACGATTTATAGGGAGTATGACGTAAGTGCTGCATATTATTGGACTTCAACATTTGCCGAAGAAAATAGTCCATATTATTTGAATAGATATTGGCAAAGTGCAAATGCGTATTTCTTTTCTGTCTCAGATTATAGTGTAACATCTATTTCTATGTATTTTAGCTCTATGCCGACAAATTATGGCTTTCACGTTCGCCTTGTGCAAGATATTCCTTCAGATAATCAATAAAATCGACAATATGGATATTTTTGAACTATTATTTCCGGGGATTAAACATATCTATGAGCGATATGTCAAACGCAATGAAATAAAAACAGAGGTTGCAACTTTAATACAGCAAGCTCTGATAAGCATAGATAATATAGTCGCTCAAATAGACACACCTGATTCTCAATCAAAAATTGATTATTTGAATGCTCGTTGGATGCAAATGAATGAACAGCTTGATAAAATTGAGAGTTCTATCATTTCTCATTCTAATATGCGATATTTTAAACGGCTGAAACCATATTTGGATAAGTTAACCGACGCGCGAAGAATGTGCACTAAAGAGATATTTACCAAAAAACACTATGATGGGGAAGTTAACTACCAAATATATGTAGAGGAGAATCCACATTTGATGGACAAATTCAATTATGAATATAAACAACAATTGTTATACTATTTAAACGAATACAAAAGACTTCTGGATGGCATATTGGAATGTTGAAAAGTCTCTATGACTTGTGTCGTAAATAATATCACGTAAATTGCAAGCAGCCGAAAGGTTGTCTGCTTTCGTTATGCCTAGTTAAAAACAGTATCTCCAACCTATGCTCATAAGCTGGCAACGCGGACTCACAAAAGACCAAACACGAGCTTGTCCTAGGGTTTACTCAAATTCTGACGAAATTATAATTGCTTGTAATTTCGGAAATCGTTCATATTTTGGCCAGCATTTACATTTCTGCCCGCGACAGTTGTTTAACGAAACCTCAAAAGGAGAAAAAGCTATGTTGGTTATTTTGCGTGACACTTTGGCACTTTGGCACTTTCGTGTTGCGGTAAGGCGTTGATATACAGCGCTCCGCGAGAAAGTGCCAAAGTGCCATCGCATTTTTCGTTGTGGCATCTTCTTCTGCCACTGACACCCGTGTAATCCCAGTATTCATCGGGCTTGCATCGAGATGACATTAGGCTATTAACACGTGATTAACGCGTGATTAACACGTGATTCAACTGTTCTGCACTCAACCGCTTATCTCCTCTTCCAGTTTATTCCAGCGGTCGAGGGCGCCGTAGCCGAACTTGAGCATGGTCTGGCGGATGTGCTCGGGCGAGGCGATGCGTTCGGGATGAGACTTTGAGAAGAACTTGTCGGCGTAGCAGATGAGTTTTTCTTCGAGTGTCTCCGGCAGGTAGTCTTGCTCCGGCAACGGCAACTGCTCGGCAATGATCTGCGCTCTGGTTAGTCCGCTGCCGGTGTGGCGTTCGGCTACACGCGCATGTGCGGGTAATCCTTCTTTACGTAGCAGCTCCGCCCCAAGAAATCCGTGCCGGATATACGGCTCCGTGCCGTGGCAGAGGATACCGGGTGCGTCGCAGAAGATGATACCTATATCGTGGAGCATCGCCGCCTCTTCCACAAACTTTCTGTCAACCTGCCACTCCGGATGTGCCGCGCAGAGTTCCAACGCCTTGTCAGCCACCTGCCGTGAATGGTGCAGCAGAAGCGCCTTGAGTTCAGGCTGAGCGCTGTAATACGTATCGATGAGTGCTAAATGCTTTGTCATAGTGTGGTAAAGATTTATAAACAAAAAACCAAAAAAAACGTTGTTGTCTGTAGTCCTTACGGACCTCTGTCTTAAGCCTCTAACATCCTCGCTCAAGCGAGCTTGGCGAGCACGTTAGCGTCCCCTAAGCCACACCCCTATGGGGTAACAGCCAACATCGGACATAAACCTAAAAAACATTTTCGATGATCATTGCATTGTTAAATGTTCTCCTTTATGAATTTTACCCTGCTACCGCAGGCCGTTTAGCAATGCCTTGGCGGGCATGCGTTTCTTGCCGGGCAGTTGCAGCTCGGTGAGGCTGATCTCGCCGTCAGCGCATTGCAGGCTGATAGGCCCGTGTCCTTTCTCGGTGGCAAAGACCTTGACGTTCTCGTAGGTCGTTCCGCCGATGGTGAGGTTGCACCACGCCGCAGGGTAGGGACTGAGTCCGCGAACGAAGTTATGCACCTCGGCGACGGTCTTTGTGGTGTCAATCTCACAAGTCTCCTTGAAGATCTTCGGCGCGGGACGCAGCTCGTCGGCTGCTATCTCGTTCTGTGGCGTTGTGGGCAGCGGTGTGCCCTCGGCGTCAGACTTGTCGATGAGATCCACGGTGCGTAGCACCAGCCCCGTACCAAGCTCCATGAGCCGGTCGTGAACCGAACCGACGTTCTCGTTCTCGCCGATAGGTATGCGCTCCTGTAGGATAATGTTGCCGGTGTCTATCTCATGCTTGAGCATGAACGTGGTGACGCCGGTCTCGGTATCGCCGTTGATGACTGCCCAGTTGATAGGCGCAGCACCGCGGTACTGCGGCAGGAGCGAGGCGTGCAGGTTGAACGTGCCGAGGCGCGGCATAGCCCACACTACTTCGGGCAGCATACGGAACGCAACAACGATCTGCAGGTCGGCCTGGTAGCTGCGCAGTTCGCTGACGAAGGCTTCGTCCTTGAGCTTCTCCGGCTGCAGGACAGGCAGTCCGACAGAAAGGGCGTACTCCTTGACAGCTGAGTATTGTACGTGATGACCGCGTCCGGCAGGTTTGTCGGGCATGGTAACCACTGCCACTATATTGTATCCGCCCTCCACCAGCGCCTTCAGCGGCGCTACGGCAAACTCGGGCGTACCCATGTAGATTATTCTCATTTTAAGATTTCAAAATTTGAAGATTACTTTCCCCACTGCAATTTATCTTTCAGCGCTTGAATAAACGAATGTTCTTCGAGTTGCACAACCTTCGTCGTGTAGGGTGCTTTCTGAATGTATAGAGGCACCTCATTGAGCAGCGATTGGCTACGCCCGTCTACGGAGATGAGGTAGTTGCCGTTGCGGCTGCGAACCTTCAGACCTATCTTCCACTCGTCAGGTATCACCAACGGACGAACTGACAGCCGGTGGGTAGCAATAGGCGACAGGATAATTGCCTTGACGTGTGGCTCCATCAGCGGACCGCCTACACTCAGGTTGTATGCCGTTGAACCGGTTGGAGTAGATATAACCAAACCGTCAGCCTCATACGTATGCAGGTGCTCGCCGTTCACGGTCACGTCAATCTCTATCATTGACGACAGACCGGATTTCATCACGGCTATCTCGTTCAAGGCGTAGGGTGACGATAGGTGTCCGCCTTCACCTTCTACATACAGCAGCGAGCGTTGTTCTATGGTGTAGCGGCCGCGAATGAGTTGATCCATGATCGTGTCCACTTGTTGCGTCTGCACTTCGGCCAGGAAGCCCAGATGTCCGCAGTTGACGCCCACAATCGGGATATTCTTGTTGCCGATGATGGATGCTGTGGTCAGAAACGTGCCATCGCCTCCGATAGAAAGGGCGAAGTCAATCATGTGTCCTTCATCGGTGAAAGCCCGCCATGCATCTTCCTCTGCCGGGAAAGGCGGGTACTCACGCAGGTTCATCTCCTGACGCAGTTCTTGCGACAGATAAACCTCAACCTCGCGCAATGCTGTGAATTCCAACAAGTGTGACACCTCATCCAAGGTGATGCGCTTCATTGCGTTACCGAATATAGCTATCTTCATAAGCCTGTAATTGTTTTCGTAGTTCGTTTTTGAGTCCGTCAGATGCCGGCACGAGTGGCAGACGCACCTGGTCGGTTGTCTTGCCTTGCACGGCGAGCAGCGCTTTGATGCCGGTGGGGTTGCCTTCGGCAAAGAGGGAACGGATCAGTTCATCCAATGCCTGCTGTTGTGTGAGCGATGGCTGATGCACCAATTGCATCGCTGCCTCGGGTAGGGCGTTTGATAGCACTGAGATCAGTCCGTGAGCACCGGCAAGCATGAGCGGTGCGGTCAGTCCGTCATCGCCGGATAGTACCACAAACGAGCTCCCCCTTGCGCCGCTGATAATAGCCTTGATCTGCTCCATGTTGCCCGATGCTTCTTTCACGCCTATGATCTTGTGCGGGAAGTCGGCTGCCAGGCGCAGCACTGTCTCAGGCAGCATGTTCACACCGGTGCGGCCCGGTACGTTGTACAGGATAACCGGCACAGGCGATGCTTCAGCTATAGCCGCGAAATGCCTGTACAGACCTTCCTGCTGCGGCTTGTTGTAGTACGGACATACGCTGAGTATTGCAGCGTAGTCACGCTTGAGCTCCTCGCGCAGCATCCCCAGACGTTCGCACACCTCTTGCGTGCAGTTCCCGCCTACGCCCAATACGAGCGGTATACGGCCGGCTATGTGCTTCGCGATGGTCTTTCGCACCAGTTGCTGCTCACGCGGCGTCATGGTCACGGCTTCGCCCGTGGTGCCGAGTACTACGAGGAAGTCCGTCTTGGCAGCCAGTTGTCCGTCAAGCAAGCGACGTAAGGACTCTATATCAATCTTGCCCTGCGATGTAAACGGCGTAACCAACGCCGTGCCTAATCCTTGTATGTTCATGCATTGATCATTTTCATGTAGTGGATAACTTGCTCGGCAATCTGTTCGGGGTCATATTCCGCCGTCTGCCCTTCACGCGTGGGCAGACTGACCATCATGTCAAGTATCCCTTGCTGATCTTGCTCAGGAACGTCGGGAAAACGCAGCCCTGCCTTGAAGGTGGCATCAATGGCCATTGTTATGTATTGCGTGCCGAGATAAAAGTGCGTACTCAGGTCAAGCAACAGGTCAAAGCGCTGTGTGGGAAGGCTTTGCATGGCCTGTTCGCGAACACGGCCAAAGAAGTTGAAGTCTTTCTTCGGCTCGTAGCCCACAACCTCTACCATCACTCCGTCGCGTTCCAGTCGTTTGGCCAGTAGCGCGAACTGCTTGTCGTCCTTGCCCTGCTCATAGACCATGACTATCGAGCGAACCTTGCTGTAGTTCGGGAATAGCACCTCGCGCTGCGGCTGGCGTTGCTTGAAGTAGCGATATATCCAGGTATTCAGTTTATCCATGTATCATTTGCAAAAATTCTTGTTCACTAACGAGGCGCACACCCATAGAATGGGCTTTCTCCAGTTTACTGGGACCCATGTTATCGCCGGCGAGGATAAAGTCAGTCTTCTTGCTCACAGAGCCGCTGTTCTTGCCGCCGTAATCCTCGATCATCTGCTTGTACTCATCGCGTGAGTGCTCCGTGAACGTGCCGGAGATAACAATCGTCTTTCCTTCTAGCACCTGCGGAAGCTCGGCTGTGGCGGGGCCTTCGGTGGCGGCCAACTGCAGTCCGGCGGCTTGCAGACGGGTTATTATTTCAAGGTTGCGCATATCTGCGAAGTAAGCGACAATGTTGTCCGCTATCTGCTCGCCTACATCCTCGATGCCTGTCAGTTCCTCCTTACTTGCCCACTGCAGGGCGTCGATCGAGCGGAAACGCTTGGCTATCTTTTTGGCGGTTGTTTCGCCTACCATGCGGATGCCCAAGGCAAACAGCACACGCGGCCAGGGTACTTGCTTGGATGCTTCGACCGAAGCGAGGATGTTCTGTGCCGACTTGTCGCCAAGGCGTTCCTGCGCCGCCAGATCATCTGCGCGCAGACTGTAGATGTCCGCGATGGAGTGGAGCAGTCCTTTGTCGTAGAGTAGGGCAATAGTCTCACTGCCCAGTCCTTCGATATTCATTGCCTTGCGGCTCACGAAGTGTTCCAGTTTGCCTTTCAGCTGCGGTGGACAGCTCACCTCGTTGGGGCACCGCCAAGCCGCTTCTCCCTCCACGCGCACCAACTCTGTTCCGCACTCGGGGCAATGGGTAATAAAACCAGGAGTCCTTGGTTGACAAGGCTGTCCGGATGTATTGTCTTCTGCTTTACCCACTATCTTCGGGATGATTTCTCCGCCTTTCTCTACATATACGCGGTCGCCTTCTTGTATCCCAAGTTGGCGGATAAAGTCCTCGTTATGCAGCGTGGCACGTTGTACGATGGTGCCTGACAACTGCACCGGCTCCAGGTTGGCTACCGGCGTAATAACACCCGTCCGGCCAACCTGATAAGTAATCTGCTTGAGTAGTGTTAACTGCCGTTCGGCGGCGAACTTGTAAGCTATTGCCCAACGCGGCGATTTGGCGGTGTAACCGAGCTCCTCTTGCTCGGCCAGGCTATTTACCTTCAGTACGATGCCATCAGTAGCCACAGGCAGGTTCTTGCGCTCGGTGTCCCAATAAGCAATGAACTCCATCACCTCGTCCACGTTCTGGCAGACACGTACGGCGTCGCTGATGGGGAAGCCCCAGCGGCGCGCTTGTTCCAATCGTTCGTAGTGCGTCGTGCCCGGCAACTGCTCGCCTAACATGTAATACAGATAACAGGTCAACCCGCGTCGGGCTACCTCGCGGCTGTCTTGCAGCTTGAGTGTGCCGGATGCCGCGTTACGTGGGTTAGCAAACAGCGGCTCTTCCTGTTCCTCTCTTTGCTTGTTCAAAGCCTCAAATCGTTCCCATGGCAGTAGCACCTCGCCCCGCAGCTCCAATCGCTCCGGCGCATCTGTCAGCGTCTGCGGGATTGCCGCAATCGTTCGGATGTTTGGCAGCACATCATCTCCCTCGGTGCCGTCGCCGCGCGTCACGGCGTGAACCAATTGGCCATGCTCGTACCACAGCGATATACTCAGACCGTCGTACTTCAGTTCGGCTACAATCTCCACGCCCGGTGGCAACTTGCGCACCCAGTCTTCAACTTCCTCCCGCGAATAGGTGTTCGCCAGCGATAGCATCGGATAACGGTGCTTAATCCGCGGGAAGCTGTCAATCTTGCTGATGTCCGAGCCTACTTTCTGCGTCGGGCTGTTCGGGTCGGACAGTTCGGGATGCTTGGCTTCCAACTCTTGCAACCGGTGCATCTTCTCGTCGAACTCACGATCGGACATAGTAGGTGCTGACAGAACATAGTACTTGTAGTTCTGCTCCGCTAATTCAGCCCGCAGGGCATGAATCTCCTGCTCTGCCGTCAGTCCGGTCTGTTCTATGGGTAAACTGTCAAATAAATCCATCCTTTCACCTTATAACTTTCCCCATTTAAACGATTTGATCTTGCCTGCAAAATAAACGCGAACCGTGTAAATTCCTTTAGGCAGGTCGGGATTAATCGGACATGGCGAATCGTCGATGCGTGTTAAGCCTTGCACCTTTGAACCTGTGATGTCAAATATCTCGTAGTAGCTGTGCAACTCGCCGTAGTCGCCCACGTTCTTGATTACCAGTGCTCCGTCCACGTTCTCTATCGTCACATGATCAATCGGTTCCGAGCCGTGCATGGATATCGACTTGGTACTGTCCAGACGCAGCCCGACCAGCACAGGGTCATGGTCGCTGTAGCGGAAGATTGTCTCGTCGTAGGACTTGTCGTAGGTATATTTGTCCGATTCGTCGGAGTTGACGTGCCATGCCGACATGCCTGTCACCTGATTGATTAGGGCTTTGTTGGCTATCGCGTGGTCGAGGTAGCCCGCCTGCTCGCCATACACGTAGGAATAACTCGAGTCTGCGTGGAAGAACCGGTGCAGGTCGTACATCCCCGCGTCGGTGAACTTACGGATAGGATCTTCCTTGGCATAGGCGTTCAGGTCACCCATGATCAGCACGTCACTGTCATCGTAATAGGTCTGATAAGCATCCAAGCTCTGCAATATACTTTGCGCCTCTTGAACGCGGCTGTAGTTGAATATGCCTTGCCCGTCACCTTGGT
Source organism: uncultured Bacteroidales bacterium (assembly GCA_946403215.1). GTDB lineage: Bacteria > Bacteroidota > Bacteroidia > Bacteroidales > Paludibacteraceae > Colicola. Next base: position 4,118 of record CAMIZG010000050.1, on the reverse strand, counting down.
CGGCATTCCTGCCTGTGCCGTTGCCTGATTTGGCTTTGAAATGATTGACGCTGTATATGAACCGCTCGTTGTTCTCCAATAAGATGAACCCTTGTGAAGCCTTTCGGTGCTGTACGATGGAGTTGTTCTGCGTCATCACTCCCACAGGCTGAATGCGGTCGCTGTTATATACAAAGCCCGACTTCGTGTACGTCCCGTTGGCATTCCCGCCGTCGTCCACGTAGTCATAGTGACTGCCCGTAAGCCTGGTCAGATCGGTGGCTATCTCGCGTAGTGCCTCCTGACCTTGTTCTATCTCCACCAAACCATAGATATCCGCATGGATCTCAGCCAATGCCTTCGACACCTTACTGCGTTGACGCTCATGTTCTTCATCGTCACGCGGTCCCATGCCCTGGCCTATATTCTTCACCAGGTAGTACTCCAGGTTAGCGCCACACACCAGCACGTTATGCTCGCCGCGCATATCTACCGATGGAGGATTATGCTCCAACTCCGAACGAGTGCCGTTGCCTGCCCATGTGCCCGATAAGTACCTTATTGTCAAACGATCAGTCACTACACCTTTCAAATTCAGCAAGCGCTCACCGTTACGATGGTAGTCGCAATCAATCAGTCTGAACGGAGCTTTGCTGTTCAATGTCAGTAGCTGCTTGTACTCGGCCGATAGAGGAATAGCCTGATTGGTCGGGGAGAATATTCGCCTCACGCTCATCGTCAAACCGGTGTAGTCGCCGTAGCCGTAGTTCCTGTTCACGATCACCGGCACTCTGAATAATACGGTGTCGCCCGCACTTCGCTCCAGCAAAGCCTCGTTGGACCAGGTCGCTGGATCTGGCACCGCTATCTCATGCACTACAGCCCAAACTGGCTGCCCCATGCCAAGTACAGCCGCCAGAACGATGGATTGAATTACCCTGTTTCTCATTGCAGTATAAATGTTTGCATGTTCTGAATAATCACGCCTTTATATGTTGCATCCACTCTCTGTCCTAATACGTTGAACATCGGCTGTGTCATATCAAGGGCTTGGCGTTCGCGGGTATTCTGCACGCCGCTCTCCTTAACCGTCACCTCAAACTCCGTCACTATCTCCTGCTCCCCGCCATTTTCGACATACAGGGCGTTGATCGTCGACTCCTCGCCGTTCCCGTCAGTCGTGTTTACCGGACCATACATTGCATCCGAGGGCGTCACGTTCACTTTGTTGAAGTCTGCCGAACCGAAACCTGACAGAGCCGGACCGCCGGTCTCGTCCAGACGCTTGCCGAACTTGGCGCCTTGCCGGCGACGGGCCACCCCGTTCAGCGGAACAGAACGCACACTCATGTTACAATCGAACGTGATGCTTGACTCAGGCGTTCCTACGATAGGCACATTACCTTCCACTACCAGATGACCGTCACCCGTAATCACAATATCTGCGGTCGAGGCAATAACCGTGTCGGCTTTGATGCTCGATGAGTCGGTCAGCACAATCGTCAGCTGCACATCACCTGTGTAGTTGATGGCTACCGTCTCATCCTCGCCTACTTCCAGATCCAGATTGGTCAGTGTCAGCGTGTTCTCCTCGGGGTCATATACCAGCGTGCCGTCGTCGAAGATATCCACTATTGAGTCGGTCTGCGTCGGGTCTATCTCCTGACCGAAGATTGTCACGCTCGGAGTAACTACTACCGTGTCGCCTTCTAAACCCATAAAGTTCTTGAAGTTACTCCATCCTGGTGCAGCCAGGTAGGCGGCAATTGACTGGGTAGGTACATATACAATCGCATTTTCCGTGTCCACACCGTCAAACGCATCGCCGTCCGTAATCGACGGCGGGGTGGGGGCGTAGCAGATTATACTCTTCAGTACTCCGCAACCGTAGAAAGCACGTGTGCCGATCATCTGCATACCTGTGCCTATCGCGGCTGTTCCTGTATTCACGAATCCCGCGAACGCGTAGTCACCTATCGTTGTCACACCGTCCTCTATGCCGATGGTCCGGGTCATCTGGAGGAACTGGCTGTATTCAGGTAAGTCTTTTTCCGAGTAGTTATGCATCGCTCCGCTGCCCGTTATGCCCAACACGCCTTCCTGCTCAATGAACATCCACATAACCGAATCGCCGCACATGCCGTTCGGGTAATCGGGGTCAATGTCGTCATCAATAGCCACAATCTGACTGAACTCGCTCCAGTAGTCGGCTTTCTGGTAGGCCGTAATGGACTCCCGCGGAACCCTCAGCGGAATAGACTTGTCAACATCGGTAAAGGTCGTCGAGGTTATCAGCGGCGGTTCAACAGCATAGCAGTCGATTTGCATCAGACTCCTGCAGGCTGTGTAGGCGTCTTCGCCTATCTCCGTCACGCCACTGGGGATGGCTGCTGCAGTTAATGAATAGCAACCGTTGAATGTACTTTCATTGATCACCGTGACGCCCTCAGGAATATTGACGTAATACAACGTCGGACAACGCTCAAATGCATAGCTGCCTATCGACTGGATGCTGTTGCTCAGGCCAACTGTCTCCAGTACAGGGAACATCGAAAATGCATTGTTGCCGACGCGCACGATGCCTTCTGTAACAATGATGCTTTTCACTTCCTGGCTGTATTCTCTGTATGCCGGGCTGGCTACATCAAAATCCCACATGCGTCCCGTCCCTTCGATCGTCAGCAGGTTTGCATCGGGGTAATAAGTCCACGACACCGTGTCGCCGCACTGACCTGATACAGGCTCCTGCTCCTGCTGCGGAATCTTACTCGGATTAATCACAAACCGGTCGCCGATCGTCTGGTTGGTCGCGCAACTGAATACATATTCGCCATTCGTGGTCAGATTCATGTATGCCCCGGTAGTGTAGTCCAGCAGAATAAGCGTGCCGTCCACTCGCCCGAACGTCAGTGTGTACGTCGTGTCCACATAGTTGCTCTGAAAGGTCAGTGGCTGGTCGGTCAGGTCATTTGTAGCCCATGTGGAGTAAGGGCTGCCGTCCACGTCCATCACAAACAGACCAACCGTCAACTCGCCTTGCTCTTGTATTGCTTTCTGCGAATCATAACCGTTGTCAAATCCCGAACTGTAGTCCGGACCTTGCATAAGAATCAACTGGTCGGATGTACCACTCTCGGAAGTTACTGTAATCACCGCCGACGCCGACTCCTGGGCACAAACCATACTTATGCCCAATAACCATGATGCCAATACAACAATCTGCCGTTTCATATGCTTGTAATTTTATAATTCATTCACGTTACGGGTGCAAAGATACAAATAATTTTGCATTTATGCAAATATTTCTGCAATATTTTCTCATTTTTATCTGTTTTTCTTCCTTTTTTCTTCCATCTTTCCTCGCCTCTTTTCCGCCCTCTCCCCTCCATACCACCTCCATATGTCCGCCTTAGGCCAAACTATAAACCTCATAGAAACCCCATAGGAACCTCGCTGTACTATCTTCTTGTGAATCAATCGGTTGGCCCTAATTTTAATCCCGTTTCATATCTATATAATATAACGCTAGTTATATTGGTTTTCGTTGTTCCAAATCCTGTATTATACGAATAGCCTCAACTACACGATGTGCATATTTTATTCCGTTTTGTCATATGACTTGCCGCCCTTTGCTATCTTTATGTAGCACAAATTGGCAAAAAAACACAAAAAATAACCCTTTTTTGCATAAAAATTTGCGTATGTGAAAAAAATGTTCTACCTTTGCAGCCGTTTTCGCCCTAAAATTTTTCGAGGGTACGAAAATCTAGGCGCAAGCTGAGAAATTTGCCTTAAGCGAAAGCAGCGAACTTTGAGAGATTGTTCAATCAAGATGTAGTACAAGAGATAAAAGTGCGTACGCGCTATATATAATAATGTATAGCGTTTCGCTCGCCCTTAACGGGGTCCCCGGCTCAACCGTAAGGTTGTGGTGGGGGGAGCGAAGGCACGCATCGCCATTATGCCGCTTTGCGGCATCCGGTGCGATTGCGTTGCCGAACGCGATTTCCTTGTCGATTCCATTAAGGAAAGTGCAACTACGAAAATAAGTCGTTATGAGTGTAGGATGAGCTTTTTGTTATAATTTATTTTACAACGAAGAGTTTGATCCTGGCTCAGGATGAACGCTAGCGACAGGC
>CAMIZG010000049.1 GCA_946403215.1 uncultured Bacteroidales bacterium | reverse complement strand
CATCCGAACAAATAACCATTGGCCATTAGCCGTTAGCCATTAGCCATTGGCTGCCAAAAGCCAAAAGCCAACGGCCAAAGTAATGAAGAAACTACTGACATATATTCTCCTGGCGATGCTGCTGTGTCAGCCGATTATGGGTGATGCACAGGACAGTGCGGCTGTGACTGCACCGGCTGCTTCGGCACCGGTGCCGAAGATTGAGTACGGCATGACCCATCATACGTACGAGATAGCAGGCATCAGCGTAACGGGGGCGCCCAATTACGAGGACTTTGTGCTCATCGGATTTTCCGGGTTAGCCGTGGGCGACAAGATCGAGGTGCCCGGCGATCAGATCACAAAATCCATCCGCCGTTTCTGGAAGCAGGGACTGTTCTCCGATGTAAAAATCGCCGCCACGAAGATCGAAGGCGACAAAATCTGGCTGGAGATACGCCTCAAGCAACGGCCGAGAGTAAGCGAAATACAGTACAACGGACTGAAGAAGAGCGAGAAGGAGGATGTAGAAGTTAAGGTGGGCATCAGCAAGGGTGCACAGATGACGCCTAACCTCGCCGACCGAGCAAAAACAGTCGTGGCCAAATACCTTGCAGAGAAAGGCTTCCACAACGCCGACGTGCAAGTGCTTCAACAACCCGACCGCGATAGAGAAGGCTATGTCAAGGTGCTGGTGAACGTGGACAAGAAAGCCAAGACCAAAGTCGGAAAGATATACATCACCGGCAACGAGGCCCTCTCACACACCAAGATCAACCAGGCGATGAAGAAGACAAACGACAACAACATCGTCAACCTGTTCCGCACCAAGAAATTCGTCACCGCCGAATACGAGAAAGACAAAGTAGCCGTCATTGAGAAGTACAATGAGCTGGGCTATCGCGATGCGTACATCGTAGCCGACAGCGTTGTCCCAAACCCCGAAGATCCGACACGCGTGGATGTTTACATGACCATCAGCGAGGGGGACAAGTACTACATTCGCTCTATCAACTGGGTGGGAAACACCGTCTATCCGTACGAGTACCTGGATGCTGTGCTCGGCATCAAACCCGGTTCGACATACAACCTCAAGGAACTGAACAAACGTCTGAACGAGGACGATGATGCCGTAGCCAAGCTGTACACCGACCAGGGCTATCTGTTCTTCAACGTTGAGCCTGTCGAGGTGAATGTGGATAACGACAGCATCGACTTTGAGATGCGAATCTACGAAGGACGACCGGCTACCATCAATGAGATTCGAATCGTCGGCAACACGCGCGTATATGAACACGTTGTACGCCGCGAGCTCTACACCAAACCCGGACAACTGTACTCCCAGTCGGATATTATGCGTTCGCTGCGTGAGTTGGCGCAGATGGGACACTTCGACCAGGAGAAACTCGTGCCGGATATCCAACCGAACCCCGAGGACGGTACAGTGGATATCACCTATCAGCTGGAAACGAAGTCATCCGATCAGATCGAGTTTTCACTCGGCTGGGGTGCTACGGGTATAGTCGGTTCGATCGGATTGAAGTTCACCAACTTCGCCATCCAGAACTTGTTCAACAAGAAAGCGTACCGCATTGTACCGCAAGGCGAAGGACAGACCTTTAGCATCAACGCACGTACCAACGGTATATACTACACCTCCGCCTCTCTCACGTTCATCGAGCCGTGGCTGGGCGGCAAACGACCGAACTCGCTGTCCACCTCTATCTTCTTTGCTTCGCAAACCGGCTACTCCGACCGCTACTATCAGGCGTACCGTAACCTGTATAACTCCTACGCCTACAACTACGCGTACTACGGTAATAGCGACTACTACCAGCAGCTCGCCGAGTCGGAGGCTGACCCTGACAAGTACCTGCGCACATTAGGCGTAAGTATAGGCTATGGCAAGCGTCTGCGCTGGCCGGATGACTACTTCCAGTTCTACGGCGAATTGTCATACCAAGCCTACTGGATGAAGGACTGGCCATACTTGCTCATTGCCAACGGTACGAGTCACAACCTCTCGCTTAACCTGCAACTCTCGCGATCGAGTATAGACAACCCCATCTACACCCGTCGCGGCTCGCAGTTCGTTCTCGGACTGAAGATCACGCCACCATGGTCTGTATTCAACGGCAAGGACTATTCGCAGATGACGACCTCCGAGCGTTACCACATGATCGAGTACCACAAGTGGAAATTCAGCGGCAAGATATTCACGCCGCTCTCGCGTGACTCCAAACTGGTGCTGATGACGCGTTTCGACTTCGGCTACCTCGGCCACTACAACAAGCACGCCAAGTCGCCGTTTGAGTCGTTCTACATGGGCGGTGACGGTATGAGCGGCTACTCCAGCTATTCGACTGACTACGTTTCGATGCGTGGTTACTCGTCCGGTTCACTCACGCCATACGATGCACAGACCGGCCGGAACATGGGCTACCTGTACAACAAGTTCACCCTCGAGCTCCGCTATCCTATCTCGCTGGAGCAGAATGCAACAATCTGGGCACTGGGCTTCCTGGAGGCAGGTAACTGCTTTGCCGACATCAAAGACTACAACCCGTTCAACCTGAAGCGTTCCGCCGGTGTGGGTGTACGCGTGTTCCTGCCTATGTTCGGATTGCTCGGTATAGACTGGGGCTGGGGCTTCGACAAAATCAACGGCTCCGATCAGTACGGAAAGAGCCAGTTCCACTTCGTGCTGGGACAGGAGCTGTAATATAAAGTTTAGTGTTTAGTGTTTAGTGTTGTTGGGAGTGGAGAGTTTGGAGTTTAGAGTTTAGTGTTTAGAGTTGTTGAAAGAAAAAAGATAATAGAAAAATGAAAAGACTGTTTGCATTGATAATTAGCGCCTTATGTCTCGCCGGAGCGTACGGAGCGAAAGATAATACCGTCGGATACGTCGATATGGCATACATTTTGAAGAATCTACCACAGTACGAGACGGCTAACGAGCAACTGACGATGATCGCCAAGCGCTGGCAGAAAGAGATCGATGCTCTGGAGCAAGAGGTACGCGTGATGACCACCAACTATCAGACTGAGCAGATCTTCCTATCCGAAGACATGCGTCAGCGCCGCGAGGAGGAGATACTTGCCAAAGAAAAGGAGGCCATTGAACTCAAGCGCAAGTACTTCGGCGAGAACGGCGAACTGATCAAGAAACGCGAGGCACTACTCAAGCCCATACAAGACGAGATCTACGCCGCTATCCAGGAACTGGCTAACGAGAAGCACATTGATGTTGTCAAAGACCGTTCGTCTGACCCGGGGCTACTCTATCTCTCGTCTAAACTCGACTACTCCGACCAGCTGCTACAGAAGCTGGGAGCCAAATAGAAACGAAATAATATAAATTAATATGAAGAAATCATTAGTTATCATCGCAGTGCTGCTTGTATCGCTGGCAGCCAATGCACAGAAGTTCGGTTATGTTAACACGCAAGAGTTGTTCATGCAGATGCCCGAACTCAAAGATGTTCAGGCACGTATGGACAGCCTCAACAAGCAATACGAGAACCTGCTTATGACCATGCAGGAGGAGTATCAGAAGAAACTGCAGGACTATCAGCAAAAGCAGAGCACAATGCCTGAAGCTATGCGTCAGATTCAAGAGGAAGAGTTATACTCGATGCAACAACGTCTGCAAACAACCTACCAGACTGCACAGCAGGATGTTGAGCAGAAACGTGGCGAGTTCCTCAAACCCGTCAACGAACGAATGGCTAAAGCTATTCAAGAAGTGGGTGCTGACAACAAGTACACCTACATCTTCGACTCGGCTGCCACCGTATACATCGCACCCGAGGCTGACAACGTGATGCCGCTCGTAAAAAACAAATTGGGCATCAAATAATAGTGACTCTATAAACAATCACCACTATGGCTGACGGCTACCTCGAATCGCACTATGCGGAATATGAGAAGCGCAAGACGCAGTGGCTCAAACGCAAACACAACGCACCTCATCCTTGTCAACCCGAGGATGAGGCGTTGTGATAATGTATCGGCCATGTTTGGCTGATTAAACTACACTACTATGGAACAAATTCAAAACCTTTTACGCGATAAAGCATGGGCACGGTGGACAGTGCTCGTGCTTGTCGCTTCTATGATGTTCTTCGCATACATGTTCGTTGACATCTTGTCACCGCTGGCATCGTTGCTGAACGACACACTCGGCTGGGATCAAGGCGTATTTGGCACGTATGCGGCAGGAGAGTACCTGCTGAACGTGTTCGGCTTCCTGATCATCGCCGGCATCATCCTTGACAAGATGGGGGTGCGCTTCACAGGATTGCTGTCAGCCTCGCTGATGGTTATCGGTGCGGCTATCAAGTACTGGGGCATCGCATGGGCAGACGCCAACAGCGTTGAGTGGCTCAACTCCTGGTGGACAACGATGCCGGGTAGCGCCAAGCTCGCGATGTTCGGATTCATGATCTTCGGCTGCGGCGCAGAGATGGCCGGCACGACGGTGAGCAAGATCCTCGCCAAGTGGTTCAAGGGCAAGGAGATGGCGCTCGCCATGGGTCTGGAAATGGCTATCGCCCGTCTGGGCGTATTTGCCGCCATGTGGCTCTCGCCGATGTTCAGTTCGCACTTTGCCGTGAACGGAACGAACTCCGTTGTTGCACCGTTGCTGTTCTCCGCATTGCTGCTGGTGATCGGTTTGCTGAACTTCTTCGTGTTCACGATTATGGACAACAAGTTCGACAAGCAGCTGGTAGCCATCGGCGAGGCACCGGCCGTACATGATCCGGAGGATGAGTTCCATGTGAGCGACCTGGGGCAGATCTTTTCCAGCAAGATGTTCTGGATCGTGGCACTGCTGTGCGTGCTGTACTACTCGGCGATCTTCCCCTTCCAGCGCTTTGCTACCAACTTCCTCGAGGAGACCCTGAGCATCAGCAACGCCGAGGCGGCGGGACTGTTCAAGTGGTTCCCGATATTGGCGATGGTACTCACTCCGTTCTTGGGCGCGTTTATCGACTATAAGGGCAAAGGTGCGTCAATGATGCTGCTCGGCGCCGTGATCATGATCGCTTGCCACTGCATATTTGCCTTCGTGCTGCCCGCTTACCCGAGCAAGCTGCTGGCACTCATCACCATCCTCGTACTGGGCGTAAGCTTCTCGCTTGTACCGGCATCTATGTGGCCGTCCGTCCCTAAGATCATCGACGAGAAAGTGCTTGGCTCGGCGTACTGCCTCATCTTCTGGGTGCAGAACGTCGGCTTGTGCCTCGTGCCGCTGCTGATTGGCAAGCTCCGCGTTGCCACCGACGGCTACCTTGTACCGATGATTGTATTCGCCTCGTTTGGTGTACTGGCGTTCTTCCTGAGTCTGGCGCTCAAAGTTGAAGACAAAAAGAAAGGTTATGGATTGGAGCTTCCTAATAAACGATAAGTCGTCACTCAACGTCACGACTGACAGCCGTAAGATTACCGACGGCTGCGTGTTCGTGGCACTCAAGGGCGAGAACTTCGACGGCAACCGTTTTGCCTTGCAAGCATTGCAGCAAGGTGCCTCGCTGGCCGTAGTCGATGATGCTGAGGTGTATAACGCCATCCAGGCATCCGGCGAGTACTCCGCCCTGCTGGTGGAGAACAGTCTGCTTGCGCTGCAGGATCTGGCACGCGAATGGCGCAGATACCTCGGCACACGCATCATCGGCATCACCGGCACCAACGGCAAGACAACCACCAAGGAACTGCTCGCCGCTGTCCTTAACACGACGTACAAAACCCACTATACACAAGGCAACCTCAACAACTCCATCGGTGTGCCGCTCACACTGCTGCAACTGACCAAGGAGCACGAACTGGCTATCGTCGAGATGGGTGCCTCCCACCCGGGAGACATCAAGGAGCTCGTGGATGTCTGCGAACCGAACTTCGGCCTTATCACCAATGTGGGCAAAGCACACCTGCAAGGCTTCGGCTCATTCGAGGGCGTGATGCACACCAAGGCTGAGCTCTACGACTTTATTCTGGCGCACAACGGCACAATCTTCCGCAATGCGGATAACCCGCACCTTGAACAAATGTATCTTTCAGCGAAGCGCTCTTTGAGCGCCAGCGGTCTAACATCTAACAGCGCCAGCGGTCTAACATCTAACAGCAACGCGGTCTTATACCACACCGGCCAGATGCCCGAAGGCACACACCTCGTAGGCGCATACAATAGCGAGAACATCCAAGCCGCGCTGTGCGTAGGCGAGTACTTTGGGGTTAGCCGCGAAACCGGGTTGGCCGCTATACGCGCTTACGTACCATCTAATAACCGTTCGCAGAAAACCGTAACGGACAAGAACACCCTGATCGTGGACGCATACAATGCCAACCCCACCTCGATGACTGCAGCTATCGAAGCTTTTGACCATCAAGCCAATGGCCAACAGCCAATGGCTAATGGCCGATGCTATATACTCGGCGCCATGCGCGAACTCGGCGAGTACAGCCACACCGAGCATCAGAACATCGTGAATATGCTGCTGGAGCGCAAAGCGGACAACGTGCTGCTGGTGGGCGATGAGTACCGCGAGACAACAGCACCATACACTATCTTCAGCAACGTGGATGAACTATGCGAGCACATCAAACTGCATCCTATCACCGGTTGTATTGTGCTCATCAAAGGCTCACGAAGCAATAAACTCGAACAACTATTACCACTGTTATGAAAAAGAAATCCTCTATAATTACTATCACTTTGATTATTCTGCTGCTGGCTGCGGTTGGCGCATTGACATATATGTACTTTGCGCAGAAGCAGGAGATGGTAGAGATGGTTGAGCAGATGGAGTTTGAGAAATCCGAGTTGGAGGACGAGTACGAAGACCTCGCCATGCAGTTCGACGGTTACCGCACACCGGATATCCACAACGACTCGCTGGCACAGCTCCTGAACAAGGAGCAGCAGCGCGTGCGAGACTTGCTGGAAGAACTCCGAATCACCAAAGCCACCAATGCGCGCCGTATAGCCGAACTCAAAAAAGAGTTGGCCACCGTTCGCTCGGTCATGGTTTCCTATGTGCATCAGATTGATAGCCTCAACCAGACCAACAAACGCCTGACCGCCGAGAACCAGCAAGTACGCGAGCAGTACGCCGTGGTACAGCAGCAGGCGGAAGAACTGCAGCAGCAGAACACCAGTCTGACCGAGAAAGTGACGCGTGCCTCTATGCTGGAGATAACGGCGTTCACGGTTACACCGCTCAACAGGCACGACCGCAAGACAACGAACCTCAATCAGATGCAGAAGATCCAGTTTGACTTCACCATCGGCAAGAACGTCACCTCTGATCGAGGCATCAAACGGGTATATGTGCGGATTGTTCGTCCTGATGGCGAACTGATCACCTTGCCTAATCCCGCACAGCGAATGTTCGAGTTCGAGAACAGCGAGATCGAGTACTCCCTGACCAAGGAGTTTGAATACGGCGGCGAAGCCATTACCGATGTGCTGTACTGGAACGTAGGCGAAATACTGTACAAGGGCACTTACAACGCCGACTTCTTCATCGACGGCGCACTGATCGCCTCCTACCCCTTCGAACTCAAGAAATAAGAGCTCACCTCAAAAAAAAACGCGTACTGACCGGTACGCGTTTTTCTTTAATCATTCAATGTCCCATTTACACGAGCGCCTTTACGAGGTTCTCCGTCGAGCCGGGCAGCAGATCAATGGGGGCGAGTTCAATCATCGTCCTGGCTCCATAGTCGCCGCGCTCCTTGAGGCGCATGGCAGCACGTGCACAGCTCACCATCACCTGACCGGTCAGTGCAGGGTTGTTGATCGCCATATTGAACTCGAACCGTTGGTTATGCGTCTCACCTGACACGCCGTTGCGCACCAGGTTAACGCCGTGTGCCACGTTGTTGAGTGCATCCACGCTATCCACAGCTATGACGTGCGTCTCGTCGTGCGCAAAGTAGTCATCCCGGAGGATAGCGGCTTCGACGGTCTTGAAGTCCGCGCCGTCCTCGAGCTCCACATACACCATCCGTCGGTGAATACCTGTACCCAGCGGTATAGTCATTGAGAGCGCGTTCTTCACACCTGCAATGGCTTTGGCGGCCACGGTGTGTCCCATGCTACGTCCCGGACCAAAGTTAGTATAGGTCAACCCTTTCGGCGCAAGAGCCAACAATAGTGCACGCACCACGCTGTCGCTGCCCGGATCCCACCCGGCAGAGATGATGCTGACGGTCTGGTTGGTGCGGCACACGGCATCCATTGCGCTTCTCAGGTTCCAGATCTGACCATGGATATCAAAACTATCCACCGTGCACACACCTCGTGCGGCAAGCACAGTAACGAACTTCTGCACCTCGCGCGTCGGTGTGCATACAAGCATCACATCCGCCTCAACGCAGTCGAGACAATCGTCATGATGAAACACTCCCGCCAACTGCATGTCGGGTGCCGCCTTGACAGCTTGCTCAGCCGCCCTGCCAATATTCCCGTATCCTAATACGGCTACTCTGATTTTCTTTTCCATATATGTTATTTATTCTACTGTTACTGATTTAGCCAAGTTACGTGGTTGATCGACATCGCAACCCTTGACCACAGCAATGTGGTAGGCAAGCAGCTGCAAGGGAATAACGGTCAAGAGCGGCGTCAGGCACTCCTCGGTCTCAGGCACCTCGATAATATAGTCAGCAATACGGCTGACGAGTTCGTCACCCTCAGTTACCACAGCAATCACCCTGCCTTTGCGCGCCTTGATCTCCTGAATGTTACTTACCACCTTTTCGTACGTGCCGCAACGGGGAGCTACCACCACCACAGGCATCTCCTGCGAGACAAGCGCTATCGGTCCGTGTTTCATCTCGGCGGCAGGATAGCCCTCCGCATGGATGTAGCTGATCTCCTTGAGCTTAAGCGCACCCTCCATCGCTACGGGGAAGTTATAGCCACGGCCGAGATAGATGAAGTTCTGCGCATAGGTGAATGTCTTGGCGAAATCCGCTATGCGCTTGTTCTGACCGAGCACACGCTCAATCTTGTCAGGGATCTGACCGAGCTCGCGCACTACCTTCAGGTACTGCTCCTTGGTCATCGTGCCTTTCTCGCGACCTATACAGAGCGCAAGCATCGTGAGCGCCACGACCTGCGCAGTGAAGGCTTTGGTACTCGCCACACCAATCTCCGGACCAACGTGCGTGTAACAACCGCTGTCACTGATGCGCGGGATGGATGCACCCACCACGTTGCATATTGAGAAGATGAACGCACCTTTCTGCTTGGCAAGCTGGATAGCCGCCAGCGTGTCGGCTGTCTCGCCGGACTGCGAGATGGCAATAACGACATCATCCTTGTTGATTACCGGCTTACGGTAGCGGAACTCCGAGGAGTACTCCACCTCGACTGGTATCTGCGCAAACTCCTCGATGGCGTACATGGCTATCAGTCCTGCGTGCCATGAGGTGCCGCAGGCGGTAATAATAATCCGCTTGGCATTCAGGAAGCGCTCCTTGTTGTCAATGAAACCCGACAGCGCAATATTGTCCTGCCGGACATTGACACGTCCTCGCATCGAGTCGGTCAAAGTGCGCGGCTGCTCGAAGATCTCCTTCAACATGAAGTGCGGATAGCCGCCTTTCTCCAGTTGACTCAACGATAGTTCAAGCCTCTTGATTTCTGGGGTCTTGGTTACGTTATTGATAGTCGTTATATCGACATCGCAGCCTACTTGCAGGCTGACCACTTCTTCGTCTTCGATGTAAATGACCTTATCCGTATATTCGACTATCGGCGTGGCATCAGAAGCAAGAAAATACTCTTCCTCACCGATGCCCACCACCAGCGGCGAACCTTTGCGTGCGGCAATCAGTGTATCAGGGTGATCCTTGTCGAGCACGGCTATGGCGTAGGCGCCGATGACCTGCTGCAAGGCAAGTTGCACGGCTGTCTTCAAGTCCACATGACGGTTGACCTGCGTGTACTCGATGAGCTGCACCAGCACCTCGGTATCCGTGTCGGACTTGAAGGTGTATCCCTCCTGTTGCAAGCCTGCCTTAAGTACGGCATAGTTCTCGATTATACCGTTATGGATGATAGCCAGCCGCTCGCTCTCCGAGTAGTGCGGGTGCGCGTTCACGGTGTTCGGCTCGCCATGCGTCGCCCAACGGGTGTGCGCGATGCCGATGCAGCCCTCTATATCCTTATCTGCTGCATAAGCTTCCAGTTCAGCCACTTTGCCCTTAGCCTTATATATGTTCAGTTGTCCATTGGGATTGATGAGCGCCACGCCGGCACTGTCGTAGCCGCGGTACTCCAGACGATGCAAACCTTTAATCAGTATCGGATACGCCTTGCGCTGGCCGATATATCCAACTATTCCACACATTGCTTATTTATGATTTATGATTTCAAATTTATAGTCTTCATTCGTTCTAGTGCTTCAAGGCAGTCTTCTCGCGGGGAGAAGGCAGAGAAGCGGACGTAGCCTTTGCCGGAAGGGCCGAAACCTGCCCCCGGTGTACAAACAATCTGACAGGTGCTGAGCAGATGGTCAAAGAATGACCAGGAGGAGTAGCCTTGCGGCACACGGCACCAGATATAAGGAGCGTTCTGACCTCCGAACACTTCATAGTCCAAAGCCCGCAAACCGTCAAGCAACACTTGCGCCGTTTGCTGGTAGTATGCGATGTTGGCACGAAGAGCACCTTTCCCTTCAGGCGTATAGCTCGCCTCCGCCCCACGCTGGGAGATATACGATGTACCATTGTATTTCGTACACTGGCGGCGGAGCCACATGGCGTTGAGACCAGTCAGTTTGGGCACTACTGTATAGCCGCAACGCACACCCGTGAATCCAGCCGTCTTACTGAAACTCCGCACCTCAATAGCTACCTCCTTTGCCCCATCTATCTCATAGATCGAATGCGGGATAGTCGGGTCTGTAATGAACGCTTCATAAGCCGAATCGTAGATGATAATACTTTGGTGCTCACGAGCATAGTCCACCCATTGCTTCAGCTGTTCTCGCGACAAGACGATACCTAAGGGGTTGTTAGGGTAGCAGAGATAGATAATATCCACCTGTGTTTCCGGTAGCTGAGCCACAAAGCCGTTCTCCGCTGTACAAGGCAAGTAAACAATGGCGCGACCGGCCATCAGCGATGTGTCCTCGTAGGCAGGATAGGCCGGGTCTAAAACTGCCACTGTATTATGCGCATCGAACAGTTCGCTCAGGTTGCCAAGATCGCTACCTGCACCATCCGAGATAAACACCTCATCTATGTCCAGCGATACTCCGCGGGGCGTGTAGTCATTGTCAATGATAGCCTGACGAAGCCATGGATAACCCCATTCAAGGCCATAACCTCGGAAGGTTTCCCTGTGCGCCAACTCTTCGACTGCACGATGCATCGCATCCACAATAGGTTGCGGCAACGGACGCGTCACATCTCCCACGCCAAGCCGCAAGATCCGTGTATCAGGATGCGCTGCCTGATATACCTCTGTCCGATGCACTATCTCCGTAAAGAGATAACTGCCATTCATCTGTTGCAAATGGGTATTCAGTTGCATGTTCAGTCCTCCCAATTATATTCACCGCGGAAGACCTCCGTGGCGGTGCCGGTAAGGTAGATGATACCTTTGTCATCGCGGCGAACTGACACGTCACCGCCCGGCATATGCACCGTCACCTTGTTGGTTGTAAGCTTCTTGTTCATTGCCTCAACAGCTGCCGCGCAGGCACCTGTGCCGCATGCCATCGTCTCGCCCGTGCCGCGCTCGCATACGCGCATGCACAGTTCCTTACGATTAAGCACGTACACGCATTCTATGTTCGCGCGCTTACGGAGTTCAGCATAACACGCATCAGTGCACAACTGCTTGAACTGCGGATCAAGAGCGTCAGGTGCATCCACGAAGAACACCTCATGCGGATTACCGAGTGTAGTGCCCATCTCTACGGTAACCTGCTCTACTCTGCCCTCGGCATTTATTATCGGTGTAAGCTGCTTGATACCTGCAAGTGTTTCAAGTGTCAGCGGATTGCCACACAACCTCTGCTCAAAGACATACTTGGCGATGCATCGCGCCGCGTTGCCACACATCTCGGCCTCGCTGCCGTCGGCATTGAACATGCGCATGCGCACATCCGCCACCCTGCTGGGCAGGATGAGCACTAACCCATCCGAACCGATGCCCCGGTGGCGGTCGCTGATTACGCGAGCCAGCGCAGGCAGATCGGCGTTCGCCATGTGCGAATCCATCTTGCGGGAAAGACAGTCAATATAGACGTAGTCGTTTCCCAACGCGTGCATCTTGATAAATGGCAGTTTCATTTTAGTGGATGAAGAGGAGTTCACGGTACTTAGGCAGCGTCCACATCTCGTCGTCCACGATGAGTTCGAGTGCATCGACGTGCTCACGGATGTCCGCCATGAGGGGCAGCACGGTGTCGTGATAGGCGATAGCCTTGCTGCGTTCATCTATCTGGCGGTTGGCCTTATGGCGCGCTTCGGTCATCGCCTCTACGCCTTCGAGGATAGCGCCCGAGTGGTGCTCAATCTGACGGATGATGCTGTAGTCCATCTCGTTGAGGCTGGCTGTCTCGTCCGCCGAGAACACCTGCTTCACGGCCAGCACGTTCTGCAGCAGCATCGTCTGGTAGCGTTTGGCTGCCGGCAGTACATGGTTGACAACCAGGTCACCCATGACGCGGCTTTCTATTTGGAGTTTCTTGGTGTAGGTTTCCCATTTGACCTCACTGCGGCTATGCAGTTCGGCTTCGCTGAGCACACCTGTTGCGCCGAACATCTTGATGCTCTCCGATGCCAAGTAACGATCAATCACCAGAGGCACGCTCGTCTCGCAGTCCAGGCCGCGCTTCTCAGCCTCGGCTTTCCACTCGTCGCTGTAGCCGTTACCGTCGAAACGGATAGCCTTGCATGCGACGATGTACTTCTTGATCACATCAAACAGCACACGCTCCTTCGCCTCACCTTTCTCAATGCGAGCATCCACCTCCTGTTTGAAGAGCATGAGCTGCTCGGCTACGGCGGCATTGAGTGCGAGCATCGCTGCGCCGCAGTTTGCTGACGAACCCACGGCACGGAACTCGAAGCGGTTACCGGTGAAAGCAAACGGCGAGGTGCGGTTACGGTCTGTGTTGTCCAGCAGGATTTCCGGAATATTTGCCACGCCGAGTTTCATCTCTTTCTTGGCGTTGATAATGATAGCCTCTTCGGCTTTGGCGTGCTCTAGCTTGTCAAGTACAGCGGTTATCTGCTTGCCGAGGAAGACGGAGATGATCGCCGGCGGCGCTTCGTTGGCACCCAGTCGATGCTCGTTGGTGGCGCTGACGATAGAGGCTTTCAGCAGACCGTTATGCCGCTGAACTGCCATCAGCACGTTCACGAGGAAAGTGATAAACTGCAGGTTCTGGTAGGGGTTCTTGCCCGGTGCAAGCAAGTTGATGCCGGTGTTCGTCTGCAGCGACCAGTTGCAGTGTTTGCCACTACCGTTGACGCCTGCGTAGGGCTTCTCGTGCAGCAGTACGCGGAAGTGATGGCGTTCAGCCACACGCTCCATAATCGACATCACGAGCAGGTTATGGTCGTTGGCGAGGTTGACATCCTCAAAGATAGGTGCCATCTCAAACTGGTTGGGCGCTACCTCATTATGACGCGTGCGCACGGGTACGCCGGCTTTCAATGCTTCGTATTCGAGTTCGCGCATGAACGCTAACACGCGGGCGGGTATTGCGCCGAAGTAATGGTCTTCGAGCTGCTGGCTCTTTGCGCTGTTGTGCCCCATGAGTGTGCGGCCGGTGAGCATCAGGTCGGGACGCGCGTTGTAGAGCGCTTCGTCAACCAGGAAATACTCCTGCTCCCAGCCTAAGTTGGCATGCACGTGCTTCACCTGCTTGTCGAAGTATGCACACACCTCGCGCGCCGCGTGGCACAACGATGCAGTCGAACGGATGAGCGGCGTCTTGTAGTCCAGTGCCTCGCCCGTATAGGCTACAAACACCGTTGGGATGCACAACGTGTCACCAATCAGGAACACCGGCGACGAAGGATCCCAAGCCGAGTAGCCGCGCGCCTCGAAGGTGTTACGGATGCCACCGCTGGGGAACGACGAAGCATCAGGCTCCTGCTGGTACAGGCTATCGCCGCTGAACTCCTCCAAGAGCGCACCGTCCTTGAGCGTGAAGAACGCATCGTGCTTCTCCGCTGTACCCCCTGTGAGCGGCTGAAACCAATGCGTGAAGTGTGTCGCACCACGCTCGATAGCCCACTTGCGGATGCCGATAGCCACTACGCCCGCAATATCACGGTGGATGGTGCGACCGTTATCCACGTCATCAAACAACCGATCAAGTACATCCTGCGAAATATACTCTTTCATCTTCTCGCGCGTAAACACATCTTGCGCAAAATAGTCCTTCACTTTACCTTCCGGCACATCCACATCCACCACATGATGCGCAAAAGCCATTTTTAACGCTTCAAAACGAACATTTCCCATACTTTTGATGCATTTTTTTATTTTTAATCCGATTGAATATCAAAATCAGACACAAAAGTACTACTTTTTTTTGACATATCCAAATAAATTCGCTTCTTTTTGTCAAAAAAGCGAATAAATGTTCCATTGTGCGATATGTATATATGAAAATAACGAGGATTTACCCCATCAAGGAGCAGATAATCTGTTCATCTGCAGGAAGCCAGCGCACGGTGTTTAGTTCGGCAGGTGCGAGCCATTGCGCGGCTTCGTGTTCGAGCAGCGTCACATCGCCGGTCAGACTACAACGATAGCAATGCATCGTCAGGTGGAACGCCGGATAGTCGTATTCTATTGTTTGCAGCAGTTCACCTACGTCAATCTCCGCCTCCAGTTCTTCGCGTATTTCGCGCCGGAGAGCTTGCTCGGGCGTTTCGCCGGCTTCCATCTTGCCGCCGGGGAACTCCCACCAATCTTTCCAATCACCGTAGCCGCGCTGCGTAGCGAAGATGCGTCCGTTGGCATCAAAGATAACCGAGGCTACCACTTCAATATGTTTTCGCTCAGTCGGCATCATTCGTCTTGATGAGTGCGCGGTTGTTAAAGCCGTCGATGTACATCTCCAAGGGCTTATCCAGCCGCACATGACGCACCAGTTCGGTTTCCTCCACTGCCGGCAGTTCGTTAAGCACCTGCTCGTTATATACGTCATTGGTGCGCGCCCACGGATCAACATTCATATAGCCTACGTTGAACGAGGTCATGTTCTGGAAGAAGTGGCTACCTTGACTCGGATCAACGCGGAAGTTCTCCAGACTGCACTCGGCGATCGCTTTCGCTTCGCTTATATCGCTCCATTGAACCGGCACACCTAAGCTGGCAATCTGCGAACCCCAACGACCGTATCCGATAAGCAGGTACTGCCTACCCTCTTGCCGCATCCTATTGTTCCACTCGCGGAGCGTTTGTGCCATCTCGCGCGTGCGCATGACATCAAAGGTGTCGCGCTTGAGATATATAATGTCAGTTATATCTTCAATCTTCCCCACACCCAGCGCGCTGCCGGATCGCAGCAATGCGCCGCTCTCGTCAATCTGCTCCCAGTCAACCTTGGCTGTCAAAC
>CAMIZG010000048.1 GCA_946403215.1 uncultured Bacteroidales bacterium | reverse complement strand
AAATGGCAAATGACAAATAACAAATAACGATATGTTTTTCGGATTCAAAGATCTTGTAGATATCCTGTTGGTGGCCTTGCTGTTGTACGAAGCTTTCAGGCTATTGCGCACCTCCGGTGCAGTTAACCTGTTCTGGGGTATATTGGCATACGTGGGACTTTGGTTCCTGGTGTCGTTTGTGCTCCGGCTCGAGTTGACGGGTGCGGTGTTCAATTTCATCGGCAGTGCCGGTGCCGTAGCGCTGGTGGTGATCTTTCAGGAGGAGATACGCGGCATGTTCAGCCGCATAGGCTCGCACATGAGTAATGCCCAGCAGATTGTACGTTTTCGTCAGCAGAAGGAACAAGGCTATCTGACCAAAGCACAGGTGCATCAGATCGTGCTCGCATGCGCACACATGTCCGATAATAAGGTCGGTGCACTCATCGTCATCGCGGTCGAAAACGACCTTGAGGAATATGAGCAGACGGGCGAAATTATCCATGCGGATATCTCGGCGCGCATGATTGAGAATATCTTCTTCAAGAACACCCCTCTGCACGACGGTGCCCTCATCATCCGTGACGGACGTCTGCAGTCGGCAGCGTGCATCCTACCGGTGTCCAAGAACCTGCAGATACCCAAGCACTACGGCCTTCGCCACCGCGCCGCACTCGGCTTGGCAGAGAAATCCGACGCACTATGCATCATAGTCAGCGAGGAGACCGGCAAGGTCAGCATTGCACAGGACGGAAAGATTTCCACCATCAAACCCTTTGCCCTCGCAGAGATTCTCCTACCCAAGCAGCAACAACAATAAATCGCCAATTGTAAATCGATTAATCATCAATAATATGTCATACTCACGTACTCTTATCACAGCAGCCCTGCCGTACGCCAACGGACCCGTGCATATCGGTCACTTGGCTGGTGTTTATGTGCCTGCCGACATCTACGCGCGTTACTTGCGTCTCAAGGGACAGAACGTCCTTTACGTCTGCGGTAGCGACGAGCACGGCGTGCCCGTAACCATCCGCGCACGCAAGGAAGGTATAACCACCCAGCAGGTTGTTGACCGCTACCACGAACTCATCAAGCGCTCGTTTGCCGACTTCGGTATATCGTTCGATATATACTCGCGCACGACCTCTGATGTCCATCACAAGCTGGCATCTGACTACTTCCGCAAGCTCTACGACAACGGCAAGTTCATCGAGCAGACCACCGAACAGTTCTACGATCCCGAGACCGGACATTTCCTCACCGACCGCAATATACGCGGCGAGTGTCCGCACTGCCACAGCCTGGGCGCCTATGGTGACCAGTGCGAGAAGTGCGGATCGACCCTCTCGCCCGAGGAACTGATCAACCCTTACAACGCCGAGACCGGCAATCCCCTTGTCAAGAAACCTACTTCCCATTGGTATCTGCCTCTGGACCAGTACCAGCAGTGGCTTGAGCAATGGATTCTTGAGGAGCACAAGGAGTGGCGTCCGAACGTGTACGGCCAGTGCAAGTCATGGCTTGACGGCGGCCTGCGTCCCCGTGCCGTGACCCGCGACCTCGACTGGGGTATCCCCGTGCCTGTGGAAGGTGCGGAGGGCAAGGTGCTCTATGTCTGGTTCGATGCGCCTATCGGATATATCTCCAACACCAAGGAACTCTGCGACGCCCAGCCCGAAAAGTACGGCAGTTGGGAGACCTGGTGGAAGGACCCGTCAACCCGCCTCATCCACTTCATCGGCAAGGACAATATTGTCTTCCACTGCATTGTCTTCCCGGCTATGCTCAAGGCGGAAGGCTCGTATATCCTGCCCGACAACGTGCCCAGCAACGAGTTCCTGAACCTCGAGGGTGACAAGATCTCCACTTCCCGCAACTGGGCGGTGTGGCTCAACGAGTACCTTGACGATTTCCCCGGCAAGCAGGACGTGCTGCGCTATGTGCTCACCGCCAATGCACCCGAAACCAAGGACAACGATTTCACTTGGGCGGACTTCCAGGCGCGCAACAACAACGAACTGGTGGCCATCTACGGCAACTTCGTCAATCGCGCACTGGTTCTCACCGGCAAGTATTTCGACGGCAAGGTGCCAGCCTGCGGCACGCTGACCGACTATGACAACGAGGTGATTGCCCAAATGGCAAATTACAAATCACAAATCGAGAGCTTGCTCGAGGCCTTCCGTTTCCGCGACGCACAGAAGGAAGCGATGAACCTCGCCCGTATCGGCAACAAGTACCTCGCCGACACCGAGCCGTGGAAACTCGCCAAGACCGATCTTGAGCGCACGGCGACTATCCTCAACCTCTCCCTGCAGATTGCCTCCAACCTCGCTATCGCCTTCGAACCCTTCCTGCCGTTCAGTTCCGCAAAACTGAAAACCATGCTCGGTCTTTCCGACAGCATCGGCTGGGAGGATCTCGGCCGCATTGATCTTCTGCCCACCGACGCCCAACTCGGCGAAGTCAGCCTTCTCTTTGAGAAGATTGAGGACGGCGCTATTCAGGCGCAGCTCGACAAACTCGCCCGCATCAAAGCCGAGAACGAGGCTACCGCCAAGGCAGAAGCGCTGAAGAACTGGCAGCCGGTGCCCGTCAAGGCGCCCACGACCATCGACGAATTTGACAAGGCGGATATCCGCGTGGCTACGGTACTCGAGTGCACTAATGTCAAGAAATCCGACCGGCTCTTGCAGTTCAAACTGGATGACGGCATGGGCGGCCGCACGATCCTTTCCGGCATCGCGCAAAGCTATCCCGACCCGTCGGTTCTTGTCGGCAAGCAGGTGCTGTACATCGCCAACTTCCCGCCGCGCAAGATGATGGGCATCGAGTCCCAGGGCATGATCCTCTCGGCGGTTAATGCTGATGGCAAACTTGTAGTGACCACCGTCACCTCATCTGTGCGCAACGGCGCACAAGTGGGGTGATGCTGTGCATCACGGCTCATTGTACCAGTACGAACACTTTGGTCGCAAAACGGACACACGCCCCCCGACAATTGCCGGATGCTCTGCCAAGACTGCAACCGTAGGAAAAGCAGTAAATAGACGGCACATAGGCTACTGATGGCTTTTTAGACAAGTATATACTTGTATCTTTCATATTCAGGCAAGCTGACGATGTTGTTAGCTTGTCTGTTTTTTTGTCCGAAATATTTGGAAAAGTTAAATATTTTCGGTATCTTTGTGCGGAAATTCATAAGACGACCGTATAGTAACAAATCAGCATAGCTTCAAATCAGCATAGTAATCAATAGCCACAGCAATAAACCAGCATTGAACAATAACATAAATACACAATCATGAAGATCAAGACAACAGAATTACTGCGCAGCTCGCAGAGTTGGGACGGTGCAGCGTTGCCGGATTACCCTGCCGGGCGTCCGGAGCTGATTGTTAAACGGATGGTGTTCCCCGTGGGCGCCAAAACAGGCTGGCACCACCATACAGTCATCAATTATGGCATCATCGAACAAGGCGCGCTGACCATCGTCTGCGAGGATGGTAGTGAGCGTACGTTTCACCAAGGAGAGGCTATAGTGGAAGTTATAGGCACTATTCATCGCGGCGAGAACAGAGGTGATGAACCAGTTATACTGAACATGTTCTACGCGTCTGCACCGGCGCAGGAGATCACCGTACAGCATTCGGATTTCCGCTTGTCGGTACGGCGTAAGCCGACACGCTAGGCTTCACCAGCTGCATGATCCAGACCAAAGCCATCAAAAGCTACGAAGCCTCCAAGCGGCTGTACTGAAAGTGCCGGGGTGTTACTCGAGCATGATTTGGAGGCGGTTCTCCATCTCAAGGAGTTCGTCGCGTAGGGTAGCGGCGAGGTCGAAGTTCAGATCCTTGGCGGCGGCGAGCATCTGCTTGCGTTTCTGGTCAGCGGCGCGCTGCAGTTGCTTGGCATCCATCTGCTGCCAGGGTGCGTTCTTCCAGCTCTCGCGTATGCGCTGCTGCACGGTCTCACGCTCCTTCTCGGCGTCGTGGTAGAGCGAGGCGAGTGCGCCGGTGTTGATCTCTTTACGGATAGCCGTCGGTGTGATGCCATGAGAGGTGTTGTAGGCTATCTGTATGGCGCGGCGGCGGTTGGTCTCGTCGATGGTCTGCTGCATGGAGCGAGTGATGCGGTCAGCGTACATGATCACGCGGCCATCGACATGCCGGGCGGCACGTCCTGCCGTCTGTGTGAGTGAGCGTCGGTCACGCAGGAAACCCTCCTTGTCGGCATCCAGGATAGCCACGAGCGACACTTCGGGCAGGTCAAGTCCCTCGCGCAGCAGGTTGACTCCCACCAACACGTCGTACAGGCCTTTGCGCAGGTCTTCCATGATCTTAATGCGCTCGATGGTATCGACATCGGAGTGGATATATGCCGAGCGTACACCAGCCTGGCGCAGGTAGTCGTCAAGCTCCTCAGCCATGCGCTTGGTGAGCGTGGTGACCAGCACACGCTGCTCGCGCTCCACACGCTGGCGGATCTCCTCCATCAGGTCGTCCACCTGATTCTCCGACGGGCGGACATCAATAGGCGGATCAAGCAGACCGGTAGGTCGTATGAGCTGCTCGACAACTATACCCTCTGACTGCTCCAGTTCGTACTCCGCCGGGGTGGCAGAGAGGAAGATGGTCTGACCGGTCTTCTGTTGCCACTCCTCAAATGTCAGCGGTCGGTTGTCGCGAGCGGCGGGAAGACGGAAGCCGTACTGTACGAGGTTGTCTTTGCGTGCCTTGTCGCCGCCGTACATGGCGTGGATCTGCGGGATTGTGACGTGGCTCTCGTCAACGATGACGAGCATGTCATCGGGGAAATAATCGAGCAGGCAGTACGGGGGCGTGCCGGGTTCGCGGCCGTCGAAGTACCGGCTGTAGTTCTCCACGCCGGAGCAATAGCCGAGCTCCTGGATCATCTCTATATCATAATGCACGCGCTCGTCAATGCGCTTGGCCTCAAGCTCCATGCCGGCTTCGTGGAAGTAGGTGATCTGCTCATCCAGGTCGTGCTTGATCTGCGAGATGGCGCGCTCAATGCTCTCGCGGCTGGTGCAGAAAATTGTGGCAGGGTACAGGTTGATGAACTCAAACTCCTCCAGCAGGTTCATGCTCACCAGCTCGAGCGAGCTAATACTGTCAATCGTATTGCCGAAGAACTCGACACGGACGATATAATCGGCGTAAGCGAGGGCTATATCCACCGTGTCGCCCTTGACGCGGAACTTACCCCGGGTGAGTTCCAGATCATTGCGCACGTACTGCGCCGCCACGAGTGCCTTGAGGAACTCATCCATTCGGATGGCCTGATCGCGATGGATAGAGATGCAATTGAGCGAGAAATCCTGCGGGCTGCCGATGCCATACAGGCAGCTGACGGACGAGACGACGATCACATCCTTTCTGCCGGAGAGCAGTGCTGCCGTGGCAGACAGGCGCAGGCGGTCGATCTCCTCGTTGATGCTCAGGTCTTTCTCGATATAGGTGTCAGTAGAGGGGATATAGGCCTCAGGCTGATAGTAGTCGTAGTAACTGACGAAATACTCTACGGCGTTGTGAGGGAAGAACGTGCGCATCTCGGAGTAGAGCTGTGCAGCGAGGGTCTTGTTGTGGGAGAGGATGAGCGTGGGTCGGTTGAGCCGAGCTATGACATTGGCTATGGTAAAGGTCTTTCCGCTGCCGGTGACGCCGAGCAGGGTTTGCGCCCGGGCACCGGAGCGTACGCCATCAACCAGAGCGTCTATTGCTTGCGGTTGGTCGCCGGTGGGCTGATATGTTGACTCGAGGCGGAACATGGTTAGTTGAAAGGCGAAAGCCCGGTTACTCGCCGGCTTCGCGCTTTTTCTTTTTCTCATCGCGGCGGCGCTTGGTATCACCCCAGTTGAAGTCGTGCTTGAGCACCACGCCAATTCCCTCAACCATGCTTGCCTGGCGGAGTGAGTACTTGTCCACGGTGTGGGTGTAGCCCTTGACGCGCAGCATACCGTCGGGGGTGATGACGTACTCAATATCCAGGTCGCCGAACACGGGGCGGTTATTCAGATCATTGTAGCGGTAGCCCACGTTGCCGTTGATGAGCAGCCCGTCGATAGGTTGGATGGAGAACTGCGCCTCATACTCCTGCGAGGCATCCGCCCCCTCGCCGTCGGTTCGGAAATTGATGCCGAAGGTGAAGATGTTCGTCAACTTGCTCAGCCATGAGTTGATCTGTCCTGTGACAGTGGACGAGAGCAGGGAGTAGGTCTCGTTGAGTCCGGTGGTGTTCGTACTGCGCAGGTACTCGGGCGTGAAGAACCGGTTGAACACAAGCAGATAGAGCACCTCGCGCATGAGCATATCATCGCTATTGATGAACGAACGCACCTGTTGTTGCACCGACTCGTCGGATTGCGGCAGCTCGATGCCAAACGAGAGGATAGGGTTCATTATGTTGTCGCGCATATAGATGACGCAGTTGACGGGCACGGATGTGCGGTTGGTTTGCAAGGTGGACAGATCGTTGCCAAACAGATCCTTGAGCGAAGCGGTGACATGGTACTTGGCGGTGACATCGAGGTTCATATCCATAGGTCCGCCTTGCCAGGTGATGCTCGAGCCGTCGCTGATCGTGAAGTCGCGGTGCACCATGTTCCCCAGCGCATAACTGAGACTACCCTGCCGTAGGGTGAGAGTGCCCTGGAGCTGCAGATCATTGTTAATCAGATGAACGCGCATGCTGCCGTCACCTCGTCCGCGAAGCAAATCATCGCTATTGGTGCCGAACTGCGTGAAGAACTGCGTACCCTGGTCAACCGTCACGAACAGGTCAAGGTCCAGTTCGCCCTGCGCGGGGGGAGCTTGCAGCTGCTGGCGGTTGTCGATCTTGGTGACGGTCTTGTCATGGTCAACAAATGTGATGAAGCTGTTCTCCATCGCGTCGGTGGCGCCACCAATGTTCAGGTGGAAAGCAGAGCCGTTCTGCGCCTTGGCGTGCGCCACGAGGTTCACCTTTTCCTCCGTACCGAACAGCCGCACATCGCCCGTGGCATACACCTTGCCGTAGAACGCCGCGGTCACACTGTTCTGCAGGTCGAGCACGATAGCATTGTCGGCCAGCATCGACAGGTCGAAACCGAAGCGCATGAAATTAGTGTGGGTAACGGCGCCATTGAGCTTGACGGTGTGGCCCTCCTTGTCATAGATTGTGTGGTGGGGGAAGCGGATAGACGTGCTATCCATGATCACTGTATCGTTGACGTAGTACGTCACGCCTGTGAAGGGTACAGTGATCGCCACGTTGTGGGGCTTGGCCTCGATGGTGACCCAGGTGTACTGCCTGCGTCCGAACACGTGCACGTGCCCTGAGCCGCGCCCCGTTATGTCGTGCAGGAAAGCTTTCGTCCAGTGGTTGATGAACCCCAGGTTGAACGAGTCGGGGTAGATATGCAAGCTCCAGGTCTGGTCGTCTGCCGGCGTTATCAGTCCGTTGAGGTCGGCCACGTGGCGTCCGTTGTCCGTCACATCGCCACCTATCTCCACAGCTTTATGCTGGCTGTCGAACTTAGCCCAGGCACTCAAGTCACCTATCGGGCTGCCGTTGAGTCCGGCATCGGCTACGTGGAGGTCGGCGTCGAGCTGCAGACTGCTCAGAATACCGTATAGAGTGGCTGTGCCGGTGATGCGTCCCTGGGCGGTAAGCGATTGTTCAGGCAAGCCGGTGAAGCCTAAGATCGTGGCGAGGTCGATATCCTTGAGTTGCACATGGATGGAATCCTCCATGCGCGTGGAGGCTATGCCGTCGATGTAGATAGACTTCTGCTCATTGCCCATCCACAGGTGCTCTACCTGCAGAGCAGTGTCGGCAACGGTGTAGGTGAGCCGCGCAGGATCAACCGCCCACACCGAGTTGGCGGCATACACGGTGGAGGGCAAAATATGGGTGGTGATGAGGGGTTTATGGGCGTACTCGGCAAAGGTGGTCAGCACGCCCAGCTTGCCACCATATAGGATATCGGCATCGTTGCTCAGATCGATGGACAGCATCATCGAGTCGTTCTTAGCCACGGCGTGCAGGAGCAGGTCAGCGTTGCCGATGCCCATGGTGTCGGGCAGGTCGATGTGCGCCGATGTACGCAGACTGAGTTGCTCGTGCTTGTTATCAGCCGAGAGGATGATTTCACTGATCTGCTGCTTGCCTATCTGCAGCATAGGAATTACGCCACGCAGCTCGAGGTTGTTCCTCGGCTCATCGATCTCGCCTTTGAGGGTAATGCTGCCATTGGCCGAGATGCCGAACGGCAGGACATCGAGCACCTCGTTCAGGTCATGGGCATAGAGGTAGAACGCAGCCTCGGTGGTTGACTGCCGTGCCTTGAGCCGGCGACGCCAGTCGGCATCAAACAGGTGAGGCAGGTACTGTACCGCCACCTTCTGCACCGTGGTGCCGAGTTCGGTGTAACTGAAGTGCCCGGCAAAGCAGCCTACGGTGTGATCGGACTGCAGCTTAAGGCTGTGGTGCATCGGGTCATCGCTGTTGGTCTCGGCCGTGACCTTGAGTTGCCGTACGCGCGCCGTGTCGCCGGCATTGGCCAGGAGCAGACTGTCGAGCACCAGATAACCGTCTATATGATCGATATGCGTGCCGTAGAAGTTGACATAGAGCTTGCCCTGTATGTCGCTGTCCGTCAGTTTGTCGGTGAGGTTAAGGGCGTCCAGCCGGAGGTGCCTCAGGTCGAGCGTCACGTTGATGACCGGTGAGGTCTCGTTGAGTTCCAGCAAGCCCTCGAGTGATAACTGCACGTTGGGATCATTGCTCACGAGTGCCCCTTCGATGCCCTCGCTATCGTATTTACCGTCAAGGCGGATATCTTTGTAGGTGTAATGCTTGTAAGTGAGCTGCTTGATTGCGCCGCGGAAAATGCCGTGCATGGGATGATCCTGGGCTGTGTGGCCATTCATTTGCATGTTGAGCGTTACGGCACCCAGATCCTTGTTACCGAGCAGTCGTCCGAGCTGGAAGCGCCGTGTGCTGATAGCACCGTTGAACGCCAGGTCGTCGAACTGGGCATTGGTCTGCATGTGACCATCGGTGGTGAGCATGCCCAGTGCAGTGCGGAACGTGCCTTGCAGGTTCATGTCACGCAGGCGACCTTCAAGTATGCCCTTGTAGTGCATCTCGCCCAGCCGATAAATGGGTTTGGGCAGTTGGTAGGGGTGGTCAAGGATATCGGCAATAAAGTCCTGCAACATAGCCGCCTTGACCAGCAGATCCTGGCACTCGGCACGCAACTGCAGGCTGTCGTAGTCGTGCCAGTTATACAGGGTAGCCTCTCCGCGGAAGAACGGCTGGTCTTTGTAGGACACACTCAGTCCGTTGAGCACAACTGAGTCCTTGTTGCCCTCCAGCGCAGCCGTCAAGCCCACCCGTCCATCGGCGCTCCTGATCTGCGGCACGAACAGCGCCAGGTCGTGACCGGTGATATAGGTATCTGCCAGACGCAGGGTGAACGAGGCCGTGTCAATACGTACCACCTCGCTATTGAGCTGCGAGTGAGGCAGGCGGACGTGCAGACGGGGCATCTCTATGAGCGAATCGTTGGCCACCAGACTAGCCTCCATCCCGCACAGGGTGAACAAGGTCGTAGGCGGCTCGCTGCGACCGATGGTACGGTAGTCAAGGATGGTGCCGTACAAGGTACGGATATCCGCCTCTATGCCATCCTTGTCCAGACGGTTCAGCCCGATGCGCGCCTCGGCATCGGTTAGGTAGAGGGTGTCCAGGCGTCCGCGCAGACGGGTGATATGCACATCATTGACCTCGATGGCTATCGGTAGCGAGTCAAGGGGCATTGGCTTGCTGTCGGGGTTCTTCAGGGCACGGAGGAGGAATGCGTAGTTGTCATCGTGCAGGTTGACGTACGGACGGTCGATGGCTACCTTGCGCACCGACACTTTCTGCCGCAGCAGGTCGAACATCCGGATCTGCACATCCACTGACCCGACGTACGCCAGCGTGTCACCCTGCCGGTCGGAGACATAAATATCATCCATGTGCAGGGTGTTGAAGAACCGATAGTCCACCTGACGGACATCGATATCGGCCTTCAGGGCTTGTGACACCTCGGCAGCCAGCCACCGCACGGCAGCCGTCTGAACCTGGCCGTTGCGCACCAACAACGAGAGCATATACACCACCATCAGGGCGCATATCAGCAGGATCGTTAGTATGTACGCAAGGCGCTTCATCTATAAATAAAATACCCGGCAAGACCTGCCAGCATAATTAGCAGGATGGGATGCGACAGGGTGTCAATAATCTTTTTGCCCACCGGCTGCTTGGGGTGGATGAGTTGTGGTAGGATAGTGAATACAAACACTGCGGCGAAGAGGACAACACTCCAGTTGTCGATGAACGTGGCGGGCGTGATCAGTAGCAGTGCAGCCGCAGCAATAAGCCCGAGGACGGCAAAGCGCAGGTAACGCAGCGTGTTCTGAAAATAGCGGTTGTCAGCAAACCTCGCCGTCAGCACCTGATAGACCTTGCACACCGCCAGCATTATTATCAGCCCGGGCAGGACCATTGCGCCTGTAGCAAGCACACTACCCCACACCGACCCCGTGGCACTGTAGCCGACATACGTGGCGCAGTTGATACCTATCGGTCCGGGTGTGACCTGACTGATGGCAACGATATCCACAAACTGCTGCTCCGTCAGCCAGCCGTAGGCAAGAACCTCATGCTGGATGAGCGACAAGATAGCCAGGCCGCCGCCAAAGCCGAACAGGCCGATCTTAAAGAAACTCAGGAACAGTTGCAGGTACAGCATAGGGGTATTTACTCATTATGGCATTTACCGTATGATCATTTTGTTTTGACCTTTCCTCCTACCCACGTGCTGACCAGTGCGAGGATGATAGTAGCCACGATTATATACACGGGGCTGACCTTAGCCAGCCAGATCAGCAGGGCAGCCGTCAGCGACCACGAGAGCAGCAGCACGCCACCCTCACGGAAGGGCTTGGGGGTGTTGGCCTTCGTTGCCATGCGGAGCAGCGGAGCTGCAATCAGCGCCACCACTGCAGGACGCACACCTTTCATCACAGCCTCCACTGCCGGCAGACCGCTGTAGGTGCTGAACACCATGGCTATAGCCAGGATGATCACAAACGACGGCAGCACAGCACCCAGAACCGCCGAGGCGACAGCCAGATAGGGATACATGCGTGCCGACCGACGGCCCTGACACGAGGAGCGGACGGAACGGGCGCCTACCTGATAGCCGATGAAGATAGCCGAATTGACGGCAATAAGCCCCGGCGCGGCTTGCGCCAAGGCTATCATGTTCAGAAA
The DNA here is from genome assembly GCA_946403215.1 of uncultured Bacteroidales bacterium. Classification (GTDB taxonomy): domain Bacteria; phylum Bacteroidota; class Bacteroidia; order Bacteroidales; family Paludibacteraceae; genus Colicola. The sequence continues at coordinate 4,556 of CAMIZG010000048.1, read as the reverse complement.
CTCCGTCTCGTCGATCCACTTGCGGTAATCGACCACTTCACGCTGGATAAGGGGTAACATGGCGTACCCCCCACCCAACGTGAATGTACCGACTTTCAGGTATGTCCAGAACAGCTGGAGCAGCATGCTTCGTTTCCGGAAATTACTTGCTTGAAGTCGTATATTTGGAGCCGACAGCTTTGGAAGCTGCGCTGTTCAGCACGCTAGCCGGGCCCTTCATCGTTGTGGCTATCCATTGCTTAGCCTGCTTGTCCCACTGCTGGTTGGTGAAGATCTGAAGGATCTCCTGCTCGGCCTTCGACATCTTGCCCGTCATCTTCTTGCGCTTCTTGAAGTCCTTGCGCCAGTTCTTCTTGAACTCGTCGGATACACCGCACACCTCAACGATCTCAACCTCCATCTTGTACTGGCCTGTACCCCAGCTCTCCATGTACTTGCCGTCCTCATCGCGAATAGGCATGTACGAACGCGGAACGATAAAGCTCTCGCCTATTACGCCGTACTTCTCCGGTTCGCCCTCCTGGCGGATGTAGCGGTACATGTTGTTCTCGTCCAGCTGAGTCGAGTCAACAGGAATGTTGAGCATGAACTCGCCGAGCACCTGGTCCTTGTGCAGGTCAGGCAACTGGTCCATCCATGATGAAACCATACGCATCTTCATCGTAAAGTCGAACGACTTGCGGTCGGCGTAGGTGAACAGCAGCGGCAGATCGGTGTTAGGCAGACCGGCCTTGTACGGGTTGATCATGAACGTATCCATCACCAGCTCGAACTTCGAGTGACGAACGATGCGGTCGATCTTCTTGCGGTTGATGTGGCAGCTGATGTAGAACGTGGTGTCCTCACCCTCCATAGCCAGGCAACCGATGCCATTGAAGCGCATTCCCTTGGGATCCATCGGGCCGTAGCCGGACATGCAGTTGTAGAAGTCGTTCAGGTCGGCAATCGTTCCCATCGTGATGATCAGCTCGCTCTCATCTTGAACCATTTCCTGCCACTCTTTCTTGTTCAGGGCATCCAGTTGGATGAGTTTGACGATTGCCGTGATACCCAGCTCAATCAAGGTAGAGATGTAACCGGTGGCGGCACCTGTTGCTGCGCTCAGACCGGCACTAAGCAGATCGGCACCCAGACCACGGTTCAACGCATCGCGGTCAGCGGCCACCTGACGCTCAATTTCGTCTGACAGATCCTCGCTCGTGTAAACGTAGGTCTGGTACTTAACCAGGCCGTTGGGCTTACGCTTTGGACCATGGTCTTTCTTTTCGGATTTTTCCCCACTGTCAGAGCCTCCGCGTGACTGACCCATCACGGGTACTAACATTGCCATCAATAGGCAGAGCACGGTAAGTTTTCTTTTCATAACTGATAATTTTAGTGGTTAATATTTGTTTACAATGTATCAAATCATTCGATCTACAATGCATCCAGCAGGATGAACGCAGCCCAGTAGCGCGGTGCGGCGTAGGGGATCTTCTCTTTGCCGCTCTCCTCCGATGCGGTGGATGCTGCGTGCTGTCCGCCGTTCTGGCGCAGGAACTTCAGCGGTCGTGCTGCGCGTGTGTCGCCGGCCAGCTCCTCCTCGACCTCAGCCATGTACTGCTCCTCGTCGCTTATGGCGCGTTGCGCCTGGGCGCTGTTGCCGGTGTAACTGCGCACCAGCTGCTGGGCGTCGCGTAGCGCTTGTTGCTTCGTCTTGCCTTGCTGTATGCCCTCGTAGAACGCGGTCATCAGCATACCTGTCGCCTCGTCGTTGACGTCCCAGAGGCTCATCATCATCGTCTGAACACCGGCTTTCTTCAGGCCGCGCTGCAATCCGGCTACGCCGTCGGCCTCGATGTCGCCCATACCTGTCTGGCAGGCCGAGAGAACCGCCAGCTCGGTGTTGTGCAGGTCAGTCAGCATAATCTCACGCGCCGTGAGCACGCCATCATTATGCTGCTCGCTCGCCTGCCCCGTCCAACCTTCCTCCGCACCGCATAGCAGCAAGCCTGTTCGGCTCATCGAGTTGTCGGCAACAGAGCTGTTGGCACCTATCTGTATGAACCCCGCGCTACGGGTGTCGGCGGCCATCTGACGGGCACGGTCACCGTGGATATAGAAACCGTGGGTCGCTATATGCAACTGCGTCGGCGAGTGACCGGACATCGCATAGAACGCCTCTTCCGTACCATCGCCGCCCGTCACGGTCTTGGCACCGGGGTACAAGGCGGAGATGCTCTGCACCTCCTTCAGGGTCGCGGGCAGGTACTTGAACAGCTCGCCTTTCGTGTTGTCCTTGCCGTACAGCAGGCCGCCGAACAAGGTCATATCTTTGCCGCCCGAGTGCTTGGGACGCCGGCACAGCAGGCGTGTCGACGACAAGCGGTACATCTGGTACGTGTCATTCATCAGCTTGCCGTCGGCCGTCAGGTACTCGATGCCCATCTGGTAGAGGAACCCGTCAGGCGAGAAGTAGATCGTCTCGCCGTCCTTCGCTCCGGCAGCCAGCAGCACATCGTGCCAGATAGCGTTACCCAACTCCTCGTATTCATAGGCACGGAAGCGTTTCGCAATATACTCAGCATAGTCTTTCTGCTTGCCTATGCTCACGCATTTCGGTGCACTCCACCCCTTGCGCAGCACCAGCGCCATGTACTGCGCCTCGTCGCCTGCTCCTGTTTTGGCAAACTCCACAGCTATCTCGTTGTCCCTGAGTGTGCGCTGCACGTCCTGCCAGTGGTAGGTCAGGCTGCGCGTAAGGTCGCCATAGGCCTGTGAGCGGGCCAGCAGTTGCTGCTCGGCTGTCTCGGCTTGCGACACGAGGGCCTCTATCTGCGCACGGTCCTGAGCCTCCGCCGGCTGTGCATACAGGCCGTCGAGTTTCAGACGGATCGTTCTCAGCTCGCCGAACAGACGGCTTATCTCGGCATCGTTAGCCTCGTGCATGATACGCTCCAGCTCAACAGCTGAGGACAGGAGCAGACCTTTGGTGAGCAGTTGTTTGTCGTACTGCAATCCGTCGGGGCACGACGAGCCGACGATGCCCTCCAGCAGAGGCATGCGTTGCTGTACGAACAGCTGACGCTGTTGCTCGGTGAGCCATGTGAAGTTCTGACGCACATCGCGCTGCATCCAATTCATGCACTGCTGCTTGTACTTGGCGTAGTTGGCGCGGTCGCCCAAGGCCAGGTAGCACGCGGCTATGTTGTTCAGGGTGAAGGCGTAGTCAGGGTGCTGCTCGCCGAGCACGGTCTTGCGTATCTGCGCGGCACGCTGCAACTGCTCCAGCGCCTGCTGATAGTCCAGACGTCGGTAGTGGCAGTCGGCTATGTTGTTAAGCGTGGTTGCCACCGTGATGTGGTTGGCGCCTAAGGCTGACTGTTGTATCTGCAGCGCCTGTTCGTTGACGGCGAGCGCCTCGTCGGTGCGTTGCATCATGGCCAGGCAGGCGGCCTGGTTGACCAGCACGCCGGCGTAGTAGGGGCTCTGTTCGCCCTCCTTGCGCTTGAGCACCTCGGCAGCACGCAGGTTGGTTTGCAGGGCTTGCTCGTAGTTGCCTTGCTGGAAGTAGGTGGTGGCTATGTTCGTCAGCAGTGCGGCATTGTCGGGCGTACGGCTCAGCGCCTGCTCCTGCATCTTGAGCGAGCGGCTGTAGTCGCCTATGCGCGCGTAGCACAACGCGAGGTTGTTCTGCAGGGCGGTGTTCGCAGGGTCTTCCTGCAGCAGACGGCTGTAGATGGCGATTGCCTGCTCGTAGTTGCCTTGCAGACTGTAGCAACTTGCCATTTCGCTGTCAATCTCCTTCTGCGGAGCGTATTGCCCCAAATCCTTTTGTATGGCTTGCAGGCTAGCCAGCGCCTTGGCGTACTCGCCCTGGTACTTGAGCTGCCGCGCCCCTTCGATACGGCAGGCGGCTATGTTGTGGTAGGCGGTGCTGAGGTCGGCGTCGTAGATGAGCTTGAGCGTATCCAGCTTGACGGCCTCTCTTACCAGGCGAAGCGCCTTATCGCACTCGCCGCGCTGATAGGCGGCGGTGGCCTCGGCAAAGGTGTTCTGCGCCACCGTGGCCGTCGCCTCGCGGACAACGGTGTGACGCACTATCTCTACGCGCTCCTCCACGGGCAGGTTGATCTTGCTCTGCAGGTAGGCGCGGTTATTCTCCAGTTGGGTGAGCTCCGGCGCACTGTCGCCTTTCAGGCGCTTGGCCAGAGCTATGGTTTGGTTGGTGGTCGTTAAGGCGGCCTCGTAGTCACCTGCTTGCGACTGAGCCGCAGCCAGGGTCGTGATCATGGCCAGCAGGTCCTCGTCTTCGGCTATCTGCTGCTGCAAGGCTACGGCCTCACTCATCAGCTCGGCCGTCCTGGCGTAGTTGCCGGACTTGTAGGCAGCCATCCCCTGCTCGTAGAGGTCGTCAATGCGGGTATACATCGCATCCACCTCAGCCTGAGTCAGTTGTGCCAACAGCGGCGCCACCCACCCTAAGGTGAGCAGCACCGTTGTTACTATGGTCCGAATTTGATTGTTCATAGTCTTACTCTAAACGTTCAACTTACGAACTTCGCTAAACGCTCAAC
>CAMIZG010000047.1 GCA_946403215.1 uncultured Bacteroidales bacterium | reverse complement strand
GGGAAAATTAAGCGAAATTTGGGGATTTTGCAGGAAAAAAGTCGTAATTTCCTGCGAAACGCTACTACTATATATACAAAGTATATATAGTACAACTTGATTGAGTAAAAGCAAGGAAAATGAGCGCGAGGGATGTAGCGAAAAGGAACGCAAGTCGGTCAAAATGTAAATATAAGATGCGATTTTTAGGAATATTTTATAAATACTTTATAAATATTTGCAAATGTCAGATTTTTTTTGTAACTTTGTGTCGTATTATGTGCGTGCGCGGAAACGAGCGCGTTGTGTGTGTGCGAACGTAAACGGACAATAAGATGGGATAAGACAATGAAAGTACTACTAATCAATGGATCGGCGAGGCGGAACGGTAACACGTTCATTGCGCTGAGTGAGATAGCCAAGCAACTGGAAAAGAACGGCATCGAGTCGGAAATCGTACAGATAGGCACAAAGCCCGTTCGCGGTTGTATAGCGTGCTACCAATGTAAGTCAAAGAACCTTGGCCGGTGTGTGTTCGACGATGATCTGTGCAACCGTGTGAACGAGAAGATGGCAGGTTGCGATGCACTGGTAATCGGTTCACCGGTTTATTACGGACAGCCTAACGGTTCGCTTCTGGCGCTTGTGCAGAGGATGATGTTCTCTGCCGGCGAGTTGTATAAAGGCAAACCAGCCGCGTCCGTAGCCGTATGTCGCAGAGGCGGTGGTACAGCAGCGTACCAGACAATGAACATGCCGTTTGAGATGATGAATATGCCGCTTGTGACCTCGCAGTACTGGAACATTGTATATGGCCGCGACCCGGGCGAGGCAGCGCAGGATACGGAAGGCATGCAGACCATGCGTACGCTGGCTAACAACATGGCGTGGATGCTGAAGAACACGCATGGTGAGAATGTCGCTTTGCCAGAACGGGAAGAATGGCAGCCGATGCACTTCATTAGATAGTATAAAGTTTAGCGTTTAGCGTTTTTATTGTCGTTGAAAAAGTATAGAGTTATGAAGAATATAGCATTTATAATCAATCCGATGTCGGGGACGCAGAACAAAAGACGTCTGCCGAAAGTGATTAACGAACTGCTGGACAAGCGTCAGTGGTTGGAGAACATTGTATTCACGGAGCATGTAGGTCATGCGTTGGTGCTGGCCAAGCAATACTCCACGATGGGATTTGATGCTGTAGTGGCAGTAGGCGGTGACGGTACGGTTCGTGAGGTGGCAGAAGGTGTAGCAGGCAGCAAATCGGCGTTGGGAATAATACCAATGGGTTTGACGAACACGCTGGCTCGGCATCTGGGTATACCTATGCGCGGAAACACATCGCTGACGTGGCTGAACAGAAGCGAGCCTGTGCTGTGCGACAGTCTGGAAGTGACTCTGGATGACGAAAAGAAGATGCAAGTAATGACCGAGGTGCGGGTAGGCGAGCAACGCCTGATTAACTGCGCACAAGGCGTGAAGACGAGCATCCAGGATGGAGAGATGGAGCGTATAGAGGACGGCGTCGAGCGCCTACAGGACGCTTCGCTACAGTTCAATGGGATAGTGCAGATCGATGGCGAGGAGTATCCGGTGGAGCAAAGCGTGAAGGTGCGTGTACAGCCGGATAGTGTTTACGTGCTGGCACAAAAACGATTCTAAGTGGGCGTGTACAGGTACATATTAGTAGGGCTGGTGCTTCTGTTCATAGGCGGTACGATGGATGCCAAGTGCAAGGCGAAAACCTCGATGCATGAATTGACCGCGGAAGAGCAGATGCGTTTGGATTATTATCTGTACGCAGCATTGGATGCATCGGAGCGGAATAAGCACGCACAGGCATTCTTCCTGCTGGAACTATGCAACGAGATCGACTCGCTGAATCCGACCGTATGTTCGCTGCGTGCCTCTTACGTTCAGACCTTATATGGCAAGGAGCGCGCTCTGCCCCTACTCCGTCGTGCTTATGAGGGTTCGCCTAATGACTACTGGTACCGTTATGCCGTGACAGCATACGAGTCCGGGAAGCACAAGGAAGCGATGGATGTAATCAAGGCAATGGAGAAGAGGCTGCCGAAAGACCCGGATGTATTGGAACTACATGAGCATATCCTGCGGCATGAACATAAGTACAAGCAAGCTCTTGCCATCCATGACAAGATAGACAAACTAACCGGCGAGCCGACCGTGTATTCGGTGATAGAGCGATACGAGATACTCAAAGAGTCCGGCGCAGGCAACAAAGCCGTAGAGGTGCTGGACAACTATCTGGAGCGTAATCCGAATGACGGAAGGATGCGCGCGATGCGTTCGGAGATACGAATGCAGGACGCCTTGGCCCACAACAATCGTCAGGCAGGCGACTCGCTGCTGACTGAGTTGCTGCAATCCGCGGATGTCGCGTTGCCAAGCAAGATAAAAAAACTCAATCAGTATAGTCCGTGGCTGGAATATGATGCGACCAAGCAGAAAGCGTTGCTGCTCGATCTGAAGGATCAATATCCCTACGAGCAGACCATTTATCAAGCTCTGCTGGATCATGAGGAGAAGAACGGGAACATAAGCGCGGCGCTGGAGGTTGGGCGGACTATGCTGACGATGAACCCGACAGACAACCAGTTACGCGAGAAGATAGCCGATCTGATGCGCGACGATGAAAGTGTGACGCCGGAGGAGGTAGGGCTATTTATTGATGAGAGCTACGCCGTGCTTCCGGATGATCCTAAGTGGGGCTACTTCAAAGCCCTGCGTTGCTGGCAAAAGCAAGACACTGACTCTACGCTGATGGTGCTGGAACGTGCGTTGAAGAGCACCAACGAGCCGATGATACGTCTTGAACTGCTTAGTTTGTACGGCGATCTGCAGGCACAACTGCTACACTATGATGTAGCTATTGCAGCTTATGACGAGGCGCTGAAGTTGATGCCTGAGAACCTGAGTGTGCTCAACAACTATGCCTGGACACTGGCCATCAGCGGCGGTAATCTGAAGAAAGCCGAGAAGATGAGCCAGGTAACCATACAGAAAGAGGCCAATAACCCCACGTATCTGGATACCTACGCGTGGATACTCCATCTGCAAGGACAGAAGACTCTCGCTCTGTTCTACATAAAGAAAGCCATGGAGTACGCCGGCCAGAGCGAACCAACCATACAGGAACATTACAAGACCATATTAGAAAGTCAACCATAGAAACGATGAAACATACTGCAAATCACTTACCTATATTGCTGGCAATGGCACTGCTACTGCCTATAGGTTGCGCGAACAAGAAACGTATCGCCCGTGAGCAAGCCGAAGCACAACGTCGGCAGGAGATTGAACGTCAGCAAGAGATTGAGCGCCAGCGGGTGCAGGACTCTATTGCATTGGCTGAAGCACAAGCCGAAGCGGAGCGTGAAGCATTACGTCTGGCAGAGATAGAGCGTCAGCGCGTGCAGGACTCCATCGCTCAGGCCGAGGCCGCCAAGAAAGCGATGGTGCAGACACTGTATATCCCGCGTATGACCGTAACCCTGAACGTACAAGGCCGGCAGATATCTACCCCGGCTACGCTACGCTGGCAACGGGGCACAGGTGCTGCGCTGAGTATTCAGCCGTTGGCGGGAATAGAAATCCTACGCGCAGAGATTGATGCGCAGTACGTGACAATCATTGACAAGATCAACCGCCGCTACACTCGTTTGACCTACGATGATCTGGCAGAGAAAGGTGCCAAGACGAATATTGACGAGATAGATGCATGGATAGACACTCACATCCTTGACCGGCGCAATGAACCGCAGTTGACGATCAACGCCTCAAGAGCCGGCATCAACGGTACGGCAGTTATATACACCGGCAGTATGCAACTTGACCAGAAGATGAACATGCGTCCGAGCAATGTGGATGGATACAAACGCGTGACACTGGAGCAGCTGGTGGGAGGAGCGTTGTAGAAATTAGAGGTTAGAAGTTAGAATATGAAGAAGCAATTTATATATTCCCTAATGGTAGCGATGCTTGCCGTGGCAGGCATGCAAGCACAGAGTCTGAAAGAGTTGCAGGCGCAACAGAAGAAGTACGCCGAGGAGATTGAGCACACGGGCAAAATGATCCAACAAACCAAGCAGAACGAGAAAGCCACAGAGAACAAGTTGAGTCTGATCAACCAGGATATCCGTACGCGCAAAAAGTTAATCAACTCCATCAACCAGGAGCTGATAGCATTGGATGAGGAGCAAGGCCGGTTGCAAGACGAGCAGGCTCGTCTGGAGTTAGAACTGGATTCGCTCAAGAAGGACTATGCCCATCTGGTTCAACTGACCCACTACGCTGACATGCAGCAATCGCCTCTGCTATTCCTGCTGTCAGCCAAGGACTTCAACCAGTTGGTTCGCCGCTTGCGGTACATGCGTGAGTTTGCCGCATACAGACAAGAACAGATGGCACGTATTGAGCAAGTGAAGGCCGACATACAGATTCGTTCAGATCTGTTGCAAGACAACCGCAAGGAGAAAGACAGTGCGCTGAAAAGCCAGGAGCGCGAGCGCGATCAGCTTGCACGTAACGAGCGCAAGCAGAAAGCCATGCTGCAAGACCTGAAGAAGAAAGAGAAAGAACTGGTAGCCAAGCAACGGCAACAACAGAAGAAGATCGACCAACTCAACAAACAGATTGAACAAGCCATCGCCAAGCAGGTTGACCGCAAGCAGCAACTGACCAAAGAGCAGGAACTGATTGCCGGAGGATTTGCTGCGAACAAAGGTCGTCTGCCATGGCCTGTTGCCAAAGGCTTCATCAGCGGTCACTACGGCAAGCACCAGCACGATGTATATGAAAATGTGACGATTAACAACAAAGGCATATACATTCAAACTACCGCGGGTTCGGATGCAAGGGCCGTATATGAGGGAGAAGTGACAACGTGCATGGTGATGGGTGCGACGTATGCCATCATCGTCCAGCATGGTAACTACCGTACCGTATATACGGGGATACAGACGCCGGCAGTGAAGCCCGGTGACAAGGTTCAAGCCAAACAATCTATCGGAAGAATTGCATCCAATCCGGATGAGGATAACAAGACCGAACTGCAGTTCCAAGTATGGAAAGATCGGGAGATACAAAATCCTGAATTATGGATAGCACAATAATAGATGAACATGAAAAGAATTGGATATATATTGATACTTTTGCTTGTGTCGATGACAGGTTGCAAGCAGAATGACTACTTGGACTGGAAAGCCCTGAATGAGGCCTGGCTGGAACATAACGAGAAGCAGCCTGGTGTGGTTACAACTGCCACCGGATTGCAGTACAAGCAACTTAACCCCAGTCCCAACCCCACAGAGGCACGCCCGAACTACAACAGCACCGTTGTAGTGGATTACAAGTTGTACCTGATCAGCAGTTACGGCGGCTACAACACAGGTAACATGATACAAGAGAGCACGGAAGGTATTTTCAACCTGCAGCAAGTAGTGCCGGGTTTCAGCGAAGGATTGCAGAAGATGCGTATCCACGACGATTTTACGCTGTACATACCTTACTACTTGGGCTACGGGGCAGAGGCAACGGGTGCTGAAGGGTACTTCGGGTTTATTCCGCCCTACTCAACTTTGATTTATGAAATTCACCTCAAGGCAATGCAATAAATGAACAGGTATCTGGTCATATTCACTTCGTGCATTGCATTGTTAACAGGCTGCAAAGGAACGAACTGGAAAAGTTCAGTGCCGGATTATCCTATTCATCTGGAGATAAACACCAATGTAGGCATGTATGTGAGTTTTGTGCCGGAGCATATTTCTGCATACCTGATTGCAGACGAAAGTGGTATTCACTATGAGGGCATAACCCAGCCACTAACTGTTCAGGATGCTTACGGCTATGCGGGTACAGTGGTTTATATTGACGGATCTCATCCATACGGAGCATACGACCTGTGTTGTCCGCACTGCCTGAAACGGGACAAGCCATGCAAGATAGACGGTTTCTATGCGATTTGTCCGGAATGCGACGAGCACTACGAGATTTATTCGAGCAACGGTGTGCCGACCAAAGGTATATCCACCGAACCGCTCAAGCAGTACATGACAACCTATAACAGTAGTACAGGCAGGCTATTCGTGGGGCCTAGCAACCGTTAGAGATAAGCCAAAAACATGATACAGGAACAAGAGTTGATACATATAGGACGCATACAGCGTACGCACGGCACGAGCGGCGAGTTGCAGTGCAGGATGCAAAACACGCTGTGGGAGGACAACGATGCCACGTTTATCGTACTGAATGTGGACGAGATTTTTGTTCCGTTTCGCGTAACCGATTGGCGCACCAAGGGCAGCGAGGATGTGCTGCTCTGTTTGCAAGGGGTGAACAGTGAGCAGCGAGCACTACGGTTCATCGGCTGTGAGGCATATATGCTTCGTTCTGATCTGCCGGAAGGAACAGATGAGCATCCAGACCTGGCTTCGCTGACAGGCTATACGCTGTGCGATATCAACAAAGGCGCAATAGGAAAGATCACGGCCATTGATACCTCAACGCTGAATACACTTGTGCAATTGGACAACGGCGCGCTGCTACCGCTGCACGAAGATTTTGTTGTCGAGGTAGATGCCGGTGCAAGAAAAATCACCATTCGCACGCCCGAAGGGCTGGTATAGAATGTAGGGTGAAAGGAAGTAAGAAGACTATAGAAGAGATGCATCGCTTGACGCCGGAGGCGTTCAGTAAAGCAGAGAAAGTACCACTGGTAGTGGTGCTGGATAATGTGCGCAGCCAGCATAATGTAGGGGCTGTGTTCCGCACTGCGGATGCTTTTCTGATTGAAGGGTTGTGTTTGTGCGGGATAACATGTTGTCCCCCCAACGCAGAACTACACAAGACGGCTCTGGGTGCAGAGCAAACCGTGGACTATACATATTTCGAGCACACCACAGATGCTATCCGCGCACTGCATGATCGAGGATATAAGGTGTATGCCATCGAGTTGGCACATGATGCCGTGACACTGGAGCAAGCCATTTGTTCGCATATAGCAGGGCAAGGTGTGGCGCTGGTATTGGGACATGAGGTGTTCGGCGTAGCCGACGAGGCACTGGAACTATGCGATGGTTGCATCGAGTTGCCGCAATACGGTACGAAGCACTCGCTGAACGTAAGCGTGACGGCAGGCATTGTGATGTACGCGTGGGCAAATGAGTTTAGAGCATAGCGTTTTAGAGATGGAGTTACTTGCGCCGGCGAAGAATATTGAAGTAGCACGTACCGCCATCATGGCCGGTGCAGATGCGGTATATATTGGTGCACCTAAGTTCGGTGCCCGGCAGGCAGCAAGTAACAGCATAGAGGACATCCGGCAACTTGTGACGTATGCTCATCGCTTTGGCGTGAAGGTACTGGTGACCTTGAACACACTGATGGATGATGCGGAGCGCAAGGACGCCGCAGCCATGGCATGGGAGTTGTATGAGGCCGGAGTGGATGCACTGATCGTACAAGACCTGCGTTTGCTGCGCGAGCAGTTACCGCCTATCCGGCTGCACGCATCTACGCAGTGCGACAACCGAACAGCAGAACAAGTCGTCAAGTTGCAGCGGATGGGTTTCCGCCGAGCCGTACTGGCACGTGAGTTGACGATAGACGAAATTCGTGCTATTCGTCAAGCAACCTTGGCTGACAAGCCGGAGCAACCGATAGAGTTGGAGGTGTTTGTGCACGGAGCAGTGTGCGTGAGCTATTCAGGTCGTTGCTATATGTCCGAGCGGCTGATGGGAAGGAGTGCTAATCGCGGTGCATGTGCACAGATGTGCCGCATGGCGTACGACGTATTGGACAGTCAAGGGCGCGAGTTGCGCGATGCACAAGGCAAACTGTTGCACCAGCGCTATGTGCTGTCGCTCAAAGACATGAACCGCGCTGCGTACCTCAAGGAGTTAGAAGAAGCAGGAGTGCACACTGTGAAGATAGAAGGCCGACTGAAGGATGCCGATTATGTGACCAACGTGGTGGCGTACTACAGACGGAAGATGGATGAAGGGATGAATAGTGAATGTGGGAAGATAGACTTCGAGCCTAACCCGGAGAAGACGTTTCATCGTGGTGATTCGCTGTACTTCCTACATGGCAGGACAAGTAGTATGGCCAACTGGGATACGCCTAAGTCCACCGGCGAGAAGATAGGATTAGTGACCTCATCGCGCGACCGTACATTGCACGTACAATTGCTACCCGGGGTGACACTACATAACGGTGACGGATTGTGCTACGGTGATCAAGGATTCCAGGTCAACAGCGTAACTGTTCTATCAGGGTCAGCGGTGGCTGTCAACACGTTCCGTGCCGTGAATGTACCTGCAGGTACAGTGCTGTACAGGAACATTGACACGGTCTTCCTCAAGCAATTACATGCAGAGCGTCGCATCCCTGTATCAATAGCACTGACGACAACAAGCGATGGGTTCAGACTACAGATACAAAGTGATTCAGAAGACGCAAGTAAAGCATGGCAAGTGAGTCGCGAATTTGTGTATCCCCACACGCCCGCCACGCAAGCCGAGCAAGCTCTGCAGACGCAACGCACGCAGCTGATGAAGTTAGGCGAGAGCGACTATGTAGCCACAGAGGTTGAGGTGCCAGAAGAGGCGTACTTCATACCAATGAGCACACTGAATGCATGGAGGCGCGATGTAGTAGCCGCAGCAGTAGAGGCGCAAGAGGCATCAGCAGAACGCAGCACGAACAAGCCGATGGTAGTAAACCAGGCGGATATACCGAATTACAACAGCGATAGTGAGCCTCTGATGACATGCCGCTACTGCATCCTACACGAGATGGGCAATTGCCGCAAGCAACCTACCCGACTCGCGCCGGAAAGAGAGCCACACTACTTTCGCCTGGGCAACGGCACAACGGTAGAGTTGCACTTTGACTGCAAGCGATGCGAAATGACCATCACTACCTGTAACAACGACAGATAAACAACGATATATATCAATGCTATGCAAAATAGAATACATACATTAATCACGTTTCTGCTCATCGCCGTTAGTGTGTTCGGCGATGAGCCAGCACAACAACGTCCGCAAATATGGGACTTTGGTGCAGTAAGTTTCGACCGAACCAAGTACGAAAACATGCTAACCACCGGTGAGATTAACAGTTGGATGCCGGCCGCAATCCCCGGAGCACGTAATACGTACATCTCGGACTTCCTGAGTTCGAGAAACGTCAACCTGTCGTTTAACGGTCACGGTGGCAAGTCGCACCGTATACGTACGACCAACACCAAGATATCGCGCTTTGACGAGGCCGACCTGTATAACAAGGAGCACGGAGCGACCTTCACCGGCTTTCTGATGTCGAACATGAAGGCTGATCCTGAAGTATATGTTGAGCAATACTTCAAGGAAGGAGATATCATTGAATACGCAGTGGCATCGAGCGGCGTGCCTGCCACCTATAGGCTGATATCCGAGGATAAGACCTTTATGCAAACGCGTAAAATCAGTGGTCAGGGAGCAGATGTCATCTGGTTCTCAATCCCACACGAGGGCAATTACCGGTTGTCGTGCCTGGACGACAAACTTGTTCTTGCGCGTATCATCCGCTATCCGGCAGAATGGGGCGATCTGTACTTCACCGGCACTCTGCCTAAGAACTGCTCACTGACCATCATCAACCGCGAGAACGGTGCCAGACACTATCTGAACTTAGGCGAGACAAGCGTGCATCTGCCGTTGGGGTATACTTATAGCTTGAATCTGAAGGGTGACCCGACAAAGATGCTATCCGTAGCCGATTCAGTCAACTTCCAGCACTCGGGTCAGAACTACCACATTAAGACCCGTAACATTGAGCTCAACGAGTTCCGCGGGAAGATTATCGGTCTGCCGGAAAGCGAATTAGGCAAACTGACACTTAAACTAACACCCAAATACCCAACCACGTTCCACGCGTTCTATGAGTTACACGGCAACCGCTACACGATCTATACCGAGCCAAATAACCAGTACAAGATTCGTCCTCACGGCGTGAATGACTATATGATGGATACCATTGCAGCCATCACGAACCTCAACCAGTTAGTGTTCACCAAGCGACCGGTGTATCCAGTAACTATCCAATCGCAGGTTGACCTGAGTAATGCGACCATTCAGTTCACCAACATAAAAGAAGAAGGGTACGTATATACGTTCAGCGGCACCGACGAGATAGCACTACGTTCGGGTTCGTACGCAATAAACGTGTTAGGATTGGACAGTTTCCGACTACAACGCACCTCACTACTGAATATCCGTAAGGATCCCGTTACCAAACGTTTGGATTTTAGACGTGAGCTGACGGCTAACGACTCCTTGCAATATACCGACACCCTTTGGGTAGGAGCCAAGCGCCAGTACACTACAATACGTCAAGCGCTACGCGCAATCGACCGCATGCGTCGCACTCGCAGTCAGCATGTGACTATTGCTATCGATCCCGGACAGTATGACGAGATGCTGCGTATCACGCAACCTAATGTATCGCTGGTGAACTCTGCCATTATCCCATCGGTGAGCATCAGTAACGGCGGCTTGGATATCCATCAGCAGGCTGTACGCATCACCGGCTACTACGGCAGCGAGTATGACTACTACTCGATGACCGAGAGTTACACTCACTCCGCGCGCGCGTTGCGCGTTAATATGGAGAACAAGACACTCGCTGTACAAAATACCGGCGGCAGGGAACTATACTACAACGCAACGGTTATTATATCGGCTGAGGATGTGACGCTGAAGAACCTGATTATTGAGAATGCTTTCAACCGGTATATCACCCGTCTGGAGTCCCGCGACAAAGTTGTGCCTCGTTACCTGGAGACCCCTCGCCGTCCTGTTGCCTTCCAATCCACCCATGTACAAGATTCACTATACTACCGTCCGGCAGCAGCACTGGCAGTAGCCGGTATGGCTGACCGCGTGCAGCTGATCGGGTGTCGACTTATTGGCGTACAGAACACCTTATATGGTGATGCCGGCTGCCGTCTATTCATGGAGAACTGCCACATTATGGGAGCCCAAAGCCTGATCACGGGCGGTATGACACTCATCTGCTACCGTTCGGATATCGAGCTCTTCCCGACCAATCCTTCGTCATTCATAGCAGAAGCGCGCACCCAGGTCGGTCTGCGTGGGTTCCTGTTCTACCAGTGTTTTATTCGTTCTGCTGAGCCGGAGACAGAAATGATAAGTGAAGAATATGCCGATGTCTGCCACTTGGTTCAGCCTCAGGATCACTACGGAGAAGTCATGTTCTCTGATACGAAGTTCGATCTTGCGCTTAAACCCATGGAGTTTGACTCCGCTCTAAACTTCATGCCCGATGACCCAATGTTCGACACATTCAACTATGCGCCATATATTTACTCGCGCGGCACAGATGGTTGGAATCCTACCAACTCGCCCGAGCGGGAACTGGATTTAGGTATAGTGAACCTGAAGTTAGGCATGCACATCGAGCCTGGCGCGCTGGTTATGCACCATATAGCGCAACCCACTACGATGCGTGTGATAACTCCTGACGGTTCGTCATTCATCGACCAGCTGCTGACCGGCACACAGACCTTCAAGATGCCCAAAGGCGTTTATTGGCTCATCTTTGAGAACAATATAGGCAAGCAGTCGATGAAGATAGAGATTCCCGAGTAAGTATGACGATTGACGAGCTTAGGTACACTCTGATCGAAGGGCATAGTGAGATCACGGCTATTGCGCAGCAATTGCAACAGCACACGCCAGGTCACATACTGTTGACCGGTCTGCATGCAAGTATGCGCGCTGTGGTACTGTCTGCCTTGCGCGAGCATGATCAGACCCACACGGTGCATCTGATTGTATGTGACAATCCAGACGAGGCACAATATATGTACGCCGACCTGCGCACCCTGGCTACTCGTGGCAATGAGCTATCCGCTGAAAGCAGTCAATCCCTACTCTTCTTCCCACACTCCCACCGTCGTCGGCAGCAGTCTATTGATGAGTCGATGGCTATCCAGCGTACGCAGACGCTGAACGCGCTGGTGCAGGCAAGCAAGCCTTTAACGGTTATCACCTACCCGGAAGCGCTAAGTGAACCTTGTTCGGCTCCTGAAGTGTTGAGGCAAAGTAGTCTGAGCCTACATACGGGCGAGGAAATCAGTATAGCCCGACTGACACAACGGATGCTGGACTTAGGTTTCGTGCGGGTTGATTTCGTATATGAGCCCGGCCAGTTTGCTGTACGTGGCGGCATAGTGGATATATATAGTTACGCATCCGACAACCCGTTCCGTCTGGACTTCTTCGGCGATGAGATAGACAGCATCCGCACCTTTGATATAGAAACGCAACTATCCGACCAGCGCGTGAACGAGATTGCAGTAATTAGAATGTCGGAGACGGAAGAGATGGTGAGCCTAACAGCATACTTACCGGAGAGATGCCTGTACGTGGGCAACAACATTCACCTTACGCCTTTGCAAACGGCTTTGGAAGTCGGTGCGCCTTGGAAAGACACAATAGAGATAGGCACGAAGAGCTCATACGACAATTATACCCGTATAGCCTTTGACACCCTGCCCCAACCGCTGTTCCACAAGCAGTTTGAGATGCTGATGCAGGACATAACGGAAAAACTTCAATTAGGCTATCAAGTATATATCCTATCGGACTACAAGAAGCAGACCGACCGTCTGTCGGCTATCATGGCAGCTATTCCGACAAGCAGCGACGAGAGGTTATCCGATATTCCCGATGCCAAGCCGGAGTTGTTCACGCCTGTTGACCACACGCTTCACAGCGGCTGGATAGATTATGCGCGCAAGATAGCCTGCTACACCGACCACCAGATATTCGAACGCTATCACCGCGTAACGCTGACCTCGGATAACTCGCGGCGCGGCAAAGCACTGATCACCTTGAGGGAGCTTAACCAGCTGCAGATAGGCGACTATGTGGTACATTCTGATCATGGCATCGGCAAGTTCGGCGGTCTAGTTACCACGGGCGTGAACGGCAAGCCGCAAGAGATGATCAAACTCATCTACCGCGATGGCGACACGATCTTTGTGAGCATCCATAACCTGCACCGTATCAGCAAATATAAGGGTAAGGAGGGTGCAGCGCCGACTGTATCACGTGTGGGGTCAGGCGCATGGGAGCGGCTGAAGGAACGCACGAAGGACAAAGTAAAGGAAATCGCTCGCGACCTGATACGTCTGTACGCCACGCGCAAGCAGCAGCAGGGTTTCGCCTATACGCCTGACGGATACATGCAACAGGAGCTCGAGGCATCATTCATCTATGAGGATACACCCGATCAAGCAAAAGCCACATTGGATGTGAAGCACGATCTGGAGAGTCCACAGCCAATGGACAGACTGATTTGCGGCGATGTGGGTTTCGGTAAGACGGAGATAGCCATGCGTGCGGCATTCAAAGTGGCAACCGACAGCAAACAGGTAGCAGTACTTGTACCGACTACCGTACTCGCGCTACAGCACTATACAACCTTCAAGGAGCGCTTCCGCAACTTCCCCGTGAAGGTCGAGTACCTGAGCCGCGCCAAAACGCCCAAAGAGGTCAAAGAGATATTGGAGCAATTAGAGGCGGGAAAGATAGACATACTCATCGGCACGCACAAGCTGATTGGCAAATCCGTCAAGTGGCACGATTTGGGACTACTGATAATTGACGAGGAACAGAAGTTCGGCGTGGCTGTCAAGGAGAAGTTGAAGAGCCTAAGGACAAACATCGACGTGCTGACCCTAACTGCAACCCCTATACCGCGCACCTTGCAGTTCTCGCTGCTGGGCGCCCGCGACCTGAGCGTGATGACAACCCCGCCGCCAAACCGCTATCCGGTTATTACGGAAAATATCACGCTTGACGATGAAGACATCATCAAGGAGGCAATAGATATAGAGATGTCACGTAACGGGCAGGTGTTTGTGGTCAACAATCGCATTGAGATGCTCGAACGCATTGAGCACCGCATTCACCGTCTGTGTCCGGAAGCGAGAATAATAATAGCGCACGGTCAGATGCCTGCCGATGAAGTAGCCCAACGATTGGAGGACTTCATCAATTACGACTACGACATACTTATATCAACGACCATTATCGAGAGCGGCATCGATATACCGAACGTGAACACAATGTTCATCTTCTCGGCGCAACACTACGGCCTGGCTGACCTGCACCAGTTACGAGGGCGCGTGGGACGAAGCAATAGGAAAGCGTACTGCTACCTCATTACGCCGGAGCGCGAACTGCTCACGCCCGATGCACGACGCAGGATTGATGCTATCACCACCTTTGCGGAATTAGGTTCGGGTTTCCACCTTGCGATGCAAGATCTGGATATCCGTGGTGCAGGCAACATGTTGGGTGCCGAGCAGTCAGGATTCATAGCCGACTTAGGGTACGAGACGTACCAGCGCATCCTGAACGAAGCTGTGGAAGAATTAAAGGAGGAAGAAGGGCTTATTACAGAGGAAACTGACGAAGCTAACGGCATACAGCCAACAGCCAACGGCCATAATTGGGTAAATGATGCACAGTTTGAGTGCGACATGCAGGTGAACTTCCCATCGGACTATATTGAGAACATAAGCGAGCGTATTACCCTATACCGCGAGTTGGATGGTCTACGTAATGAGCAGGAACTATTAGCATACAAGAAGCGCTTGATAGACCGATTCGGGGCACTCCCGGCACAAGCAGAGGAACTGCTGAGTGTGGTACGTCTTCGCTGGATTTGCTGCCGTCTTGGCATAGACAAGATTTTCCTGAAAGGCGAGCGAATGGCGCTCTATTTGCCGCAGAACAACAATGAATATTACCAGAGCGAGGCGTTCGCGCGTCTAATACAGTACGCGGTCAGTCGTCCGCAACGATGCCAGTTCCACGATGAACCGGTACGTACCAAGGGATTGACGGGAGAAGAACTAAAGACCGTACCGCATAAGCGGTACATCACTATCCAGGATGTAAAAACAATAGCAGGCGCCATGCACCTGCTGTCAAAAGTTGAGCATCCGGAAGGCTGAAACCTCGGTTTAACTCCGACTTACCCCTAACTTACCCCCGATATACCCTCGGTGAAGTTGCACATAAATTACACCGGAAAGAATTGTGCACCTAAGGCTCGGGCGAGTTGGCCGTCGGTATCCGGGCGGTCGCCGATGAAGAGAACATGCTGCCAGTTTACGGTGGCATTTTCTGTATCAGGAGTAATATGCTGCGCAAGGATATTGGCCAGACGCGGGTCGGGCTTGATGGTAGAGAAGTCACCTGTTGCAAGAATGGCATCAAAGTCGGCTGGATTCAGGCCTAAAGCCTGCAGTTTGTCAGTAGCCGCCTCATAGTCGGAGAGGATGAAGAGTTTTATCTTTCGCTGGAGGCACTCGTCCAGAAGAGGTTGCAGCCAAGGCGCAGGATGGTAGTGGTCGGCTATTATCTGCACCATGGACGGCTGATAACTCTCCTTGTACCACTTCGCGGAAACAGGCATCGGCGGCATCGGTATGCCTTTCTTCAGGGCTTGACGCTGCGCTTTGCGCCAGCAGCGTTCGGCAATGAGGGATGGCAAGTGGCGCCACTGTTTGCACAGCATATACCAGGCCATACGAGGTTTACGGTAAATCGTGCCGTCCAAATCCATCACGACTACCGTAACACCTTCGGGTATATGGATATGCGTTAGCATCCTACTCCTGGGTTGGCTCATCTTTCTTCGTGCGACGCGCACGCCGCTCAGCACGGCGTGTTTCACGTTCCTTGACACGCGTCTCACGACGTTTCTCACGCTCTGCACGACGCTGTTTAACGCGCTCATCCAGTTCGTTAGCCTTTTCGATAATCGCCTGCCCGAGCTTACCTTCCTCGAACTTCTCGATAAACGCGAACTTGCGTCGGCGCATCTCATCCTGCATCAGCAGGTTGAACTTGAACTGTCCGTCACGGAAACCGTCACGCAGACAAGCTGTCTTGAAACGTGCGTATGCGTTGGATTGCAATATGTGCGCCTTGGGCTCATGCAGACGGAACGATGAGCGTTTGGCCTCATACTCGATATTGATCTTCTGCAGATGCTCGTCCACTACTTTGGCAAACTGATCAGCCTGCTCCTGACGAATCTCCTCATCAGCGAACTCAAAGTAGAAGTGATAGAGGCTCTCCTCGACGTCCGCAAACCCGACGAAGAACTTCGTCTTGATCTTCGTTTCTTTCTCCGCCTCCTTAACCGCCTGTATGAACTGCGGCTCGTAGAGTTTCTCGCCGGTCATCGAGACGATACCGTTAACCTTG
>CAMIZG010000046.1 GCA_946403215.1 uncultured Bacteroidales bacterium | reverse complement strand
AGAACATCCACGTTGTGCCCGAGCAGATGGTTATCGACGGCAACTTCCCGACCGTTGTCAGCCCGAACCCCGAGAATGCAGAGGCTATGACCCTCGGTATGAAGCTCGGTACCAAGCTGGGCGCTGACCTGGTTATCGCCAGTGACCCGGATGCCGACCGTATCGCTATCGTTTGCCGCAACGACAAGGGAGAATGGGTGATCATCAACGGCAACCAGACGAACATCATGTACCACTACTACATCATCAACAACATGAAACGTCTGGGTAAGATGCGCGACGATATGTACATCGTCAAGACCATCGTTACCAGCGAGCTCATCCGCAAGATTGCTGATGCACAGGGCGTAACCCTCACCGACGAATACACGGGCTTCAAGTGGATCGCCAACCGTATCCGAATGTGGGAAGGCAAGCGCAAGTATATCGGTGGCGGTGAGGAGAGCTTCGGCTTCCTGCCGTACGACGCTGTTCGCGACAAATGCTCGCCGTCGGCTATCTGCCTCATCTGCGAGATTGCAGCTTATGCCAAGGACAACGGCATGACGCTGTACGACTACCTCTTGAAGATCTACGAGGACTACGGCTTCCAGCGTGAGACGACCATCAACGTTGTTCGTCCGGGCAAGACCGGTGCCGAGGAGATTGCGCAGATGATGGTCAACTACCGCAACAACGCTCCGAAGGAGATTGCCGGCGATAAAGTCATCAAGATCAAGGACTTCAAACTCCTCGAAGAGAAAAAATGGGTAAATGGTAAATGGGAAAATGAGAAAATTGAGATGCCGTTGAACGCTACATCTAACGTGCTGCAGTACTTCACCGAAGGCGGCCTGAAGGTCAGTGTTCGTCCGTCGGGTACTGAGCCGAAGATCAAGTTCTACTTCGAGATCCCTGTTAAGTCCGGCAAGCCGTTCACCGGTGCCGACTACGAGCGCTGCACCGCCGAGGCGGAAGCCAAAGTTCCGGCTATCAAAGCTTCGCTGGGAATCTGATATACTGTAGAGGATTAGTAATAAGGGCGTGCCAATAATTTGGTGCGCCCTTATACGGAAACAAAAAATGAGTTTTTTTACCATGAGAAAAGTTTTATCTTTTGTAGCACTGCTTCTGGTCAGTGCAATGAGTCTTGCGGCAAGTATAACCGCTACGGATGTGAATTTCGGCTCGATAAGTATCAAGGGGCAGGTTTTGCCCGTGGAGGATTCGCAGACGATCACTGTGACGTATTCCGGTTTGGCAGCAGGGGGGTATTCCATGTATGCCGAAGTCGTAGAAGGATTGCTGGATGACGAGTCTCAACCCAGTGGATTCTATGTATCTCCGGCAAATCAGTACGTGGGGTATGAAGGAGGTAGCGGCACGATGGAGTTCACCGTCAGCTATTCAGTCAAGACTGCCGGCACGTTCACCGGTAAGGTGGAGTTCAGTTGCTATGATCCGAGTTATAACGAGGTCAAGGGCTACGCTAATCTGACGATCACAGTAACCGATGATGCCATTGTTCCGAAGGTGGTGCCGTTTGAGCGCATCAATACGACCGGCGAGCTGAAGGACGGCGATGTGATCGTGTTCGTGAGTGAGGAAGCCGGCTCGGTAAGCGGACCGTTGGAGGGCGCACGCTTGCCGGAGGTGACGGAGTATGTAGTAGTCAACAAGACCACCGGCAAGGCGGATATCCCGCAGACCGCGCAGATGTTCACCGCCAAGAAGTACAGCGGCAACTGGCAGTTCACGACCACCGATACGCAGAAGCGTCTGCATCTGGATGTGACCGGTAGCGGTGCTTTCACGTATGCCGACACGCAGGCGGGCAAGATCCTTGCCAGTTGGGGCGTGGAGATCACTGATGGCGTGGCACTTGTATCCCGTCCGGATGAGGAGCAGTCGTTCCCAGTACGCTATAACAGCAATGTGTTCAAGCCGTATTCGAGTGCGCAAGTAACGGGCAAGATAGCCTTGTACAAGAAAGCCGGCGAGCCGCGAGATGTGCAGAGCGAACTGACTATTGAGCCCACAACGATAGAGTTCGGGGACGTAGCCACCAGCGGCACGAAGACGGTGGAAATCACCTACAGCGCCAAGAACCTGACGGATGATATTGTTTGGGCAATAGAGGGCAGCGATGCTGCGCTGTTTGACGTGGTCGATGAGGGCGACCGCATCAGCGGCACGGTGACTGTAACCTATAAAGGCACAGGTTCTGAGGCCGGTAGCTTGGATGCCAAGTTGTCGTACATGACGTATGATATCAAGTTGGACGAGATGAGCGCTTCGTACCCCATTAGCATTAACCTGATAGAGTTGAATGGTGTCAGCTTCAAGCAGTCGAGTTATGACCTGCTGAAAAATGAGGAGAAGGATCTGAGTGCCGAACTGGTGTTTGATCCCACCAACGTGGCGAACAAAGACGTAGAGTGGTCATTCGCCACGAGCCATTATAACGCCACGATCTCCGATGCAGGCGTGTTCAAGGCAACGGCAACGGGCGAGTATGTGGTGGTCGCAACCTCGGTACTGGGCGAGAATATTCAGGCTAAGTGCACACTGAAAGTGTCGCTACCTGTACCTGAATCGGTTGAACTGGGTGCCACGGAGCTGACGATGTACATCGGCGAAAAGAAGACCTTAGCAGCCACGATCCAACCCGAAGGTACGGAGAAGAAGGTTGAGTTCGCAAGCGACAATGAGGAAGTTGCCACCGTGAACGCCAGCGGCGTGATAACAGCAAAGACCTTAGGTGAAGCCGTTATTACTGTTTCTGTGAAGGACTATCCGGAGGTGAAGAGCACCTGCAAGGTGACCGTAGCCAAAGCAGTTGTGGAGAGCATCACGCTGCCCGAAGATGCGGAGGTGACAAGCGGCTCAACACTGCAGCTGCAGCCGGTGATCACTCCTCAGCAAGCAGCTGTGGATCATGGGGTGAACTACTCGTCGGACAACGACGCGGTGGCTACCGTCAGCGAGACTGGCTTGGTGAGCGCCGTAGCGGAAGGTGAGGCTGTAATCACTGTGAGCTGTGATGACAAGAGTGCGCAGATAACTATCCATGTAGTGGCACCTTCGCTGTTTGCCAAGGCCACAAGCGCCGATGCACTTGGAGTAGGGGACACGATCATTCTGGCCGGCAAGGTGATGATCAATGATGCACTGACGCCCATCGTAGCCGGTGCTGTGGGTTCGAGCAACAACTTGCTGGTAGTGACAGATGGCGTGACCTTGACCGACGAGGCAGCTTACGCCGACGATGCTTTGAGGCTCGTAGTAGGCGGAGCAAAGGACAAATATACCCTGACGGTAGCAGGATCGAACAATATGCTTGCATCGTCCGATGGCACGAAACTCGGGTATAGCAGTTCGAAGAACAACACGTGGAAATTCGAGGAAAGCGACCAATGCGTACGGCTCGCCAATCTGGCATCTTCTAGCAAGTGTGTTTGCTACAACGCTCAGTCGAAGTATATCCGCCTTTATGCCTCCGGAACCAGTTCGACGGCGCTGATGGTGTTCGTCCGTAAGGGCGAAGCGCAGCCGACTCCCACGGCTGTAAGTAATACGCAGGCCGGCATCGAGGTACACAAGGTGCTCCGCGACGGACAACTGCTCATCATTCGCAATGGCGTAACATATACCCTGATGGGCGGGAAACGATAGGGTACACTCCCGACTTGCCCTCGACTTGTTCCCGACTTGCCCCTGATGAAGTCTCACACGACTTGTGTGAATGCGTTGGGTTTGTAAGGTAAAGAATACAAAATGCACTTGGAAACTGCAATAATTGCAAAAGTTTCCAAGTGCATTGCTGTATGGCACACCTTTTGCGTACACTAAATGGTGCTGACAGATGTCGCTCGGCGACATAAAGAGCACCATTGTTTCCGCAATATCCCCACCACAGTCTTGCAGGTTGCGTCGGGGGCCCAGAAACAGAGAAGTAATTATGGAAACAAACGAGATTCAGGAGGAAATCATCCGTACCGCCCAACAGAAGATGGTTGAGGTGGGAATTCGTTCGGTCAGCATTGACGATATATGCCATGAGTTGGGTATGTCGAAGAAAACGTTCTACGTGTATTTCACATCGAAGGACGACCTGATACTGGCTATCCTTGATTACCATTACGAGGAGGTGCGCATAGGCATGCAGTCGTTTATTGACTCTCAGAAAAGTATGTGGGGCGCCATACGCATGGGGCTGGAAAAGATAACAGCCAATCAGGATGTGCGTAAGTTCCCGCCATTCATATACGACCTGAACAAGTATTACCCCGCCATAGCCAAGCAGTACAATGCGCGTATCTTTGCGCTGAACAAGCAAATGATGCAACGCGTGGTGGAGCGTTGTATGGACGAGCAAATTTTCCGCGCCGAGCTTGATGTAAATATGGCAGCTCTGATGCTGGCTCGCATACATGACAACGTGGTGCAAGCCGGTTTGTCGCAGGAGAAGACGGATGTGCCTTTCCATAAACTCTCGGACTTCACGCTGGATGTGCTGCTAAGAGGCATGTTCTCGGCAGAAAGCACGCAACGCTACGAGCAACTCATGCGCGAAGTGAAAGGTGAAAAGTGAAAGAATATTTAACTATCAATTATATGAAGAAATTATTGATAACAGGAATATTTGGTCTGCTGCTTGTGACAAGCGTGCAGGCCGGCGATCATGTTATGGCAGCTACCAAAAGCGCCGAGCAGAAGTCGAAGGATAGTACTCCGGCAGTATTGGAGTTGTCGCTCAAAGATGCACAGGACTACGCTGTGGCGCAGAACCGCAGTCTGAAGAACGCTTCGCTGGCCGTGCAAGAGGCCTACGCCCAACGCTGGCAAACGATAGCCGCTATGCTGCCGCAGGTGGACGGTAGTTACAGCTACAGCAACTACCTCGGGTACAGCGCCACACTGGCGATGATGGGCAATGACGTGAAGATCAACATGCCGAACGTAGGCGCGTTGGGCGTAACGGCATCCATCGGCCTGAACGGACAAGGCATAGTAGGCGTGCTGCTGAATAATCTGGCTATCGACATGAAAAAGATTGCATTGGAGCAGTCGGAGAGCCAGCTGCGCGGGAGTGTGATGAGCAGTTATGTGAGCGTGCTTGCGCTGCAGAGCATTAGCGCCCTGCTTGACTCCAGCCTGGTGAACATACAAGGACTGGAGCAGATCACGCAGAACGCTGTGAATGCCGGAGCAGCCGAGCAGACAGCAGCCGACCAGATACGCGTGCGCGTAAATACCTTAAAGAACAGTATCAACTCGCAAAAGCGAAATATCGAGCTTGCTACCAACAGCCTCAAAGTGCAGCTGGATGTGCCGGTAGAGACACAGTTGGTGCTGACCGAGCAACTCGAAAACGTGTTGTCGCCCGAACGGGTGCTTACCTTGCTTGGCGAAAACTTTGCCATAGAGAATAACCTTAATTACCAGTTGCTGCAAAAGCAGACCGAGCTGGCCAAGCGCAACGTTGCGATGGCAGGTTGGGCATACGGTCCGACGGTTAGTCTGGGCTACAACTACTCCAACCAGCAGTACTACGGCGAAGGAGGTATGCGTATGACGCCGCCTAACACGGTGCAGGTGAGTGTGCGTATGCCGCTCTGGTCATCAGGCAAGCGTGCCGCTGCTCTGGTTGAGAAGAAGATTGCCTACGAGGAGGCAAAGAACACCCTGTCGGAGACAACGGCTAATCTGGAAATTCAGTACAGCCAGCTCTGCTTCAATCTGACGAATGCCTATGAGACGTACATGAACGAAAAGGATAACATAGAGGTGGCGCAGCGCGTGTTTGCCTCGGCTACGAACAAGTTCAAGTACGGCGCCAGCAGTAACATGGAGCTCACGAACGCCTCGAACGACCTGATCAATGCGCAGTCGAGTTACGTGCAGGCCATCCTCTCGCTCGTAAACGCACAAGTAGAACTTGAAAAATTCTTGAATAATTAATACAGCAATGAAAAAGATATTTCTTTATTCCTTGGCAGCCCTGATGCTTGTAGGCTGCGGCAAGAAACAAGAGACAACAACCGAAGTTGAAGAGGAGCGCGTAGAGCAGGTGCGTACCACCGTGCTCCAGCCGCGTGAGATAGAGCGTGCTATCAGTTTGTCAACCAACCTGCAGGGCTACCTCACGCAGAACGTGGCTCCCTCGCTTACGGGTAAGATTGAACATATCTATTGCGAAGTAGGTGATCCGGTCAAGGCCGGCAAAGATCTGGTGCGCATGGATCAGACGCAGTACAAGACTACCAAAATCAGTCTGGCCAATCTGGAGATCGAGAAGAACCGCGTATCGCAACTGTTGAGAACCGGTTCGGCTACACAGCAGCAGTTCGACCAGATTATGACGCAGTACAACTCTACCAAGGAGCAGTTGGAATTTCTGCAGACGAATACCTATGTCAAGGCTCCGTTTGCCGGTGTGATCTCGGCCAAGAACTACGAGGACGGCGAACTCTACAGCGGGCAGCCCATACTTGTGCTCACGCAGATCGACAAGCTCAAAGCACTGGTGGCGATCCCCGAGATGTACTTCCCCAAGTTCAAGGAAGGTATGAAACTCTCGCTCACATCGGAGATTTATCCCGACCAGGTGTTCCCCGCTACCGTCGAGGTCGTTTATCCGACCATTGACGCCTCGAGTCACACCTTCCAGGTGAAGATTGTCATCCCCAACCAGAAGAACCTGCTCCGTCCGGGTATGTATGTTACCACCACTATCGGTCTGGGGCGCGAGAAAGCCATCGTTGCTCCGTACCAGAGCGTGGAGAAACTGGTGGGCGCCAATGACCGCTACGTGTTCATCAACGATAACGGTCGCGCCAAACGTGTGGGCGTAACCCTCGGACAGCGGTTTGACCAGGATATAGAAATCATCTCGCCCGAGATCGTTGCCGGCGTGGAGATGGTTACCACCGGTCAGCATAAACTGGTGGATGGAGTGAAAATCAACGTGGTTGAATAATAACATTAGCCGTTGGCCATTGGCCGTTAGCCGCAAGGTGAGCCAATAGCCAATGGCTAAAAGCCAATAGCTAAAGAATTATGGCAATTTACAAAACAGCGATAGAAAAACCGGTCACCACTGCCCTGATCTTTGTGGCGGTGATCGTGATAGGCATCTTCTCGTTTCTGAGGCTGCCTATCGACCAGTTCCCGGAGATGGATCCTCCGTACATCACGGTGATGACGACTTATCCGGGTGCGTCGGCCAGTGAGATGGAGACGAACGTGACGAAGATCATGGAGAACGCCCTGACCTCCGTCGATCACTTGAAGCATATCACTTCCCAGTCGAAGGACAACCTCTCGATGGTAGTGCTGGAGCTAGAGTGGGGCAGTAACATGGACGAGGCGGTGAACGATGTGCGTTCGTTCGTGGACATGACCAAGAACAACCTGCCGGACAACTGCGGCACACCGATGATCTTCAAGCTCTCAACGAGCTCCATGCCTGTGGCGCAGTACTCCATTACGGCCGATGAGACCTACGCCGGTCTGGACAAGATATTGAACGACGAGGTTATCCCGCAGCTCAACCAGGTGGACGGTATAGGTAATATATCCCTCTCCGGTGCGCCCGACCGGTACGTGTACGTGAACATCGACCAGGAGAAACTCGATGCCTACGGCCTGACGCTTGAGCAAGTAGGGCAGGTGGTTTCGGCTAACAACCTCAACCTCTCGTCCGGTACGGTCAAGATGCCGCAGGAGCAGTACCAGATGCAGGTGCGCTCGGAGTACATCGAGTCCTCGGAGATAGGCGACCTGATGGTTACTATCACCCCGCAGGGACAACAGGTGTTTGTGCGCGACATTGCTACCGTCAAGGACACCATCAAAGACCTCTCGCTCGATGAGAAAACCAACGGCCGTGAGTCGGTGCGACTGATCATCGCCAAGCAGACCGGTGCCAACACCGTGCAGGTGTGTCATGACGTGCGCAAGGAACTGGCGAAGATACAGAAGCAGCTGCCCTCGGATGTGAAGTTCGAGAAGATCTACGACTTTGCTGACAACATCCAGAACAGTATCAACTCGCTGGAGGAGTCCGTGCTGTACGCACTATTGTTTGTGGTGCTGGTCGTGCTGTTCTTCCTGGGCAAGTGGCGCGCAACGATCATCATCGGCATCACTATACCTATTGCACTTATTGTGGCGTTCATCTACCTGGGCGTAGCGGATAGTTCGATTAATATCATCTCGCTCTGTTCGCTCACCATTGCTATCGGTATGGTGGTGGATGATGCGATTGTGGTGTTGGAGAACATTACTCGTCACGTGGAGCGCGGCGAGGACCCGCATGAGGCTGCCATCTACGCCACCAACGAGGTGTGGGTCAGCGTTATCGCTACCACGTTGGTGCTCGTGGCAGTGTTCGTGCCGCTGACCATGCTTTCCGGTATGGCGGGTATCATGTTCCACGAGCTCGGATGGATCGTTACGGTTGTGTGCTGTACATCCACCGTAGTGGCTATCTCGCTGACGCCTATGCTCTGCTCCAAACTGCTGAAAGCCAAGAAGGTCCACGTGGATGAAGAGGGTAACCTCATCGACGATGAGGCGGGTAAGAAGTCGTTCTACGACCGCACGGTTGTTCGACTTCTGGACATAGTGGACGATGCCTACGCCCGTTCGCTCGGCTGGTGTCTGAGGCATAAGACTTGGACGCTCATCATCCTGCTCGCTCTGTTCGGCGCATCGCTCATCCCCGTCTTCCAGGGAAAGATCGGCTCGGACTTTATGCAGCAGCAGGATAACGGTCGTCTGTCGGTAGTGGTCAAACTGCAGCGCGGTACGCGTATCGAGGAGACCCTGAAGACCGCACGCGCCCTGGAGACACGCTTCGTGGAGCTTGTGCCCTGCATTCAGTTGATCAACACCTCCGCCGGTTCGAACGACGATGCAACCATCGCGGCCATGTTCTCATCCACGATGAACAACAAGATATCGATGACCATTCGTCTGCCTAAGAAGTGGGAGCGCGAACAATCGATCTGGGAGATCGCTGAGATACTCCGTCAGGAGCTGGCGCGTCATCCGGAGATCATTGAGTATCAGTGCCAGGTGGCCGCCAATGGCCCCGGTGGCAGCAACAATACGGTCGATCTGGAGATCTACGGCTACGACTTCGACAAGACGTCCCAACTGGCGGAAAAGGCACGCTACCTGAGCTCGCAGCTGCCGGGTGCGCGTGACGTGAATATCAGTCGTGAGGACGACCGTCCGGATATCAAGGTGACGGTGGACAAGGAGAAAGCTTCGCGTCTGGGATTGAGCTCGGCTACCATCTCCACCTATCTTCGCAACCGCGTGACGGGTATGTCCAGCGGCTACCTGAAGGATGACGGTTCGGAGTACGATATTGTTGTTCGTCTCGAAGAGGAAGACCGCAACTCTATCTCCGACATCCTGAACCTGAGTATCCCCACGCCTATGGGTAAGGTGGTCAAACTCAGTGAGGTGGCGCAGATAGGCGAGTACTGGGCACCGCCTACCATCGAGCGCAAGAGCCGTCAGCGTATAGTAACCGTCAAGGTCACGCCGTATAACGTTTCGCTGGGTGAGCTGGCGCAACAGATTGAGGCGGAAGTTATTCCGCAACTTGATCTGCCGGTAGGCTACTCCACGCACATCGGCGGTACATTCGAGACGCAACAGGACACGTTCCGTGACATGATCCTACTGGCAGCCTTGATTATACTGCTTGTGTATATCGTGATGGCTTCGCAGTTCGAGAGCCTGCGTATGCCGGCCATCATCATGTTCTCCGTACCGTTCGCCCTGTCGGGTGTGATTGTCGCACTGTGGATCACCCATCGCTCGCTGGATATGATCGGTGCATTGGGCCTGGTGCTGTTGGTAGGTATAGTGGTTAAGAACGGTATTGTGCTTGTCGATTACATCAACCTGATGCGTGAGCGCGGCTACGAACTCAACCAGGCTATACAGATGTCCGGCCGCAGCCGTATACGTCCTGTTCTGATGACTGCCTTCACCACCATCCTGGGTATGGTGCCGATGGCAGTGTCTCAAGGTGAGGGTGCCGAGATGTGGCAGCCGCTGGGTATAGTGGTTATCGGCGGTCTGGCTGTCTCCACCTTCCTGACCTTGTACATCGTGCCTGTGCTTTACGGAGTGATGTCACGACACGGCGACCGCGACAAACAAGAAGCATTGCGCAAGAAATTCATCTTTATGGATATAAAGGTGAAAGATGACTCAATAGCCAAATGAACCAATAAATGGTACATGGTAAATGACTAAATGGTAAATGGTAAATGGTATGAAAAGTGTTATGATCATTTTCAACCAGGCCAATACGGGCCGGGTGGAGTATATGCTGGATGTGCTGGGTATCAAGGGCTTTACGTTCTTTGAGCAGGTTCAGGGGCGTGGCACTAACGGCGGCGAACCCCGTCGCGGCACGCACGCATGGCCGGAGATGAACTCCTGTGTTATCACTGTTGTGGACGACGATAAGGTGCCCGCACTCCTTGAGTCCGTCAAGAAACTTGACATGCGCAACCAGGAGGTCGGCGTACGAGCCTTCGTCTGGAACATTGAGGCAACAGTCTGATGCGTACGCACTCAATCACACAATCACACAAATAGCGACCGAGGGAGGTCGCTATTTGTGTGTATGGGCACACTTTTTTCTCTGAAAATTTGCAAATGTCAGATTTTTTTTGTACCTTTGCGGCCGCAAAGGTTTTGTGAGAAATGACGCACCCTAATTTGTATATTATAGCTGGTCCCAATGGCGCAGGTAAAACCACAGCTTCGTTTACCTTGTTGCCGGAGATGTTAGGCTGCTATAATTTTGTCAATGCGGATGAGATTGCCCGGGGATTATCCCCATTTGCTCCAGAGTTGGTTGATGTGCAAGCGGCGCGTATTATGTTGCAGCGCATTGATGAATTGTTGGAGCAGAAAGTGGATTTCTCTATCGAGACCACACTTGCTACCCGTTCGTATGTCGGGCTAGTCAAACGCGCCCAGGCAAGTGGCTATAAAGTGCATCTGTTGTTTTTCTGCTTGGAAAGCCCCGAGCAGGCTATTCAGCGAGTAGCGCAGCGTGTAGAGCAAGGCGGACACGGCATCCCGGAGGATGTTATCCGCAGGCGGTATAAGAAAGGCTTGCGAAATTTGGTACATTTGTATTTGCCTATTTGTAATAGCATGCTTGTTTTTGACAATACTAAGGGAGAGCCGCGAATAATAGCCGAATTGCGAGCCACCACACACACAATATTAGTTCATGATCCTATTGCATGGACAAAAATTTCACAGGTATGAGTGAGAAAGAGTTTAAAACGAAAGTTAGCGAAGGATTAAAGCTATCCTATCGTCGCTTAGTGGAAGAACATCGCCGGACGAACACTCCGCTTATCTTCAGTGAGAACGGTGTTGTGAAATACGTTGACCCGTATTCTGTGCAAATATAGAATACCTCCGCCGCAGGGTTAATTGCGACCGTCATCCATTGGACGTTATCATTGGAACTCAAAAATTAATCGGCACGATTGATTTTTGAAGAGCGGAGGCATGGATTGCCGAACGCGAGCTGGCACCGACAGCGTTAACAAAGCGGTGACATAATAAAAAGGCGTTTATTGACGTTGTTTGCGACTAGTCAGAATCTTCGCAAAATTCTATTGCAAAAAGTCCAGACAGCAACAATGAATGTCCTCGTGGATATGTATATATTCCGTCCACGCCCACAAAGGGCGAGGTGGGTTTACATATCGGGCGTGGACGTCGGTTGTTTTCTACTTTTTGCGGGGATTGCGAAGCCCTTGACTAGCGTGAAGACCAATTGGAGTTCACGCTTTTTTGTATATATGCTTGATATTATAACTTTTAACTCTTATATTAACCGCCCGAATAGGCATAGAAGTTGCGCCCGACACGAATATAGAGTATAAAAGCATGAATGACATATCATTACTAAACATTTACAATGCTATCCTATCAAAACCAGAGAAATGGATGTATTATCGCAATTCTCAAAAACTTAATATGTCAGCGACGGATATATTAGCGGATGAGGCTTCTGCATTTCAATGGATTAAGATTTATTTTGCCTGTGGACTAAAAAGCTGTTTATGGGACAATCTACATTCTAATGACCATACAATTCATTCCATTTCAACCTTTTTGTTAGGTATTAGGCTCCATAAGTTATTTGGCGTGGAAGAGTGCTATAAAAGCAAATGGCTATACTATTGGTTCTTAATCTGCCTATATCATGATGCCGGATATAATGTTGAGCACAATCAAGTAAACTATCCACTATCCATGACATTGGTTGAACTATCCAAAAAGCTTTATGTTTCTGAAAATAGTTTAAACAATCTTTTGAATACTCTGCCAACATGTGAGTCTGACACAATAAGAATAGATAGAAACATCGTAGAAAAATACTACGATTATTGCCGTAATAAAAGCAATAAGCCTTTCCTTAATCATGGAATAGTGAGTGGTGTCTTATTATTTGAAAGACTTACAAGTTATCTCCATTTTATATTGAGAGGCAACCAGTCTGCTGTTGTGATGAAGAGGCAATTTAGCCAAAGTGATGAAGATAAATTTAAAACCATAGCTGAGTCTATTATCCATCATCACATTTGGGTTAAGACAGACAAAGAAGAATTCGAGGAATACAAACAAGCAGGTTTAGATAGTTTATGCCTTGATCAGGGATATCGCTTATGGTATGCCAATCCTCTTACTAATCTATTGCTTTTCTGCGATTCTATCGAACCATTGAAAAATGAACAATTGTCTTCAAAATTAAAAGCTAAAGATATATTAGATAACATATATGTCACTCATTCTATACAACACAAAACGATTACAATAATGGTGAGTCCCCAAAATGAAGCTCTTGTTGAATGGTTTAACTATATCAATAGCCAAAAACTTCAGTCATGGCTTAGTGTTGACGTACGCAAAGACATGTTTAACAGAACAAATGTAATTACTTATCAATTAACCAAATAAAAAACATTATGAAAACAAAATCTTTTTTTGCAGCCCTATTGCTGCTTTTCTGCGCCTCAAGTATGTGGGCATCTGATACCTCCGTTGACGGTATCTGGTATTACTTTAACGACAGTGAGTTGACCGCATCGGTTACGTATCGAGGGTCAGGTTATTATGGCAGTAATGCCAACGAATATTCAGGAGATGTTGTCATTCCGAGTTTTGTAACCTTTAACGGAAAAACGTATAGCGTCACAAGCATTGGAAATTATGCTTTCGGTGGTTGCTTCGGTCTGACGAGTGTTACTATCCCCAACAGCGTCACAAGCATTGGATATGGTGCTTTCGGTGATTGCCTCGGTCTGACGAGTGTTACTATCCCCAACAGCGTGACAAGCATTGGAAATGAGGCTTTCTATGGTTGCTTCGGTCTGACGAGTGTTACTATCCCCAACAGCGTCACAAGCATTGGAAATTATGCTTTCTATAATTGCAACAGTCTGACTTCGGTCACCATCCCCAACAGCGTAACAAGCATTGGAGAGTATGCTTTCTATCAATGCAGCAGTCTGACCTCTGTCACTATCCCCAACAGCGTGACAAGCATTGGAGAGTATGCTTTCTATCAATGCAGCAGTCTGACAAGTGTGACGATGCAAAGCGAAACGCCTCCGGCATTAGGTAATAATGTGTTTGGCTACGGTGTTTCTATATATGTGCCTTGCGGCTCATTAGATGTATATCGGTCTGCTGACGGATGGAGCAATTATGCTTCTAAAATCGGATACGCTCCGTCGCCCTATACGATAACAACGAAAGCAGAGAACGGATATATTATCTATAATAGAGACTATACTATCTGTGATGAAACTTTACTGCTAACCGCAGAACCTGACCGTGGATTCTATTTCGTCAAATGGGCGGATGGCAACACTGATAATCCGCGTACGATTGAACTGACGCAAGACACTACGATGGAGGCAATATTTGATTACTTTTTGACCGGCAAATGCGGCAAGGACAATGTGTTAGATTGGCAATTTAATCCATCCAATATGGCATTGGAAATAACCGGCAAGGGGGCGCTATCAGAGAATTACACGTATAACTATCAGATAGAGTCCGTAACCATCGGCAATGAAGTAACTCTTATTGGTCAAAGTGCGTTCTACGGCTGTAACAAGCTAAAAGACATCATCCTCGGTTCACAAGTCAAGGTACTGGAGGAATATGCATTCTATGGTTGTTCAGCAATAGAGACAATCACGTGCTATAGTATGCGTCCGCCCACAGTGAACAACTATGCACTCAATGGCTTGGATTATACTACCATTGTTTATGTTCCAGCCGACTATCTGAACACTTACAAGATGCACGATGCATGGGGCTTATATGACGTTCGTCCACTGGGCGCAGCAAGTGTTGAAACAACGGAGTTTAAGGTTACTCCGGGCGAAACAACCGCTGATGTCGTATGGCCTACCGTTGCAAGTGCAGCAACCTATGAGTTAGTCATCCGCGATAAGAGTGGTGCCGTTATTTGCACGTTAGTCTTCAACGCCAATGGTCAGTTGACGGAGATCGCCTTCAGCGCACCTGCACGCGACCAGGCTACGCAAGCAACAGGCTTCGCTTTTACTGTTACGGGCTTGAATAGCAGCACAGGCTACGACCTGACTCTTGCTGCCAAGGACAATAACGGCAATGTGCTCCATACGTACACCGAATCTTTCACCACAGTGGATTACGAAACCGCCATCGGGCTTGTTGAGTCGTCCGCCATGCATGGCGGACAAAAGCTACTCCGTAACGGTCAACTCTTCATCCTCCGCGAGGGGAAGATGTACAATGTTCAGGGGCAGGAGGTGAAATGAAATCTTTCATTCTTGCTGCTAAAGTAGCTTAATTTTTGCAAACATCATTTTGCAAACCGTTAAATGCTTAACAGAATAAGCAGATTTTTGCCCAGACTGCTTGTTTTGTTAAGCATTTTTTCGTATCTTTGCACATCCAAAGCGAAAAGTCTAACGAAACAGCATAAAGAAAATGGAGCAATTACAAGCGCAGCACATGCGATTGTTGTCGCATGTAGATATGAAGCATCAGCGCAGTTTGATGGACAAAATCAACTGGTCGTCACGCCTCATTGGTATTCGCGGAGCACGTGGTATCGGTAAAACAACCATGCTCCTGCAACACATCAAACAAACATATGGGACAAATCCGACAGTTGCTTTGTATGCCAGTTTGGATCATCTGTACTTCGCGAGACACAGCTTGCTTGAGTTGGCGGAGGATTTTCACAAGAAAGGCGGCAAAACCCTGTACTTGGACGAGGTGCACAAATACGAAGGCTGGAGTCGCGAAATAAAGAACATCTACGACGGCTTCCCTGATTTACAAATCATCTTCACAGGTTCGTCGCTGTTAAACATCCTGAATGCCGAAGCTGATTTGTCCCGACGCTGTGTCAGCTATGACATGCAAGGACTGTCGTTCCGCGAATATCTGCTGTTCAAAGAGAATATCGCTCTGCAGGCTATTGGATTGGACGAACTTCTGGCACATCCATTGGACGCGGCACAAAGCGTGCTTGCGGTGTGCAAGCCCTTGCAGTATTTCGACAACTATTTGCGGGAAGGATATTATCCGTTCTTCCTTGAACCGAATATCGATTATATCACGCAGGTGCAGAAGGTTGTTAGCCTGATTCTTGAAATCGAATTACCCCAGTTAGGCAACGTGGATGTTGCCAACGTCCGCAAGTTACGCAGCTTGCTCTCCGTTGTCAGTACCGGAGTGCCGTTTGCGGTTGACATCAGCAAGATGGCGCAGATGGCCGAACTGAACAGGAACACTATCGTCAGCTATTTGGCTCACCTGAACAGAGCTAAACTGATCAATCTGCTATACAGCGATTTGCAAAACATCAAACGCATGCAGAAGCCGGATAAGATCTACATGGAGAACAGCAACCTTCTGCATGCTTTGTCGCTGACGCATGTCGAGACAGGCACAGAACGGGAAACGTTCTTTGTCAACCAACTGTCCTATCAGCATCAGTTGGAATATGCGCGCCAGGGTGACTTCCGTATTGACGGCACATTTACAGTTGAAGTGGGTGGCCAATCGAAAGACGGCAAACAGATTGCAGACATCCCCAACGCCTTTATTGCCGCGGATAATATAGAATATGCATTGGGAAACAAGATTCCCCTCTGGCTGTTCGGGTTCCTATATTAATACCCCATACAAGGACAACCCCTCATCCTCCCCGCCGGCAAGACCTATACCGTGCAAGGGCAGGAGGTGAGATAAGAGCCGAAAGGATACGATGACGGAGAATATAACTCCG
>CAMIZG010000045.1 GCA_946403215.1 uncultured Bacteroidales bacterium | reverse complement strand
GCGTCTTTTCGTATGCATATCCGGACTATAGTCCGGGGATGCTGGCAGTCGAGCCAAAAGAACGGTTGCGACATCATTAGAGATACAAATAGAAGATTAACCTAATTCATTAATAGACAATTCAATTTACAAAAATTATGTCAAAGAAATTTCTTATGTTCGCCGCAATAGCGGCTGTAGCAGTACTGCTGAGTTCCTGTATGAAGACGGAAGCTCAGGTTGATGTGGAAGTGGTGAAGGACGGCAAGCCTCAAAGCGGCGTTATGGTGTACAAGTTCACCAACGAGTATGGTGCCGAAACGACCCTGTACAAGGATAATGCCAAGGAGAAGGTAAAGACCAATGGCGGTGGTGTGGCGCATTTCAACCTCAAGTCACCGGAGGACTTCACCCCGAGCAAGGTGGGTTATGTTGAGGTGAAAGAGAGCAACACCTTCTATTTCGCGACCTTCGACAGCGACAACCGCCGCAACGGTTTTGTGATTGTCAAGATCTCGACCGGAGAGACGAAGACGGTTACATTGGAGATGAAGGATAACCAAAGTGACCCGTCCAGGGACTAACCCATTTCAGTTGTGCGGGGCTGATAACCCTGCACAATTACTAAAAAAATTAACGAACCTACAACAATGAAAAAGATTCGATTCTTACTTATGATGAGCCTGCTACTGCTTGTGACAGCGAATGTGCAGGCGAATGATTATCTGGAGCAGCAGAAGCACTATACGGTAATGAGTATGGGTGATGGTGTGCTGCGCTTTTACATTCCGGTATGGGTGTACGGTCGTGCGAACGACTATTACCTTTGGGGTTCCTCCAATTTCACCGGCAGCCATGACTCGTATGTGTGGTACAGGCTGACCGAGGGCTCGGACCAGAGCGTCCACCGTATCGCTTCGGTGGCGGGTGTGCAGCGTGGTCTGAACACCTCGTCGGAAGAAATAGGAGAAGGCTATATATACATCCACACCGGTAGCGGTATTGTCCGCAGTACGTATGACGGTCAGGAGGTGGTGCTGACCGAAGGCGACCGCTCGCACTGGATGCAGAACTCCATCAATCTCAAGCGGAAGAACGATGATGACCACAAGCGCATCACGTATATCACCTTTGACTGGTATCCGCCTGCTTCGCTCACCGACAAGAAGTTCAAATGGGGTATGAGTGCAGCGATCTACAAGCAGTCGAGCGGCAATGAGTCGTACTATCACAACTGGAGCTGGCCGGATATCTACACGGGCGGTGATATCCCGCAGAGTCCGCAGCTCTATGAGCCGTATCTCTATACGCTGGATGCGGAGGGTACAACGGGCTACGGTAATGCCGGTATTCAGTATGTGGCGTTCCAGGAACCTATCAGCTATCATACTTCGCTGAACCCGAGAGAGCGTGAGACCTCCGACCGCTCCGGAACCATCGTCGTGCCGACCAAGGACTCGGTGCAGCGTTTCTTCTCGGCTACCTTCCAGACCTACAAGAACAAAGAATCCAAAACCAGGCAGACGCTCAAGACGAACGAGGTGCACATCCCCGCCTACCACCGCGTGCACGACCTGCGAGCTACCGAGGATCTGGATGCCCATCAGCGCGTCACCGGTAAGGTCAATCTGTCGTGGGAGATCCATAACCCGGCGGCGAAAGAGCTGATAGAAGGCGATGTGTTTGAGATACAGCGTGCTTTTCAATCGGACTTCAGCGATGCACAGTCGATCGGCGTGATACCCTATTCGGAAGACAGCACCGTCTATCACTATACGGATAATCCGCTCCAGGCCATGCGCGAAGCGGAAGCAAACCCGGATTCGCTGGATCAATCGTATAGCAAATCGTGTACTATCTATACCTATAACGAGGAGGGCTACTGCGTGAACACCTATTTGTGCAAGCTGACGAGTAACAAGTTGCTCAAACCCGGTCGTTCCGTGTACTACCGCGTACGCCGTGCTTCGTCCTCCATATGGGGATGGAAACATGATTTTGCCAAGGTGGACAGCTTGCTCAAGAACAACTACCTCGCTCCCTTGGCGCTGGATCAGCCGGACTATTCCCTCGACCCGGATTTTGACACCAACCGCAAGGTGCATCTCTATTTCAAGCTGTCGAATCAGCCAATCACCGTGGCTCCGGAAACCATAGAGCAATGCGAATACAAAACCGAACTGGCGAACAATGCTACCCTGGTAGAACTGCGAATCAAACCCAGGTGGTCGGACACGCCGGAGAGTGATATCCAGAACTATACATATGAACTCAGTTATACGCCGCCCGGAGAAGATTATCGTACGGTATACCATGAGTTTACATTCGATCATTTCGGCGAGCGCAAGCAACATATCATCCCGACGGATTCGAGGTACTTCCTGCTCCGGGTCAAATATAATGGGTATTATGTCGGAACAACAGCCGCGAAAACCGTACCTATTGCGCGAGAGGGTAACGCGTACTATGTCTCGGTAAATGGTGATCGGGATGCGATCCTGGTGCGAGAACAGTCGCGTAGTAAAGAATTGACGGACTCCATCAAGCAGGCATGGGTAACGCCCCTCAATGACGACAGTATCCGCTCGGCGCTCTATACCGAAATACAAGTGGAATTGGCCTCTCAGTATCCGACCGGCAAGGCGTATTGCAACTGGGATAACAACGCCCGTCTCTGGGTTCGTCGTACGCTCGTCGAGACCGGCGAGGTGCTCGAGACACCGGTGCCCGCCGACAGCGTGAAGATGGCGGAGGACGGCTCGTGGAGCATCCACGCCGTCGATATCGCCAACCGTCCCTGCGTGCATTACCAATACGAGGTGCGGATGGATCAGACCAACTCTTCGCTCAAGGTGATGAACCTCAGCGACCTGAGGCCTAAACGCTTGTCCGGTCCGGACATCTACTACAACTCCACCGGCAAGATTGAAAATCTGGAGGCGACGCAAGGCACCGACCGTTACGGGGTGCAGATCACATGGAAGATGGGCCCCGGCGGCGTGGACGACTACCTCATCGAGCGCCGCGAGCAAGGCGCAGAGAGCTATGACTCGCTCACCGTGGTAGATGCCATCGGTTTCCGCGATATCCATACGGCGACGGACAAACGCTACGACTACCGCATCATCTCCCGTTACACCTGCAACGGAACGACGACCACCGATACGGCTACCTGTACCGGTTGGCGTTCTCCGTACGGCAAGATAGAGGGACGCGTGCATTATTCTGACGGCATGGGCTGCGCCGATGTGGAGGTACGTCTGACGGCGCAAGGCTCGGACGAAGTATGGACGACCACGACCAATGCGGCGGGTGAGTACGTGTTTGACAACCTGCTCTACGGCTCCGGCACCCAGTATGCAGTCACGCCGACGAGCACGTATGCCACCTTCCGGTTCAATAACTCGTCCATCGGTTCCGCCTCCGTGACGCTGAGCCAGGACAACCCCGTGGCGTCCGGATTGCTGTTCGAGAACATCTCCTCGGTTCGTTTTAGCGGCCGTGTGTTGTATGAGAACACGACGATCCCGGTTCGGGACGCCAACCTGTTACTGGACGGAAAAATGGTGAGCACGGACAATGCCGTCTATAAGACCGACGGCTCGGGTAATTTCACGATCCAGGTGCCGTTGAATCATCCTTTCTCCATCCAAGTGATCAAACCCGGTCATACCTTTGCCGGCGAAGGCTTCGTACGTATCGACGGCGACAGCGTATTACGCCTGGAGAAAGCCTTGGACGGTGTTCGCATATACGACCGGACGCGCGTACGACTGACCGGTCGTATGGTCGGCGGTCAGAACCAGGCAGACAAGATACTGGGCTTCGGTTTGAGTACCAACAACCTGGGCGACGACCTGCAACTGGTACTGGAACTGGAAGGCGATAATATATCCCAGATCGTCCATGACCCGCAGGACCCGACGCTGGACACCATCCGTACCACGGTCAAGCAGTACGCTGTTGCACCGTACGACACGTTGCTGACGGGTACGACGCAAGTCATCTACTCCAAGAAACGCATCATCATCCGTCCGGATCAGAGCACGGGTGAGTACTGCGCGGACCTCTGGCCGGTGAAGTACAAGATCACACAAGCGACCGCCAAAGGATACTCCACCCTCTATGCGGACGGCAAGACGAGCGAGACGCTCGACCTCATGCCGGCGGTGAAAGATACGCTGGTTTTCAGGCACAACGACCACCGTTTTACCGCCAATGCCGTCTATAGCATTACTTACCACAGTCCGATCGATATCAGCTGCAAGCAGCTCTTATACGGCATGGAAGTAGGCTACTACGGCGAAGAGGATATAGAACGGCAGTCGATTGACAACACGAAAGCCAAAACACCTCTTGCCACCCAGCAAGCAGACAAGACATGGAGCTACCTCTTCGGCCATCCGGTCTTCGGCATGGGTAAGTACAGCTTCCGCGCAAGCGCCCATGAGGACTATTACTACAATAACGACCCTCTGAGCGTGCGGCACGAAGAGGTACGCATCAAGAACGGTCTGCTCAAAGTGTACAACGGACTGTACGACGCGCCGAACACGCAGATACAGAACATCCGGATGGACGAGAACGGCGAGGCGCTGTTCACTATCCCCGTGGACTATGTATCGTTCGTCAAGACGGGCGAGAGTGCCTTGCGTCCGCTCGACCTCTCCGTGGAGTACCAAGGCAACTATATCGAGAAGCAGGCCTTCCGCGCCTACGTCATGGGTAACCGCGCGAAGGGAAAAGACTTCGTCACCTCTACCACCGCCGATATCGTGCTGCTGGATGTGCTGCGCGACCCGCCCGGATCGAACAGTACGGCGTATGTGGAATCCGGAACGACCTATAAGTACAGCTACTCGTCGGATGTGAAGTTCACCTTCGGTCTGGATGTGACGGTAGGCTACGGAACGAGTGCCAA
This sequence comes from uncultured Bacteroidales bacterium, assembly GCA_946403215.1. GTDB lineage: Bacteria > Bacteroidota > Bacteroidia > Bacteroidales > Paludibacteraceae > Colicola. The sequence continues at coordinate 11,702 of CAMIZG010000045.1, read as the reverse complement.
CACGACCTTCGGTACCTACAACGGCGCAGGCACCGGTATATTCTCCGGCTTCCTGATGAACATGAATACTACCAACAAAATCAGTATTCCTATCAAATCGACCTATTACTCCAAGCATAGCGCGACCTATACCTTCGGCGTGAACGAACGCATTGAGACCGAAGTGGATCATGGTCATACCGGCGAGATGGACGATATTTATATCGGCGCCGTACAGAACATGTACTACGGTCTGACGGACGCCGTGAAGCCGATTGACTCGCTGACCTATGCCGCTTTTGCGCCGCAGTTCGCAAACGGATCGATGCAGGTGGTGGACAGTGCCCGCGCGGCGGACGGCAAGAAATGGTATCTCGCCATCGGTCTGGAGCGCGAGGTGGGCACCTATATGAAGTCGACCTTCGCCTATACGCACGACTATATCGAGAACACCCTGCTGCCCAAACTCAAACGCGACCGCGATGCCTTGCTGCTCACGCTCGACAGCGCAACGGTACAAACGATGGCGAACGCGCAGAAGAAATACCTCTACTGGTCGAAAGTAGCGCCGGAGAACGAGCATTTCGCCTCCACGGGCTACTACCGCCAGATCCGCCCCGCCGGCGTCACGAAGGTGCAGGCGGACGAGGTGGCCGGATACAACAATGCGATAGCCGGATGGATCAATGTCATGATCCAGAATGAGAACGAGAAGATCAACGCCATCCACGGCTACGGACGGAACAAGGTAGGTAACTGGTCTGTCAGCGGCGGAAGCAAGGTAAGCTACAGCGAGAACTACGAGTACTCCAATTCCTATTCGAAATATGTGGACTATCCGGGTGCTTCGGGGAATTTAGGACAAGGAATCATAGCCAGTCTCAAGAATATCTTCGGCCCGACCGTCTATGAAATGCTGAAGAGCAAGAGAGGCCAAACCTGGGATAAAAGGGGATGTCCGTTCACGCTTAACGGCGAAGCGCCGGAGGCCAAGTGGACCTTTGAGCTGACGCCGATATTGGACCTCGATTTCCATCAGGATCCCTCTAACAGTGAGAGCTCGACCAGAAAAGCCGGCTTCACCTTGCGTCCGGACGGCTTCGGCTATATGGACGTGAGCGTGTACCGCGCCATCAAACAGAGCGGTTTCAACCACGACGCCGACTCAACCTTACAGTTCATTGACCAGCAGAACACGGACTACAAGTACGGATCCTTCGTCTATTACCTCAACGGCGGTGCCAGTCGCTGCCCGTGGGAGCCGGCGGATTCCACGCATTACTATGAGCCGAAGTTGCCGCTGGGCAACGGAACGCTCAATCTGGAAAACCAGAAGATCGATATCGATGTCCATGAGCGCAGTAATGTGCCGGTCGATAAAGCGGCTGTCTTCAACCTCCGCATGAGCAACGAAGGACAGCACGAGTACGGCGGCGGAGAGGAAGGTATCGGATTCCTGCTCAAACTCAACGAAGGCTCGAATCCCCATGGCGCGAAAATCATGATTGACGGCAAGCCGCTGACCAGTGAAGGACGCGAGATCAAGTTGGCACACGGCCAGATCATCAATAAGACCATGGAGGTGTATGCCGGCCAGGGCTACGACTTCGAGAACATCATCTTGGAGCTGGCATCGCCCTGCGACCGTTTCAATAAGGCACGTTGTACCTTCAGCGTACATTATATGCCGGTCAGCTGCGAGGTCAACATCGCCGCGCCGCATGACAAATGGGTGATGAATACGCTCTCGCCGCAAGACTCAGCAGGCTACTACCTGCCGGTGGTCATTGACGGATTTGATGTGAACTACAAGAACTTCGATCATATCGAATTGCAGTACAAGTTGAGCAAGCTTTCGGATGACGGTTGGGTGAACCTGTGCTCGTACTACGCAAGCGACAGCCTGTACAATGAGGCGTCGGGTACGAAGGCGATGATCACGAGCGGCCGTATTGAGAATATCCGCTACTACGGCGAGCGCGATCCGATGGAGCAGGAGTACGACCTGCGCGCCGTATCGTTCTGCCGTCACGGCAACGGATTCATCTCCCGTACTTCGGAGGTACGCAGCGGTATCAAAGATACACGTGTTCCGCGTGTATTCGGTGCAGCTCAACCCGCCGATGCTATCCTCGGTGTGGGCAACGACCTCAAGTTGCGGTTCAACGAGCCGATAGCCGGTAACTACCTGGACGAAGACAATAACTTCCAGCTCATCGGTATGACCAACGCGACAGGTATAACGACCGGAACGAGTCTGCATTTTACGGACGCGGCAGAAAGCAGAGCCGTAACGAAAGCGGAACGCTCGCTGACCAATATGTCCTTCACCATCGACATGATGGTTAGACCCCAAGAAGCAGAGACGGTAGGCTCGCTCTTCTTCACCTCGATGCCTAACAAAGGCTATGCTGTGCAGTTAGGATTCGAAGCAGGAAGTCTGGTGCTCTTCCTGACCAACGACGTGAATGTCTATATGTTCCGCACCGATTACGGCGTATTGCCCGCCGGCGTGTTCAGCCGCGTGATAGCCGTGTATGACAACGACCGGAAAACGGTGCAGTTCTATGTAGGTACGAAACCTGTACCATTCGCTCATGAGGGAGCGGATACGATACCGAATGATTTTGAGCTGCGCGGATCAGCTCCGTTTGAGTTCGGCGGCGAGTTTGAAGGCGACATGCTGGAAGCGCGTATATGGACCAAAGCGCTGACTCAGGAAGAGATATCCGCTACCCACATGAAGTACCTGACGGGATACGAACGCGACCTGCTGGCATACTATCGGATGGACGAAGGACGCGGTAACGATCTGAGCGACAAAGCGAACGGTGCCACCCTGTACAGCCAGGGCACGAGCTGGAATCACAGGAAAGGTATCTCCGTCGCCTTTAAAGGCAACGACCCGTTACAGCTGGCCGGCAATCTGTTGAGCCGCTCGGCTGTTTACGACGAGTCGATCATGCTCTGGTTCAAAGCGGTGTCGCCGAACGGCGCTATCTTCCGCGCCGGCAGGACGGATGCGAAACACGGTATGGCGCTGTCGCTGGAGAACGGACGACTGGTGCTGTACAGCGACTCGAGCCAATGGTTAGTCGGAGACGGCTATGCAAACAACGAGTGGCATCATGTGGTTCTGACCGTCAATCGTACGCTCAATAACGCGGCGGTATATGTGGACGGCAAAGTGCTGCAGTCCTTCTCCGCTACTATGTTAGGCGGTATCAGCGGAGCAATGTACCTCGGCGGTGACGGCTTTGAGGGCAATATAGACGACCTCGTGTTCTTTGAACAAGCTTTGCCCAAATATATGGTGGAAGGCTTCGACAACCTCAGCCCGACAGGTAGTGAGATGGGTATCTTCGGATTCCTACCCTTCGAAGAGATGAAGGAGAACGCCAACGGTATCATCGAACTGGTGTACAGCCCGAACGACCAGCGCGAGTTCCGCGACGGGTACAATAACGTAATCAACAAGGTTGTTCCGCTGGTAACGACGCCCGGCAACGAGCGCTATGCGGACAAAGCATCCTACGCCCCGACGCGCGACCAGGGTCTGCTGACGAAGATGAAGTTCGATTGGGCATTCAACAACGACGAACTGCTCATCAACCTCAATATGGCCGATCGCGAGATCAACAAACAGACCATCTACGTCACCGTTCGCGACGTCGAAGACCTGAACGGCAACCCGATGGCTTCTCCCGTGAGCTGGGTGGCCTTTGTCGATCGGAACGCGCTCAAATGGAGCGAACGGACGCTGCTTGCTTATTCGGACTACGAGGATAAAAATGATTTCTCGATGCACATCCGTATCGTCAACACCTCCGGACGCCGGCACCAGTATTCGATCGAGGCACTGCCCGATTGGCTGACGGTTAAGGAGTCTTACGGCACGATGAACGCCCTGGAAGAGAAAGAGATCCGTCTGGATTTCAAGGGCAACATGCCAGTAGGTGTGTACAGCGACCTGATCTACCTGACGGATGAAGAGGGCTTGGCCGAACCGCTGACGGTAGAATATACGGTAGAGGCTCAAGCGCCTTACGAGGATATCAATTCCGACGCATACCCGATGAGCATGTCCGTCTGTGGCCGCGTGATGATCGCAAAATCGAAGAACGTGGTGTTCGACACGGACGAAAAGGATATCGTCTATGCATTGTTCAATCACGAGCCGGTAGGAATGGCACATGTGACATTCAACGAACTATCCAACGAGTCCGAACTCTATCTGACCGTATACGGCAAGAAACTGATGATTGGCAAGCCTTTGAGTTTCCAACTGTGGCAGGCATCGACAGGCAAGATCTATTCGCTGTACAGCAATCAGGATATACGATTTGCTGACGGCGCAGTGTACGGCTGCGCGGAAACGAAACTGTACCTGACCACCACCGGAACGGAAATGCTGTCATTGCCGTTGCACTCAGGCTGGACATGGGTGTCCGCCAACCTGGATTTCAGCCGTACGCAAGGCGACATTAAAGCGTGCATGAGCACAGCAAAGCGGCAAAACGTAGGTGATCAAATCAAGAACCCCGTGACGCGTGAGTTTGCCACCTATTCGGACACGTTGAAATGCTTGCGTGGAACACTGAAGAGCATCCATCACTCGCAGATGTACATGGTTTTCAGTTCGCTGGACAATATACTGCGTATCGAAGGTGACATCCTTCCTGCGGACTCCATGCGGATCAGTCTGCAGGGCGACGGCCGCTGGAACGCACTGCCGTGTCTGCTCAATCAGACTACGCCACTCTCCGAAGCGATGTCTGATTATTACAACCATGCAACGGCAGGTGATATCATCAAGGCTAAGAAGCATTTCGCATACTTCTCAGCCGACAAACGTTGGGTAGGCGACCTGACTGCACTCACGCCGGGAGAAGGATACCTCTTCCGCCGCATGGGGCAAGGCGACGTTAGCGTCAACTTCTACGACAAGAGCGCAAAAGCACCCAAACGCGTAGCTTCGTCGGCTGCTCAAACCAACAGCTCTGAGTTCACCAACCCAAGCGCTGCCACCAACATGACTATGATTGCGCGCCTTGACCTGACGTCAACCCGTCATGACGACCTGACTACTCTACGCGCCTATATCGCCGATGAACTCGTTGGTGTTGCCGAACCGATCATGGTGGATGACCAGCCGCTGTACTTCCTGACCATCCAGAGCGACCGCGTCGGTACACTCCGCTTCGAGACCGCCAATGGCCAACGGCTAACGGCTAATGGCCAAAGCATCAGCTATCAGGCTGATGCTCATGCAGGCTCACTTAATGCCCCTGTTCTTCTGCGTCCTGCGGAAGACGCAACAGACGTATATAAGATTATCGAGAACGACCACGTTGTCATCATCCGTGGTGGCGAACGCTGCGACGTAACCGGCATCCGTCTCGCTAAATAATGTTTGACTACTAAATAATAATCGTTATATGAAAACTAAATTTTTAACCATCATTTCTTGCGGTCTGCTGCTTCTTGCAGCGGGCTGCAAGAAGCAGCAGGAACCCGTTAATCCCGACAAACAGAGTTTTTCTGCTAACGTTGCCCGTCCCGAATGGGCAGCCCCCAAAGACTACGACTACGCCTCATCGATGACTGCCGTGGTCCAGGTGGACCTCGCGGCGCAGTATCCTGCTTTAGCAGCCGACTTCGTGCTCGACGACAACGATCTGATTGCCGCCTTCTCCGGCGAGACCTGCTTAGGAACCGCTACGCCTGATGACGGCCTGTTCTTCCTGTATGTAACATGGCCTTCTTCCCTGCAGGGAGAAGAAGGAGAGTGGCTTGTCACCCTTCGCTACTACTCCGCCCACTACAAGAACATCTTCGAGGCCAAGGATGCCTTCCCGTACGTCAACGACTCCCGACAAGGCAGCGCTGACACTCCTTTCCTCCCTGCCTTCGTAGTAACTAAATAAATTACCTAACTGTGTGCATTGCGAGCTTTTCACGCGCTTGCCAACCATATGGAAGGTTTGCTCGGCCTCGATGCACCGGATAACGAGAAGAACTATCTCGTAATCGACCTCCATCAGCAGAAAGAAGGCTTCGACCTCACTCGCGCTCGCATCTTGGCGGTTCAATGCCAGTATACAGGCGCTATATTCACGATCAGCAGCGTTTATCTGCTCAAAGAGGCACAGCCTGTTGTACTGGGTGTTTTGTTCCCTGCCAAGGGCGCTCCTACTGCAGGTGTAAAGGTTTACGGTTCGTTCACCGATGAGCCACTGGATATGGAAGCTGTTTCGACAGGCTACTATATGCATACAAGCATCATGGCTTATGCTGATGACACGTTCTCGTTCGTCGATGCAGCTGACCCCGAAAATAAATTATATCAAATTAATTACATCGGCGATTGGTATCCCGCAGAATACTCATTCGGCGGTGCATGGGAGGACGACACCTGGCAGAGTGCTCCCGTCAAGTGGATTGAGATCGACCTGAGCGATACCAGTGTGTACAATTGGGCCAATGCTCTGACAGACGGTGTGGACGACATCACGGCCGACGTCAAGGCGGTAAAGGTTCTTCGCAACGGACAGATCATCATTGAGCAGAACGGCAAGAGCTTCAACCTGCTGGGAACAGAGGTTCGTTAACGGGGCCTCGTTTTCTTAGTTTGCTGCAAATATTGACTTTTACAAGTAAGTCGGAGGGCTTAAGACAGAGAGAGGGCGTGTCATCATCGACACGCCCTCTTGGTTAACTAAAAAGTTGAAACTGATTAGTCAGGATTAGTTGTTAGCATTAGCTTTCTCGCTGAGCTCCTCGCAAGCATTTTGATCCTTGCCGGGAACCTCTACGTAGCTGTACTTAGCCTTGCTAACGCCGGTCTGAGCAACGATGTACATCGTCTCCTCGCAAGCGGCAACCATAGCCCACTCGGTTCCCCAAGTGTAGTCGTCCTTCGAAACAGCGATACCCAGAGTAGTGGTGGTAACGGTGAACTTCCAGCACTTGTTGGTTTCGGCATCATACTTAACGCCGTTAACAGTACCTTCGTCAAAGTTGATAACTGGCTCCTTGCCATTCTTGTAGTAATCACTGCTGCCTTGCTTACCTGCGCAGCTTGCCATCAGACCAACGGTCAGAGCCATCATGGCTACATAAAGTAATTTCTTCATAATTGTTTTTAAGTAATATATGAGTTAATTAATTAACGGTACAAAGATACGACAATTATTCAAAATATGCAATAATTGGCGTATGGCGGCTATAATTTTCGCATGTTTGTGTGCAAATTGGTCATTTTGTTTTACAAATCAGGCCGTTTGTGTGTCGGTTGGTGCGGTTTGTTCGCCTGTAAACCGGTTCTTCTTGCCATAGACGACGAGTCGGTCGAGCGCAACGAGCACAGCGGGCACAACGGTGAGGGTGAGGATGATAGCCATAGTGGCCCCCACGGCGATGCAGCTGACGATGTTGCTGATCATCAGATCATCGATGGCGAGCGCCATAGCACCGGGGCCGACCGCCATGATCAGTCCGGATGTAAGGATAGTGCGTATCGACCCGCGGTAAGCGGCGCAGACGGCATCGACGGGGAGCATGGTTTTGCGGTGCTCGCGGTAGTAGTTGGCAAAGAGGATGCCGTAGTCGATGGTAGCCCCCATGAGGATAGCCTGTGCGACGAGATACGCCAGGTAGAGCATCTGTCCGGTAGCCAGACCTGCCACCACAACCATGGCATAGACAGCCGTCATGACTGTCATGACGAGGATAGTGGGCACGATAACCGAACGGAAGGTGAGTGCCACGATCAGGAAGATAGCCAGTACGGTGAGCAGTGTGACGACGTTCATCTCATGATCAAAGCCTGCGCGCATTTCGGCATACATGACGGATTCGCCGACGTAGTAGTGCTCATGGGGCAGACAGGCCTCGGCATTGGCCGTGAGCGTGTTGACGAACTCATAGGTCTCGGGCGACTCGGCGGGCAGCGTGGACAGTACGACGAGCAGCGAGTGCTTCTCCTGCCGCAGTTGGCCTAAGCCGTCCTGCAGTTGTGCCTTGACCGATGCGGCCTGACGGCTGATGGAGTCGGGGATGAGCGAGGCGAGACGCGGGTCGTTGATCAGAGTGTCGCACAGGTAGGACACGAGTGTCTCAAAGCCTGCACGCAGCGTATCGCAGTCGGAGCAGTGGGCAAAGCCATAGTAGTCATACAGCAGTGACATCTGCTCGGGCGTGACAGGAGCGGACTTGACGTTGGATAGCTTCATGAGTCGTGCCAGCTTGGCGGACATCTGCTCGGGCGTATAGGTCTCGCCGCCGAAGACGAGTTCGGTAAACAGCTCTGCCTGCTGATCCTCGCGTGAGGGGGCACGGTGCACTACATCGGGTTTGGGTGCAGGAGCGGGTGTTGTATCCACGCTCTGCCATGGCGGCAGGGCTACGGCTATCGGATCGCTGACAGGTGCGGCTATATGCTCCTGGATAACAGGTTCGATATGTTCGGGTTCATCCTCCTCGTCGTAGGGGTTGGTAGGACGAGGCTTGAGGGATTCGGCAATAGCCAGGACTCGTTCGTCGGTAATGTTCTCCACGCCGAAGTCACGCAGCAGGCTTCCCATCTGTTCGGGTGAGAGGGAGGCGTTGGCATTAGCCAGATCCATGAGGTTGGTACGTTGCGTGAGCTGTGTGCGTTGTTCATCGGAGATCATACCTACCAGTCCGGGGCGCTTGAACAGGTCATCCACCAGCAGATGGACGTACTGCAGTGGCGTCATCTTCTTTACGCCCGGGGCGTAGCCATATACGAGTCGCGTCTGCGTGGGCGTAGAGCCGATGAACAGCGACATCTCGTTAACGGTCATTGGCAGACGGATAGCTGCGGTGTCGGTGAGCTTGTGCATCTCGACGGTGGAGGCAGAGGTCTGCACGGCATTCAGTCGGGCGATGAAGGGAACGAGGCGTATATTGTTATCCGCAGGCTCCTCGACTACGGGAGCGGGGGCTTCCGTGGCTATGGGGGCCAGGGTATCTATGGGGCTTAGGTCGCCCGGATTTTCCAGAATGTCCATAGGTGCGGGCATTGTATCAACCGGTTCAGCCTGGACGATGGGCGCGGATAGTTCGGGGACGTGTTGCTCCTTCTCTTCTTCCTCGCATTCATCATCCGTTGCGATGACTACGGGTGATACATCGAGCATGGATTGCAGGCGTTCGATCTGCGCCTTCATATCGTCGTCGAGGTATGCGCCGAGCATAGGATGCTTGGCTACATGGGTGTGCAGGAACCGCGCCAGGTCGGGGAATGAGAGCTCCTGCTGTTCGCCTCCGCGTGTGCGGAAGTAATAGAGCATCTCCACCGTTTCGCCATTGATGTATTGGAGTGCTTCGGGCGGGACGGTTGTTCCTTCGGGCAGGAAATCCTTGAAGTCGGTGATCAGCGATCGGACATGGCTTGCCATCTCATCCGCCGTGAGCGGTCGGCTCATCAGCGTGGGGTAGGAGATGACGGTCTGTATGCCGTCGTGTGCAACCAGGCTGTCCGCGAGGCTGTAGATGGAATCTTCGTCCTGCGTGTCATAGACGAGCACAAAGGGGTTGAGAGCAGGGAAGACCTTCTCGATCTTCGACTCAGCCTCTGCGGAGAAGAAGAACGTAGTGAGCCGTGACAAGTACCATGTGCCGAAGAACAGCAGTATAGCCCCGACAGCCATCGGCAGTTTGTGCCGCGCTACGAAGCGTGCCATGCCGTCGGTGGGGATGATATAGGCTTTCTTGGCGGTATGGTTGATCACACGTCGGAAGAGCATCATCAGCGACGGCATGACCGTGAAGGTGCAGATGAGTGAGCATACAACACCTTTGGCGAGCACGACGCCCATATCAGCACCAATCTTGAGGCGCATGAAACAGAGCATCAGAAGTCCGACAACGGTAGTGAAAGCCGATGAGAGTATGGACGGTGCGGCGCGCTTGATCGCTCGGTTAGCCGCCAGGATCGATGTGTGGCGGTCGGTATGCTCATCCTGCTCCTGGCGATAGCGGTTGAGTAGCACGATGCTGTAGTCGAGCGACAAGACGGCTTGCAGGATAGAGCCGATGAAATTAGTTGTGATCGAAACGGACGGCAGCAGGGCGTTGGTGCCCATGTTGAGCAGGATAGCCAGTCCGGCAGTGAGCAGGATAACCACGGGCTCGAACCACGATTGCGCCATGACGAACAGCACCACCATGATCAGCACCGCCGCAATAACCATGACGGACATAGGCGGTGTGGCGCCGTCTTGGCTGGTCTCCACTATGCAGCTGCCACCAAAGCGCGAACTGATCTGCTTGCCTAAGGCCTTTTGGTCAACGGCCTTGGGGACATCGAGGTCAAAGACTGTGTGCGTGCTGTCGGCGCTGTAGCGGTAGGTGACGCTCTTGACATCGGGGTAGGACTCCAGCAGGGAACGTATACCGGGCACCTCCTTCGGGCGGACGCCGTCGAACATGACATGCACATCGGTGCCGGACATCTGTGCTGCCGAACCGAACTCCTCGAATACGATCTCGATGCCGCGCTTCATCTGCGAGTCATCAGGCAGATACTTGGTCATGTCGGCATTGACGTTGACGTGGAACATCAGAATACCGCAGACCACGGACAAAGCCACCGTAATGGTGAACAATATGTAATGATACAGTCGCCTCAAGTGCTGTTGCTTTATTTGTGCGAGGGCTATCAGAGAGATAGTCGCAGGCAAAATCCGCGCAAAGTTACAAAAAAAATCCCACATTTGCAAGCAAAAGCGGGATTTTTTCATTTTTTGCAGGTCGATGCATCAAAAAAGTCAGCGCATCAATCGTCCGTCGATGGAGTACAATCCGTGTTGGCTGCTGATGTACAGTGTGTTGTCGATCAGGATAAGTTGTTTGTCCTTAGCCCGGTCAGCCGGAATGTTTTCGACGGGTGTACCCCTACGCGTGTACTTGTAGATTGGCGGTTCGCCGTCAGAGTCGCTGGTGGTGTAGAAGGTATTATCATCGAGCCAGCAGATGGCTTCGCCTTGCCACTCGGGTTGGTAGGCATCCAGAACCACCGGTTGCCGCTTGACGGCATCGCTGACGCTTTCACCTTCTTGCCGCTCCCAGTAGAGAGTCCATGCGTATCTTGAATCGATGTTGTTGTGATTCTTGATAAGGATGTACTTGCCATCGGGTGAGATGTCTGCAGCCGTGACGAGGTGGAAGCCTTTGTATGGATTAGCGTCTTCTCCAAGGTCAGCCTTGACGCCGAGATCGCAGATGTAGGTCAGTGTCTGCGTCTGATTGCCGTAGTCCAATCGGAAGGGGAGGCTGAACACCTGGCAAACGTTGTAATAGACCTTGGTGATGATGTAGAGCATCTGCTCCACATTGTCATACATGAGCGCCTCGCAGTTGTGCCCCTTGCCGTCGGGATAGACAAAGCGGATTTCAGAGGGGGTCATTTCGATGATTTTCCCTTCGGTGATAGCCGGTTCTTCGAAATAGACAATGCTGTAGTGGCTTTCCGTTTCATTGTTGTCGCCAAAAGCACCGATGAACAGGTAGTTCTTGCCATCATAGACGCCACCCGACATGTCCTCCCACTCCCAGAAGTGAATGCCGAAATCATTAAGGTGCAGGAAATTGATACGCATGTACATTTTCTCGCCTTTCTCGTCAGTAGCGATGATGTGATCATTGTCGGACTTGCCGTCAATCTTATCTTCGTTGTCGCTCTCCATCCAGATGTA
>CAMIZG010000044.1 GCA_946403215.1 uncultured Bacteroidales bacterium | reverse complement strand
AGGGACTCGCCGGTGCGGCATAAAAGACTCGAACTTTCACTCTGTTAAGAACTAGATCCTAAGTCTAGCGCGTCTACCAATTCCGCCAATGCCGCTCGCCGTCGGCAAGTTGCGCTATCGGACGTCGCTTTGCGACATAAAGCGCGCAATTGCCTCGGCTCCCCCCACTACAAACACTTCGTTGATTTGTGTCGGGGACCCGTTTGAAACAGGGACACAAAAGTACAACTTTTTTTTGAAATATGCAAGAGAATACGCAATTTTTTTACCATACACTGCCAAATAATATTAAAATTGTTCACTGCCGTACGCAATCCGCGGTGGCTTATGTGGGTGTGATGATCGGTGCCGGCACGCGCGACGAGCGTCCGGAGGAGAACGGCATGGCGCATTATATCGAGCATTGCGTGTTCAAAGGAACGGTGTTCCACTCTGCGCGGCAGATCATCTCGCAGATCGAGGGCGTAGGCGGCGAGATCAACGCCTACACCACCAAAGAGGAAACCACCTTCTACGCCGCCACGCTGAACGAACATGTGCCGCAGACGCTCAGGCTTATCTCCGAGATGATCCTTTGCCCCACTTTCCCCAAAGCAGAGACCGACAAGGAGCGCATGGTCATATACGACGAGATAGAGAGCTACAACGACTCACCGAGTGAGCTCATCTACGACGATTTTGAAAATATGCTGTTTGCCGGCCACTCGCTGGCGCAACCCATACTTGGCACGAAGAAGACGCTGCGTCATCTGTCCTCGTCGCCTGATCGTCCGCGCGCATGGATGGCACAACATTATCGTCCGGAGCGGATGGTGGTGTTCTGCCAGGGTAATATACCCGCCTCGCGCTTCGTCAAGCTGGTGGAGAAAGCGTTTGGCGACTTCAGTTGTAGCCTGCCGCCCGACAGGACGCTCACTTTCGCCCAGGAGGAAGATCGTCAGCCGCAATCCGCCTCCTACGCCAAGCACACGCATCAGACGCACGTGATGCTGGGCGCACGTGCGTACCCTATTGCTCATGACAGGCAGCTGCCCCTCTACCTGATGAACAATATTCTCGGTGGCGGCAGCCTTAACTCGCGGCTGAACATCGCGCTGCGCGAGGCTCGCGGACTGGTCTATACCATCGAATCGACCTACACACCGCTGTCCGACACGGGCTATTGGTGTACCTACTTCGCCTGCGAGCCCGAGCATACACAACAGTGCATGGATGTTATCTACAAGGAGTTGCGCCGCTGCATAACAACCCCGCTCACCACAGCAGAACTGCACCGTGCGCTGCGCCAACTGCGCGGACAGATGGCTATCGCTGCGCAGAACGCGGAGAACAATGCCCTCAGTATGGCCAAATCCGTGCTCTACCGTGGCTATGCCCCCACCTGGCAACAGACCTTTGAACGGATAACACAGATCACCCCCGAGCAACTGCAGCAGGTGGCACAGGAGATACTGACACCAGAGAGCCTGGTGGTGCTCAAATATGAGTGAAAATGATGCTTTTTGGCATAGTTTTTTTCACTTTTGTAACAAAAAGATGATAAAAATTGCTAAATTGGTCGCATTTTGCACTTTTTTTGGATAAATGCTTGCAAGTTGAGAAAAAAAGTAGTAACTTTGTAACGTTTTTCGCCTCTGTGGCGCGCTAACCTTAAAATTCATGCCTACGCACGAATGTGTGTTGCTGTTTATTATAGGTATGCGTGTGCGCGTGTGCATTAATGAAAATATATAATGTGCGGAACGAAATGTTCCCTTAAACAACAAATATTTAAAGAATGAAGCGATTTTACGTATTATTAGTCTGCCTAAGTCTGTTGCCGGTAGCATTGTTGGCGCAGATACAGGTAAAAGGTACGGTGCTTGATGAGAACGGCGACGGCGCGATTGGCGCGGCAGTTCAGGTCGAGGGTACGACTGTAGGTACCGTAACAGACTTTGATGGTCAATTCGAGATCACTGTTCCTGATGGAAAGAAGAATCTGGTCATCTCGTATTTGGGTTACAAGACCGTAACCCTTCCCGCCAAGCCCACGATGAAGGTGACTCTTGAGACCGAGAGCCAGCAGATCCAGGAGGTGGTTGTGCAGGGTATGGTTAAGCAGGACAAGCGTCTGTTTACCGGTGCAGCAACCAAGCTGGAGGCCGACGAGACGATGCTGTCCGGTGTGGCTGATATCAGCCGTTCGCTGGAAGGTAAGGCAGCCGGTGTGAGTGTGCAGAACGTGAGTGGTACGTTCGGTACGGCTCCGAAGATCCGTGTGCGTGGTGCCACCTCTATCTACGGTGCATCCAAACCGCTGTGGGTGGTGGATGGTGTCGTACTGGAGGATGCAGTGGAGATGAGTGCCGACGACCTGTCGTCAGGTGATGCCAAGACGCTTATCGCCAGTGCTATTGCAGGTATCAACGCCGAGGATATCGAGAACTTCCAGATCCTGAAGGACGGTTCGGCTACCTCTATCTACGGTGCACGTGCCATGGCCGGTGTGATCGTCGTTACCACCAAGAAAGGTCAGGCCGGTAAATCGCGTCTGCAATATACGAGCGAGATCACCTATCGTATGATCCCTTCGTACCGTGACTTCAATATATGTAACTCGCAGGAGCAGATGGGTATATACCAGGAGTTGGAGCGCAAGGGCTGGCTGGAGTACAGTGCCCTGAGCAGCGCAAAGAACAACGGCGTGTATGGCCTGATGTACCAACTTATTGACCAGGCTGAGGCCGGTGGCGTAGGTCTGGAGAACACCACGGTTGCCAAGAACGCCTACCTGCGTAAGGCGGAGTTCCGCAATACGGACTGGTTCAAGGAGCTGTTCAACCAGACGGTGATGCACAACCACTCGTTGTCCTACTCGGCAGGTACCGACCGTGCACGTGTGTATGCTTCGTTGTCAGCCATGCAGGATCCGGGTTGGTACAAAGCCAGTGATATATCGCGATTCACCGGTACGGTGAATGCCAACTTCGATTTGCTGCCAGGTAATAGCAAGCAGAAGTTGACCGCAGGCATCAACTTTATGGGTAGTTACCGTAAGCAGAAAGCTCCGGGAACAATCTCATCGATGACCGACCCTATCTCGGGTGCAGTGAGCCGTGAGTTTGATATCAACCCGTTCTCCTATGCCACGAATACTTCGCGTGCTATGGACCCCGATGCGTGGTATCGCCGTAACTACTGCTCCTTCAATATCAAGGACGAGCTGGAACGCAACTATATTGATATCAAGGTTACCGACCTGAAGTTCCAGGGCGAGTTGAACTACAAGCCTATCCGTGGCCTGGAGTTCAGCGCTCTGGGTGCAATCCGCTACCAGATGAGCCGTCAGGAGCATAATATTACCGACCAATCGAACCAGGCACGTGCTTATCGCGCAGGTATCGATCCGGAGGATAATACGATTCGTGATGCGAACTCGTTCCTCTATACAGATCCTGACGATACGAAGGCTCTGCCGGAGACTATCCTGCCCAAGGGAGGTATATACAACCTGACCGAGTACTCGCTGCTGTCGGCTGACTTCCGTGGTACGGTCAGTTACAACCGTGACTTCGGCAAGAACGGCGATCACATCGTCAGCCTGTTCGGCGGTGGCGAGTTGAACTCTACCGACCGCCAATATACATGGTTCCGCGGCTGGGGCTATCAGTACGACAACGGTGGTGTGCCCTTCACTGACTACCGCATCTTCAAGCAGAGTCAGGAGGAGAACAGCCAGTACTTCCTCAAGGAGTTTGCATACTACCGCAACCTGGCGTTCTTCGGCATGGCCACGTACTCCTACAAGGCACGTTACACCATCAACGGAACGATCCGTTACGAGGGTACGAACAAGTTGGGAAAGAGTACTAAAGCCCGCTGGCTACCTACATGGAACGTGTCCGGCGCATGGAACGCACATGAGGAGCGCTGGTGGGAACCTACGTTCGACAAGTGGTGGACATATGCCAGCCTGAAGGCAAGTTACTCGCTGACCGCTGACCGCGGTCCGGGTTGGGTAACCAACTCACTGGCCGTATTCCAGAGCTACAGCCCCTACCGTCCGAACACCAATGCTTCGGAGACGGGTATTGAATTAGCCGATCTTGAAAACTCCGAGTTGACCTACGAGAAGAAGCACGAGCTCAATATAGGTGTTGCTCTCGGATTTGTGGAGAACCGCATCAATCTGGAGTTCGACTGGTATCGCCGTAACAACTTCGACCTGATTGGTCTGGTTCAGACCATGGGTGTGGGTGGTCAGGTAACCAAGTATGCTAACGACGCAACCATGCGTTCCACCGGTTGCGAGTTCACGCTCTCGACGGTGAACATCAAGACCAAGGACTTCAAGTGGACAACCGACTGGATATTCTCCTGGTCGGAGAACAAGATTACCAAGCTTGACTCCCGTCCGCAGGTATATGAACTGGTATCGGGCTCCGTGATGAGCCGTAAGCAGGATTATCCTGTAGGTGCCATGTTCTCTATCCCGTTTGCCGGTCTGACGGAGGAAGGTCTGCCTACCTTCTATATTAATAAGGAGCACACTGAGATTGCCGGCCCGGGCAACTACGAGGAGCTTGACTTCCAAGCCTACTGGCCTGCAGAAGACCAAATAGCAGAGGGCGAGACAGTGCCCGACTATCTGAAGTATGAGGGTACGGTGGAGCCTACTATTGTCGGTTCGTTCGGCAATACGTTCTCTTGGAAGGGCTTGAAGCTCAATATCTTCTTCACTTACAGCTTCGGCAATGTGCTGCGTCTGGATCCGCTCTGCTACGTATATAGCAGCCAATACAGCGACCTGACCGCGAGCATGAAGGAGATGAAGAACCGTTGGGTTGTTCCGGGTGATGAGGCTAAAACAACCATCCCGGCTATTGCTACCAAGCGTCAGTATCAGGAGATCAACAACCTCTACTGGGGTTACTCGGCATACAACTACTCGACGGAGCGTGTAGCCAAGGGTGATTTCATCCGTCTGAAGGAGTTGTCACTCAGTTACGACCTGCCCGCCAAGGTATTTGAGGGGCAGAAGGCTGTTTCGAGCTTCGGCGTCAAACTGACCGCCACCAACCTCTGGCTCGCCTATGCCGACAAGAAACTCAACGGCCGCGATCCGGAGTTCTACAACACAGGCGGTGTTGCCTCGCCTGTTCCTCGTCAGTTTACGCTGACGGTTAAGTTAGGATTCTAATCAACAAAATACGAAGCAATTATGAAAAAGAACAAAATATTCTATTTTGCAGCACTGACACTCGTAGTAGGTCTGATGTCCGGTTGTAACTTCCTGGACAAGAACCCTGATATGCGTGCCTCGATAGATACGAAGGACAAGGTGCGCCTATTGCTGGTATCTGCCTATACGAATGCTAACGCCGGCATTATCTGTGAGTTCAGTTCGGACAATGTGATTGACAACAACTCGCCTGATGAGTACAATCATACCAATTCGTTGCTTGCACTGGATAAGATGTACGACGAGATCTTTGCCTGGCTGCCTGTTGTCAGCAGCGACCAGCAGGATTCGCCCAAGTATATCTGGGACGGATGCTACTCGGCTATCGCCGCCTGCAACCAGGCACTTCAGGCTATTGCCCAATTGGAGGAGAAAGGCATCAATATGAATGCTGAGAAGGGTGAGGCACTTATTAGCCGTGCGTACCATCACTTCTTGCTCGCAACAGTGTTCTGCCAGACGTGGAAAGACGATGTTCAGAGCAAGCAGGACTCAGGTATTCACTATATGACCGAGCCGGAGACGAGGGTGAAACCCGTTTATTCCCGTGGTTCGGTGTATGACACTTACAAGGCTATCGAGAAGGACCTGGAAGAGGGCTTAAAGTATGTATCTGATGAGTATTACTCCGTACCTCGCTATCACTTCAACATCAAGGCTGCACATGCCTTTGCTGCACGCTTCTACGTATACACCCGTCAGTGGGACAAGGCACTGGAGCATGCCAACTACGTGCTTACCACCAACGACGACGCTACGCTCGGCATGCTGTTTGATGCAGGAAACATCATCAAGAACATCACCGACATCAGCTCCGAGCTCAATGCCTGGATTGATGCCAACTCACCGGCTAACCTGCTTATCTACACCACGATGTCGCAGGCAAGTTATACGGTATTTACCGATTATGGCCGTTATCAGCTTGCTCGTGAGGCTCGTGACCATACGCTCCGTGGCAGCGGACCTTGCTGGAGTACTTCCGCTTTCCCCGGTCTCAACCGTTGGCGTGTAAGTGACCAGTACGGCTCATTCGTAGCATGGTTCTACTACCTGTTCGAGTACACCGACAAGGTGAACGGCTACGGATACATCCATGGTGTGACACGTGCGTTCACAACCAACGAGACCCTGCTCTGCCGTGCTGAGGCTAAGGCTAACCTTAACGATATAGATGGTGCCATCAATGACCTGCGCATGTGGGCACAGGGCTATGATGTGAATGATGGAGGCCGCATGGATACACTGCCCAATGGCGATGTGAACCTCTCGCTGGCTAAGATTAAAAACTTCTATAAAGAAGGTGGTGATGCCCAGTATTCACCTGTGCTGCATAATCAGGATATCAGCTCGTCATGGACGCTTAGCGCTGACCAGATTGCCGTTATCCGCTGTGCGCTGCACTTCCGCCGCATAGAGACTCTGCACACCGGTTTGCGTTGGCATGATCTGAAGCGCTATGGTATAGAGATCACTCACCGTCAGGGTACCGATCCTGTACGTACCTTGGTTTGGAACGATGATCGTCGTGCTATCCAGTTGCCCAAGGAAGTTATCAGTGCCGGCATGAGTGCCAACCCGCGTGTCATCAAGGGTGACAATGTGGACTCCAATCTGGAGGGAGGCATGCCTGTCACCAATGGTGAACCGATACTGACAAGCATCATCGAGGCAAGAGCGATGGGTGCTCAGGTAACACGTGAAACGAATGATTAATACCCTACGATTATGAAAAAGATATATCAAATACTGTTTATCGGAGCAGTGATGGTTGGCTTGGCTTCTTGTAAGGGAGACAAGTTCACCGAGTCCATCTTTATCGATCCTGTTGAGGACAAGGATGCTTTCACTGTTGAGTTCGATAACTGGCTATATGAGCACTACACGATGCCCTACAATGTGGACTTCCGTTATCGTTTGGACGACAATGCTACCGACCCCAACTACAATGTTGTACCGGTCAGCATGGGTATGGCGGATACCATCGCCCACCTGGCTTTGTACTTGTGGTACGATGTATATGACTCGGTTGCTCCCGCAGGCTTCCTCAAGGAGAACGGACCGCGTATCATCCAGCTCATCGGCTCGGCGATGATTAACGCCTCGCAGGGTACGGAGAAACTCGGTCAGGCGGAAGGTGGTATCAAGATAACCTTGATGAAGATCAACAAGATGGAGACCAACAACATCGAGCAGCTCAATGAGTACATCTTCAAGACGATGCACCACGAGTTCTCGCACATCCTGCACCAGAAGAAGACTATGCCGAAGGAGTTCGAGCAACTCAGCGCCGGTGTGTATGACCCTGACGGCTGGCAATATACCAACGAGGTGGAGGCTTGGCAGAAAGGTTTCGTTTCGCCATACGCTGGAAGCCAGGTGCGTGAGGATTTTGTGGAGACGATAGCCAACTATATCGTCAAGCCCGATGCGCAGTGGGAGCACATGCTTGAGGTGGCTGCCGGCGAGAAGGATGGCGACAAGCTCATCATCCAGAAGCTGGATATGTGCCGCTCATGGCTGGCAGAGAAGTGGGAATTGGATCTGGATGCACTCCATGAAGAAGTGCAGATGCGCCAGAACGACATGGACTGGGATAAGATTATGAGTCTTGGATTTATGAATAAATAAGTATAGATTATGAAAGCAAAATATCTATTCATAGCAATTGCGCTGACATGTGCGTTCTGTGCGTGCAGTCGCGAAGAGGAGAGTTTGTTTGACAAGTCGGCAGCCCAGCGTGCTCAGGAAGCTTTGGATAATGCTAACGAGGTGTTCAGCTCCGCTGCTAATGGTTGGGAGATGATCTACTTCGCTAATCCTGAATCCGAAGGTTACAATGTGCTCGCTCGATTTGAGAAGAACGGCCGCTTGATTGCAACGGCAAAGAACTCTGCTACTACCGGCAACCAACTGCTCTCAGACTCATCCAGTACGTGGGCAGTAAAGAATGACTACGGACCTATCCTTACGCTTGACACCTACAATAAGGTGCTCCATGCATGGGCTGACCCACAGGAGAATGGTGTAGGTCTGGCGGGTGACTACGAGTTCCTCATCTTGCATGCCGATCCCAAGTTTGTCAAACTTAAGGGCAAGAAGTATGGTGCGTACTATTTCCTCTATCCGTTGGAGGAAGGGATAACCAACGAGCAGTATTTTGATGAAGTAGCTGCTATGCAGAAACAGTTGTTCGCTAACTCGAACATCCTCCGCCTGCATGCGGATGGCAAGGAGTATATGCTTCATGGCGGTAATAGTGGTATATTCAGCCTTACAGCTGTGGGCGAACTGCCTAATGAAGAGGAGGAAGATGTTTATCCCTTTGCTACTTGTAGAAACGGCATCCATCTGCTGTACTCCTTCCTTTCGCTTGAGGAGTTGCAGTACGAACTGAAGGATGGGAAGTTGGTTGGTGACAAGGGCTCCATAGAGCAGATAGCTCCTGCAGCGTATGTCCTGCAATATATTAATTTTTCCAGTGGCTCATGGTCAATTGACATTACTGAAACGTGTGATTCGATCAAGAATGTTATTGCAACTATTGACGAAAAGCTGAAAGAAGTATATACCAAAAATAAAAAGAAAGCAAGCGTGCAAAGCTTGCGGATAAAAAAGACAAGCAGCAAAAAACTTGTACTTGAGTTCTCTTATTATGGTAGCTCAAGCAAGGCGACAACGACAATGAATTATGTGTTTGATGTACAGGCAGAAGGTGAAGCTTTGAAATTGGCTTACGTTGAACCCGAAGACGAGAATGCACAACTCACGCTTGATGCTTTCCCTTCCATCGGGGACTTACTGAAAACGCTGACCGGCACCTATAAGTTGACACCTGTTCAGCCGTTGAATCCAAGTCTTGGATTGCGATTGGACAACAGCTCAAATTCCTTGTTGTGGTTTAATATGGCAAAGTGATGTTTGATTGTCAAACATTTCGAATAAATTAAGTTTTATTTAAATTTATTTAAACATTATGAAAAAGTTTACATTAATTGTTTGCGCACTGGCACTTTCTGTTGCTACGTTCGCTATTCCCGCTCGTACTGCAAAAATCACCGCTGAGCAGAATAAAATGAAGGTGGTAAAGGTACAAGCCGATCAACTTCCTGTTAAAAAGCAAGTTGCTGAGAAGAAAGACACGACATCGTTTTATGTTACTTATCCTCAATCTTACAAGGTAGGTACTCCTGATGATGGTATTTATTGGGGCTCCTATGGCTTGGGCTTGATTGCTCCGTATGCAAAAAATGTGATCTTCTACAACCAGAGTAAATTAAATGCTACCTGGCTTGTTGATGATGCAGAAGTTGCTAAAGATGATTGGAAGTATCCAATGCCGGTTGAATTCGGCGAAAACGAGCTCCCTGTGATGCGAGTTGATGAAAATGAGACCTATCATTTCCTCGACTATCAAACTGCAGGTACACGTGTGGCATATTTGCATGGCAAGGGTTATGCGAATTATTATAATGCCTTGAACGTAGCCCCTGCAGAATTCATGCCTCTTACATTGTGCTCCATGTACACAGAGACGACTGAGAGTGGTCAAGACTGCCTGTATCAGGTTAGTGTAGGTGCATATGGCACATATATGTTTGGTACAAATACAAAGAACCCGTGGCAAAATACAACGCTTGATTCAATCGCTGTGTTCTTTGATAATGCCGGATTGATGGTTGTTGATCATATATCGTTGGGTGTTTATACATCGGCAAGTACTGGTGATGCTATGTTCCCCGGTGAAAACGACCATATTCGTTTGACCATATATCCCCAAACTGAAGAGGGTGGAATCGATTGGTCTAATCCTATTGCAACTGCAACGGCTAATGGCGATAACTATCTGCCGGATGATGAGGATAGCACCATTGGTTTGCTTTTCTTTGAGTTCTTGCAGGAAGACCCCGCAACGCATGCTTTGACTCCTGGCTCGATTGAGTTGGAGGGTGCATTCGTCGTAGTGCTTGACGAGTACAATGGTGGAACTGCCAACTTCGGTATATTATCCGACTATTATCAAGTAGAGCACTACACATTCTTCCCCTGGACGAATCTTGAGGAGCAAAAAATGTATATAAGTCGTGTATGGGGATGCAACATTATGCTTAACGTAATGGCATTTATGCCGGCATTTGTCGCTCCTGAAAAGGTTGCTTTTGCTGAGGGTGAGACCGAGAAAGTGGTGGATATTCCTTCCAACGTTTGGGACGAGGATATCGAAATTGACGAGGACGAGACCAGTGAGTGGATTACAGTTGAGGTGGCAACCGACTACGAAACAGAAGAGTATGAGGGCGAGGAGTATTACATCCATAAGTTCGTTAACAAGCTCACCATCACTCTGGAGGAGAGCGAGGAAGTTCGCGAGGGTAAGATCGTTCTTAGCGCTTACGGCCTGCCTGTAACCATCAAGGTCACCCAGAACGATGAAGCTACCGCTGTTGAGAACGTTACGTTCAAGAACGATGGCAAGCTCTACAACGTACTCGGTATCGAGGTTGGTGAGGACTACAAGGGTGTAGTTATCCGCAACGGCGAGAAGTTCGTTAAGTAATCATCGCTTGATTTAACTGTCGGTTCAACCGACATCAGTAAGGGCTGTAACCGCTTATGGTTACAGCCCTAATTGTGGTTATAACAATGATGCAGTTTTAGAAAGACAACCTAGAAATGGCAAATCTTACACTATCATATTCCTCCTGATTAACAAGATCTTTATTACCTCATTGCGTTTGAGTAGAGAATAACCAGCAGTGAACTCATCCACGAACTCTTTACCAACATATGAAGGATTGACAAACCAGAGAGGGGCAGTCTTGTAATGGTTAGAAACGATATAGGTTATATATGTGCGGATATCCGTTTCAATAGTCTGAAGATAGAAGGACAATAAATTACGGAAACGGTCATCGAAATCGTATAGGGCTTCGACCTTTTCCCATGTTGTGTCTTTTCGGAATCTGTGTATGCCCTTTCTGCGATAATCAGACAGTTCAAATCTGTACCAATAGAAGCCCATACGATAATACCCGACACTTAACAAGACTTTTCCTGCACGTTCCTTATCGGCAATTGTCATTCCTCTTTCTTGGAGACGCTCCAGTTGCTCGTCAATCGTTGTTGCTGTTTTTCTGTCACCCATTGTTTTGAATAAAAAAGGGAGGCTTTAGACCTCCCCACCGGTTTCCGTTTTATAGTGTTATTTCAACGCGTGAAACAGCACTTTACTCTAAGTATAGAGGTCACTATTTCTAATGACGGTGCAAAGATACGACTTTTTTTTGAAATATGCAAATAATTCAGCATTTTTTTTTCATAAAATACGTGTTTTTTGCCAGAAATGCCAGGTTTGTCTATCCTGAATTCCGCTTTGCCTCCCTTTTGACTCCGGTTTGATATCGGTTTAATCCTAACTAAAGTACGATACAGTCCGACAGAATGTATGGGCGATGAAGCAAACCATGCAGGACAGTCATCTGAAAGGTTGGTAGTGAAAAAGTGAAAAAGTCTGATGCAAAAGTGCAGAAAAGTGCGGATTTGCTTGCAAATGTCAAAAAAAATGTGTAATTTTGCACGCTAATTTGCGCAGTTCATCCATGCTTCAACGAATAGCCGTATATTGCTCTGCCTCTGATGGCGTGCCCGAGGTGTATAACGCCGCGGCGTACCGCCTGGGGCAGCTGCTGGCGCAAGCCGGCATAGAGGTAGTATATGGCGACGGAGGAATAGGGTTGATGAAGCACTTGGCGGAAGGTGTGCTCTCTGCCTCAGGTAAGGTGACCGGCGTTATACCGCGCTTCATGGTGGAGCAGGGCTGGAACAACCCCCGCAGCACCCAGACCATCGTCACCGAATCGATGCACGAGCGCAAGGCCACCATCACAGCCATGGTGGATGCTATGGTCGCTCTGCCCGGAGGCATTGGTACGATGGAGGAACTGTTCGAGTGCCTCACGTGGAAACAACTCGGCCTGCACGGCAAACCCGTAGTTATCCTCAACACCGCCGGCTACTTCGCCCCCGTGCTCTCTGCACTGGACAAGATGGTCAGCGAGCGATTCATGCAACCCGTTCACCGTAATCAGATGTTCACCGTGGTCACTACCCCTGATGAGGTATTGCCTGCCATCCAAGCCGCACAAGCCTGGGGCGAACACATGCGCAGCCAAGCGCGCACCATCTAAAAAACAGAATACTGAATACTGATAACTGACAGCTGATTGCTTACATGCTCGAAACCGGCATACATATCACTCCCGCACTGGCAACCATGTGGCTGCCGTGGGTGCTGCTGGCCATGATCGTGCTGGTGTGGGTGTGCTGCATGCTTCAGCCGCAGTACCTCCGCGCTGTAGTAAGCAATAGTTTTGCGTCGATTGGCGGCAATTCAGCCGATCTGGTGCCCAGTATAGGTTCGCAACTCTTCCAGTGGATCTTCAATAGCGCTGTGCCGGCTGTGGCAGTGTACGTATTCGTCACGCAATCCATGACTGGGAGCTCAGAACTGCTCGGCCAGTTGCTCGTCCTGTCCCTGCTTATTGACCTGGCGCGAGCCTTCACGGCACTGATCGTTCAGTACACGTTCCGCTTTGGCAAGCGATCGGGCGTAGCGTACCTGAAGTATTTCTCCTTGCGCTCCTTGCTTACCTACCTGCTGCTGGTGCTGGTTATGCTGGCGGCATATACATCCGCCACCGACCTGTGGTTGGCTCTGCTTGGGGTAGCGGCTGTCGGATACCTTATCTTTCTTGGCGTGCAACTCACGCGCCTGTTCTGCTCATCCGTGTTGGACGTAATGAGCGTGATCATCTACCTCGTAACCATCGAACTGCTGCCCTCCGCTTTGCTCTTTGAGGCAGGCAGACAACTATGTATGCAACAATTGGCATAATATGCCCACGATATAATGACTAAGAAGATTCTTATCACCCAAGCTCGCCCGGCGGGCGAACATAACCCCTACGACCTGCTGGAGCACCACCATGATGTACGCGTGGACTTTCAGCCGTTCGTTCGCTTAGAAGGCTTGTCGGCCAAGGAGTTCCGCACACAGCGCATTAATCCGCTCGATTATACGGCTGTCATCCTCAACTCCAAGATCAGTGCTGACCACTATTTCCGCATATGTCAGGAGCTCCATGTAGCAGTCCCCGAAACGATGCATTATTACTGCATCAGCGAGGCTGTGGGCAACTACTTGCAGAAGTACATCGAGTTCCGCAAACGCCGTATCTTCTTCGGCGAGCATAACTGTTTCGACGACATACTGCCTGCCATGAATCGTCGTCCGCAGGAGAAATACATGATGGTGGTGGGCGAGAACTACTCCGATGATCAGCTTAACATGTTCGCTGAGCACAAGGTAATAGCCACACCGGCTGTCATGTTCCGCCAGGTTGCATACTCATGGCCGAAGGACAAACCGTTTGACTACGATGTGATAGCCTTCTTTACTGCCTCCGGCGTACACGCTTTCCTCGATAACTTCCCCGACTTCGAGCAGGGCGATAAGGCGTTCATCTGTTTCGGTACGAATGCAGCGCAGGCCCTCACCGACGCAGGCTATACGGTCAGCCGTGTGGCTCCTGCTCCCGGCTGTCCCTCTCTGCTCGCCGCCATCGAATCTTATCTGTCTGATAACTGATTACTGACCGCTGATTGCTGATGGCTAACTCCTTCCCCAAATGCATGCGTCTCTGCGGTGACCTGCGTATCCGCGCCACGCAGTCGCAAGGCAAGCGCTTAGTATCCTGGCCCCTGCGAGCACATGTGCTACCGGCGGAGGGGCAGACGCAAGTTATGGTTTGGGCACCCAAGTCGCTCCATAAGCACGCCGTCGATCGTAACCACCTGCGCCGACTGATGCGTGAGGCGTACCGCCTGAACTGCGAACCGCTCAAGCAACTCCAGGCCAATGGACAAGCGTTGCATATAGCCATCTACAACATGGATAAGCAGATGTCCACCTACCCACAGATTGAGCGTGCCATGCGCAAACTCATAGCCAAGATCATAAATGACAAAATGGCTTAGACATATATTCTTGTTGCCGGTTTATTTCTACCGCGCTTGCATCTCGCCCTTCACTCCGCCTTCGTGTCGCTTTACGCCCACGTGCAGCCAGTACATGGTAGAGGCAGTGATGAAGTACGGAGTGTTCAAAGGCGGCTGGCTGGGCATCAAGCGCATACTGCGTTGCAATCCTTGGGGAGGTTCCGGATATGATCCCGTACCTTGATTTAGACCGCTTCGCTGAAATAACAAAGACTGATTAGGATTTATCATTCAACCATGCTACGAATTGATATCATAACCTGCTGCCCTGAACTCCTGGAGTCTCCATTGAACCACTCCATCGTTCAGCGTGCCAAAGACAAAGGTCTGTGCGAGATTTATGTCCATAATCTGCGCGACTACACCCTCGACAAGCACCGTAAGGTCGATGACTACGCCTTCGGTTTTGGCGCAGGCATGGTGTTGCAGATCGAACCTATCGACCGCCTGATTACTAAACTGACGTCTGAGCGGCACTACGATGAGATCATCTTCACCGCCCCTGATGGCGAACGATTCAATCAGCAGGTGGCTAACCAACTCTCTCTCAAGCAAAACCTGATCATCCTCTGCGGTCACTACAAAGGCGTTGACCAGCGCGTGCGCGATCATCTGATTACCAAAGAATACACCATCGGCGACTTTGTTCTCACCGGTGGTGAGATGCCGGCAGCCATCATGACCGATGCTATTGTCCGTCTGCTACCCGGTGCCCTGGGCGACGAGACATCCGCGCTCTCCGATTCGTTCCAGGACGGTCTGCTCGAAGCCGGAGTCTATACCCGCCCGGCTGAGTACAAAGGCTGGCGCGTTCCTGACATCCTCCTCTCCGGTCATCAGGCGAAGATCGACGAATGGCTCTACGAACAGTCACTCGAACATACTCGCCAGCGTCGCCCTGACCTCTTGGGGGAGTAGACCATCTGTGTGAGACTTCATCAGGGGTAAATCGGGGGAATATCGGATCGTTATCGGGTCATTATCGGGACGAGACACATTTTTTTAAGAAATATTAACCCACATTTTCAATGCGCCGCATACTGCTTTCCATACTGCTTCTTGCTGTCACCACAACGCTATCGGCTCTCTCGCCATCCGGTACACTGCCTGTTATGTATATCACTACCAAGAACAGCCAGGACGTGAGCCGCGACCAAGCCATTGATGCCACGCTCTATGTTACTGCCTCCGGCAATTATGCTGCGCTGGGCAGCCCCACCAGCCAGATCCCCCTGACCATCAAGGGACGCGGCAACTGGACTTGGACGGCTTTTGACAAGAAACCCTACAAGATCGTCTTCGCCAAAGGCCAGGGACAGAAACTCCTCGGTATGCACAAGAGCAAGCACTGGGCACTCCTTGCTGCGGCCGATGATTACCTCGGGTTCCTCAAGAACACGGTCGGCTATTCGCTATCCGAGCATATAGGTTTGCCCTATACGCCTCATCAGGTGCCCGTTGAGCTGGTGCTCAACGGCGATTATAAAGGCCTGTACTTCGTTACCGAGACCATCCGCATCGACAACGACCGCGTCAATATACACGAGCAGAACGATGGCGAGACTAAGTCCGACCTAATTACCGGAGGCTGGCTCGTGGAGATCGACAACTACCCTTCGGAAGGCAATATAACCTTCCAGGAGCATAACGGCGAATATGTGATGGTTACACCGCACTCGCCCGAAGACCTCTCCATTACACAGCGCACCTACATAACCAACCAACTCAATGCCCTCAACGACGCGATCTATGCCAAGGGTAATAAACCTCTGGACGAGCTCCTTGACCTGACTGATGCCGCGCGCTTCTACCTCGTTCAGGAGATCATGGAGGATTGCGAGTCCTACCACGGCAGTTGTTTCCTCTATAAGGACCGCGACACCACCAACACTCGCGGACAATGGGTTGTGCCCAAATGGCATTTCGGGCCGGTGTGGGACTTCGGTAATGCCTATGACCGCGGTCAGGAACGGTTCATCTACGACGGACCGACCTTCTCGCAAATATGGATCGAGCAACTCTGCAGCAACCAGACTTTCTATCAGCGTGTGCAGCAGCTCTGGTACCAGTACCGCCAGAGCGGTCATAGCAAGGTGCTCGCTGACATCAACTCCTTCGTCTCGGCTGTCTCCTCTGCCGCCAAGCGCGATGCAGAGCGCTGGAAGGACTCCGATAATGTGCGCAAGAACGCTGATATGCAGAATCGCAAGCAGGAGTTCCTCTCGCGCATGAACTGGCGTCTTGACTGGCTCTACTCGCAGTGGGGCGAAGGCGACAGCACGCCGCTGCCCGATGACAATGCAAAAGCAGCTATCGCTGAAACGAATATCAACAATAGCCGCTCACAAATCCTGATCTGCAACGGGCAAATCATCATCTCCCGCAACGGCAAGCGCTATACGGTCACCGGCGTGCCGGTAGAGTAGGAGTTCAGCTGCTCCACCCCCGGGCGGGAGTCAGAGTTTCTTCGAAGCATCATACGACTCAATCGTCTTGGTCTGGATCATGCAGCTCGTGTCACCGCGCTGGTAGTACTC
>CAMIZG010000043.1 GCA_946403215.1 uncultured Bacteroidales bacterium | reverse complement strand
GTTAGGGGTTAGAAGTTAGGGGTTAGATGTTAGGGGTTAGATGTTAGAGGTTAGATGTTAGGGGTTAGATGTTAGAGGTTAGAGGTTAGGGGTTAGATGTTAGAGGTTAGAGGTTAGGGGTTAGATGTTAGAGGTTAGGGGTTAGGGAGGGTGCGGAGGTAGCGGTGGACGAGATGCGTGGGGAAGCCCATGACTGTGAAGAACGATCCTTCAATGCGGGCGGCAGCGATATAACCGATCCATTCCTGAATGCCATATGCACCGGCTTTGTCAAGCGGGCGGTAGCGGGTGACGTAGTAGTCGATCTCCTCATCGGTGAGGGTGTCGAAAGTGACGTCGGTGCGATCGACCTGAGTGGTGAAGGTTATGTCGTGCTCCCGATTCGGGTCGCGGTGGGCGAACGTGACTGCGGTAAAGACCTGATGCGTACGTCCGCTGAGGGCGCGGAGCATGAGGCGTGCCTCCTGTTCATCGCGGGGCTTGCCCAGTACGCGACCATCGAGCCAGACGATGGTATCGGAGGTGATGAGCAGATCGTCGGCAGCAAGCTCGTGCGTGCGTGTGTACGCCTCCGCCTTCGCGCGCGAAATATACATAGGTATATCTCCCTCCCTGAGTTCGGGCGGATAGGACTCGTCGGCATCAATGCTGACATCGGTGTGCGGGATATCCAGGCCGGTGAGCAGTTCGCGGCGGCGAGGGGACTGGGAACCAAGGATGATGGTCATGTTATTTTGGGGCCATTGGCCATTAGCCATTGGCTGTTGGTTATAGGAGTTGGTTGATGACAAAGCTGTAGAGAACGCCCATGAGGAGGACGAACTTCATGGCTGATTGGGCAGTGCGGTAATCGGACGAGATGCGTGCGCTCCAGAGCAGCCAAAGCACGCAGGCGACAGGTACGAGCAGTCCGAGCACTACGTAACGCGTGTGCAGCGACTGCCAGGTGGCGGGGAAGGGGATAACCCACCATGTGAGCCAAACCAGTGCGCCCGCCATGAGAAGGAGCAGGCCGGTGACGATGATCTTGGTTGTCTGTTCACCGCATACCACGGGCAGCGAGTGACACTCCAGTTCGCGGTCGCCCATCTGATCTTGGAGGTCTTTGATAATCTCGCGGATCAGCGTGCCAATGAACGCGAACGCCGCAAAGCCGCTGATCCAGATGTAGATGTCATGTGGCAGGGTGGTGTAGCTGAGCACATCAATGCCGTTGACGTTGGCGTAACGCATCTTAAGGAAGGCTACGTTGGCTATGGCAATCAACATGGGGCAGGCGGCAGAAACGAGCGCGATGATCAGGTTGCCGATGATGAGCTGGCGTTTGTACGATGCCGAGTAGAACCACAGCAGTCCGGGCACAAAGATAAAGATGACCGCTGTCACCCAGCTCCTGACACCCCAGGCCGCTGCCAAGCCGCAGATGATACCTGCCGCCGTGAGAACCTGGAACAGACGCATGGCTTGCTTCTTGCTCACGCTGCGCGTGACGATGAGTTGGTCAGGACGGTTGATGGCGTCGATCTTGACATCGAAATAATCGTTGATGACGTACCCTCCGGCGGCAATGAGCACGGTGCCGATGATGAGCAGGGCGAAGACCCATCCGGGCAGTTGTTCACCGAAGCATGCAACACGGAGAATGGGTGTTGCCACCCATTTCTCCATTACAAACAATACGATAGCCGTCATGAGCAAGTTCTGCCAGCGGACGAGCATCAGGTAGTCGCGAAGTTTTTCCATTTAGTGTAATTTAAGTATAGCTCCAGTCCATGCCGGCAGAGTGATGCGGAAGGGTGCTGCGGCCATGAGGGGACTTTCGTACACAGTGCCGGTGAGCAGGTCTTCGGCATGCACGCTGAGCTTCTCATCCATCTCGAGGTAGATGAACGCGTCGGTAGGGATCGTGACGGGTACATTGACCTGATGGTCGTCGAAGTTAACAACGATGAGCAGTGTTTCCTTCTTATGCTTGCGCAGGAAAGCAAACTGCTGCTGTCGGTTGAATCCCTCTCCCTGAGCGTACTCGAGGTCGTACATCTTTCCTTCGCCGATAGCGGGGCTCGATTTGGCAATCTGCAGGAGTCGGCAGTAGAACGTTCTGAGTTCGCGCTGCTCGTCGTCCATTCCGGCACCATCGAACTTACCTTCGTTTGCCCACGCCTGAATGCTTTTGACGCCCCAATAGTCGAAAATCGATGTGCGTCCGTCGATGCCCGAAAATCCCTCGGCATCCATGGCTCGTTCGCCCAGCTCCTGCCCGGAGTAGATCATCACGGGGTTGGTGCTGAGTGTGGCCGCGACGATCATCGCGGGTTCGGCAGCTCGTCCGCTGCCGCAGAAGAAGCCCGAAGCGAGGCGTTGCTCGTCGTGGTTCTCGAGGAAGTAAAGCATGTGCTCCAGTATATCGCCATTAGCCTGCCAACGGTAAGTGATGCCTTCAGCGGCGTAGTCCTTGCTGGTAACATCGCGCAGGTAGTCGTACATGCCTACCTTGTCGTAGAGGTAGTCGAATCCAGCCGCGAGGTACTGGCGGTAGATATTAGGATCGTAGATCTCGGCGATGAACTGCACATTGGGGAAGACTGCTTTGACGCGGTGGATAGCCCAGTCGAAGAACTCGACAGGTACCATGTGCGCCATGTCGACGCGGAAAGCATCAATGCCTTTGCCAGCCCAGAACAGGAGGATATCACACATCTTACGCCAGGTGTCGGGTATCGGGTTGAACTGCTTCTCGCAGCCGCCCATGTAATGGACGCCGTAGTTGAGCTTGACCGTTTCGTACCAATCGTTGACCGAAGGATGCGCGGTGAAGCAGTCGTTGCCGGTGACCTTGGCGGGGAACTCGTGGTAGCCCTGGATATCGAACTGCGGGCAGAACTGCTCGCCGGGAAGGTAGTAGAAGTTATTGAGCGGCGAAAATGCCCATTCGGGGTGATCCTTTTCGCCCAGATCCTCTACGCCTGCGGGCCGGCAGGTGGAGTGATACTCGCGCGACACGTGGTTAGGCACAAAGTCAATGATGACTTTCATGCCAGCCTTGTGTGTACGTGCTACGAGCGCCTCAAACTCCGCCATGCGTTTGTCGGGGTGCGTGGCGAGGTCGGGGTCAACGTCATAGTAGTCGGTTATGGCGTAGGGGCTGCCGGCTTTGCCTTTGGTGATGGACGGCGTGTTCAGTTCGGCCGTAGCGTGACGCAGCACGCCTGTGTACCAGACATGTGTGGCGCCAAGCTCCTGAATGCCTTTGAGTGCCTTGGTGTTGATGCCGGCAAAGGTGCCGCAGCCGTTAATGGCCTTGGCACCATTGGGCACACGGGCAGTCACGTAGTTGGTGAACCAACGTGGAAAACATTGATAGATTATAACTTTGCTCATGTAGTGGAGGTTTTCTGGAAATTCTGGATAATCTAGATAATCTGGTTTTTTCCGTAACCTTATCCTACCAATGCTGCTGTGTCGCTGGCAATCATCAACTCTTCGTCCGTCGGGATAACAACGACCTTCACCTTTGAGTCAGGAGTTGAGATCACGGCTTCCCTGCCGCGGATAGTGGCGTTCAATGCCTCGTCAACCTTCACGCCCATAAACTCCATGTCCTTGCAAACGGCAGCACGCATCGAAGCCTGGTTCTCGCCCACACCAGCGGTGAACACGATTATATCCACGCCACCCATGGCAGCTGCGAAGGCGCCAACGTACTTCTTGATCTTGTAGTTGTACATGTCGGTGGCGAGCTTAGCGCGCTCGTTGCCGGCAGCCACAGCAGCCTCCAGGTCGCGCATATCCGAGCCAACGCCGGAAACGCCAGCCACGCCGGACTTCTTGTTCAGCAGGTCGGACATCTGGTCGGGATTCAGACCAAGCTTCTTCTGCAGGAACGTAACTGCACCGCCGTCAACGTCACCGCTACGCGTACCCATCATGATGCCTTCGAGCGGGGTCAGACCCATCGTTGTGTCCATACACTTGCCGTTCTTAACAGCAGCCAGCGAGCCGCCGTTGCCAATGTGGCAGGTGATGATGCGCTGCTTGCTGTAGTCCACGCCCAGGAACTCGCAGACGCGTGCGCTGACATAGCGGTGTGAGGTGCCGTGGAAGCCGTAGCGGCGTACGGCGTACTTCTCGTATACCTCATACGGCAATGCATACATGTAACTGTAGGCGGGCATCGTCTGGTGGAACGCCGTGTCGAACACACCTACCTGCGGCAGGCCGGGCATAAGCTCCTCCACGGCGCGAATACCTTTCAGGTTGGCAGGGTTATGCAGCGGAGCCAGATCGCTCACCTCCTCAAAGGCCTTGATGACCTCGGGGGTGATGACTACCGACTTGGCGAACTTCTCGCCTCCATGCACCATGCGATGACCAACGGCGTTGATCTCCTTGAGGCTTTTGATGACACCTATCTCGGGATCGGTGAGCAGACTGAAGATGAACTTAACGCCCTCGGTGTGCTCCGGCATGTCGTGCATGATCTGCTTCTTCTCGCCACTGGCGAGTTTGACTTTAACGAATGCACCGTCAAGGCCAACGCGCTCAGCGCCGCCGGAGGTCATGACACTCTGATCGTCCATGTTGTACAAGGCATACTTGATGGACGAACTACCGCAATTTAGAACTAAGATTTTCATGGTTTGATTATTTATTTGATTAATGATTCGTTGTTGTGGCAGCCAAAGGTGGCTGCCGACTATTATTTAATAGCCTGATTGGCTGTGATGACTACCATTTGAACGATGTCCTGTACTTTGCATCCACGGCTCAGGTCGTTCACCGGAGCAGCTATACCTTGCAGGATCGGACCTACGGCATCCGCGCCCGAGAAGCGCTCTACGAGTTTGTAACCAATGTTACCTGCCTGCAGGTCGGGGAAGACGAGCACATTAGCATGACCGGCGACCTTGCTGCCCGGTGCTTTCTTTTCGCCCACGCTGGGGATGAGAGCTGCGTCAGCCTGCAGCTCGCCGTCGATCTCGAGGTCAGGAGCGAGCTCTTTGGCAATAGCCAGAGCGGCAGTAACCTTATCGACATTCTCGTGCTTAGCCGAGCCCTTGGTGGAGAATGAGAGCATGGCTACGCGTGGTTCGATGCCTGCTATGGTGCGGGCTGTCTCGGCGGTGGATACGGCTATCTGTGCGAGCTCCTCGGCCGTGGGGTTGGGGTTAACG
Source organism: uncultured Bacteroidales bacterium (assembly GCA_946403215.1). Taxonomy (GTDB): domain Bacteria; phylum Bacteroidota; class Bacteroidia; order Bacteroidales; family Paludibacteraceae; genus Colicola. The sequence goes on along the minus strand of CAMIZG010000043.1, from coordinate 11,686 downwards.
GCGCAATCGGCGAACAGCAGGAAACCGTCCTCGCCCAAGTGCTTGGCGGGCGTGAACATGAGGAATGCGCCGGAAACGATCTTGCAGCCGGGTTTGGTCTTCAGGATCTGGAAAGCGGGACGGATGGTGTCAGCCGTTGTGCCTCGGGCTCCGGCAAGTTCGCCGTCGGCGTCACCGGCCTTGATCATCAGGCAGCCGAGGTAGAGGGGGTCTTGCACTTTCTTCTTTGCCTCCTCCTCCGTCATACCTTTGGCTTTGCGTAGCTCAAAGAGCAGATTGGCGTACTCGGGCATCTTCGGATCGGATTGCGGATCGAAGAGTATAGCTTTGTCAATGTGCTGATAGCCTTTCTCAGCAGCCATGCGACGGATGGTGTCGGGGTTACCGATGAGGATGAGCTTGGCGAGGTCCTGCTCCAGAATGATGTTAGCTGCTTCCAGCGTACGGGGTTCGTCGCCCTCGGGCAACACAATGCGCTGCGGATGACTTTTCGCACGCGCGTACATAGCGTTCAGTATATCCATAATATTGGTGATTTGATTAGCGAGTTTACAAATTTATACTACAAAGTTACACATAAAATTGCAAATTTGCAAGTACTTTGCATTTTTTTTGTAATTTTTTGCAATTTTTTTTGTTTTTTCTTGCATAATTAAAAAAAATGTTGTATCTTTGTAGCCGATTTGTAGTTTTTTGAATATAATTAAAGTAATCATGCGCATAAAATCTTTACTTCTTACTATTGCTTTCTGTTTGGCTGCGGGTTTGTCCGTAGCTCAGGAGAGGGCAGCTGTCGACACCACGGAGATGGGTGTACATCCTTACAAGGAGACCCATAACATGACGTGGAACACCACAGGATTTTCGCTTATCTTCCACGGCGGTGTGAATAGTTTCCGTGGCGACTATCCTGCTGAACGCTTCCAGAACTTAGGCTATCCCACTGCAGGTATAGCGATGGAGTATAACTTCACTCCTTGCTGGGGTCTCGGTTTTGGTTACAACTTTGCCATGCCGATGGTGAAGACATTGAAAGACGAGCCGGCTTTTGTGGATGTTGATAACGTATCCACCCTTTCCTTGGCGAAAGGCGATGTGGTGCATAAAGGTATGATGCATAACGTTCAGGCTTATATAACCTTTAACCTTATCAATGCATGGTTCCCGCGCGCCTGGTCGGATATCTTCGGATTGAACCTGTTTGCCGGTTTCGGTGTTTCGTTTTACAAGAATAGTGTATCGTTCCACGACACGGGTGACATCAACCCTGCCACAGGTAAGGAATCGGATTCTCGCAAGTACATTAAGGACGGCGACGACGCTCATGCGCATGCAAAATATTCCAACGTTGGTTATGTGCCCCTCGGAGCTTCTGCCGAGTTCAACGTTTCACGCTGCATAGCTATCGGTGCAAGGTTCCAGTATAACATGTTCCTCAACGACTATGTTGACAACCGCTACAACAGCAAGGCCAACAAGAGTAACGACGGTATGTACGATGCCGAGCTCATGCTCCGTTGGAAGATTGCTGCTAAGAAGAAGAACCACTGGCGCAATGTTTCATCGCACGAGGTGCTGGAGGACAAGTACTATCGTTCGCATCCTCGCCGTCGTCCGGGTGCCGAGCATGCAGTGGATACATTGGTTGTATATCACAAGGATACACTGGTTATTATCCATCGTGACACGGTTGTTCTCAGCAACTACACCGAGGCGCCTGTTGTAGAGCAGCCTGCAGAGCCCAAGGATCGCTGTGATCTGGAACTCTATCCGGGTTGGGAGCAAGAGGCAGTGGCAGTGGTTGTAGAAGGGCAGTCGCTCAGTCAGTTGGCACGCAAGTATTACAACAATACGTTCTGCTGGGTTTATCTGTGGATAGCCAATCGCAGCAAGGCTCCTGATCCCAATCTGATCTTGCCGAAGTGTGAGATAAGGGTTCCGCAGTTGAGCGATTGCCAAAAGACGATCACCAAGCAGGAAGCTAAAGATATGTACGCACGCTACGTAGCTGCAGGTAACTAAAGCGGTAGCGTTGCTGCAAGGAGGTCTCATAGCTCAGTTGGTTAGTAGCACCTGACTCATAATCAGGGGGTCCTAGGTTCAAGCCCTAGTGGGACCACAGGAAAACGGGAGGGGAACAACCTTCCGTTTTCCTTCCAAAAAAGCGGAAAGCGAATAGCGAAAAACAAAAGTATGAAAGTAGTGAAAGCAGAAAAGCTTACATCTCCCAAGACCAAAGGCGGGTTGTGGGTGTTGATTGTGGCGGCTGTTGTGCTGGAGGCCATGGCGTGCATACAGTACTTCTACACTCGTTCGACCTTGCATGAAGAGGCTGAGCGGCGCGCTAAGACAGAGCTCAAGCGTGCCGAGTTGGAGATAGAGAAGCACACCATAGAAATGGAGACGGCAGCCAAGATGCTAGCTATGCTGGCAGAGAAGAATGTGAATTGTCCGGACTCGATGTTTGCCGCAACGCGTTCTGTGGTGGGCGTGATCAAGAATAACAACAGCGTGGCCGTGGCGTTCGTGCCGGGTTACTTCTCTGAGTATGGTCAGTTCTTCGAAGCATGCAGCAGCCACATATCAGGTGACAGCATATACACTCGGCAGATAGGCAATGCGGGGCATGACTATACGCAGCTTGATTGGTACAAAAACGGGTTTATTTACGACGGTTGCCACTGGAGTGAGCCTTACCTGGACGACTCGGGTTCGCATACGTATGTAGTGAGTTGCTCTTGTCCGGTGCACGACAAGAATGGCGTGACGGTAGCTGTGGTGTGCGTTGACCTGTCGCTGGCATACTTGCAGAAGTTCTCCAGCGACCTGCAGATACAACTCTATAAGGACAGTTACTGTTCTATCCGTTCCGCCAAGGGCGAGGATATAGTGGCTAAGCCTGACACGATAGCCGGCCGCGGGTACGAGGTGTTTGATGAGCAGATTGAAGCGACGGGGTGGAAGATGAGCATCATCATCCCGAAGGATATTATATATGGTGAACTGAGGCGTGTGGCGGCGGTGGTGTCTGTTCTTATGCTATTGGGCTTGGTACTGTTGGTGTTCATCATGATACGCGCGTCGAGGAGTTTGATTAACGAGGTCACGCTTAGCAGTCAGCAGGAGCGTATGGAGAGCGAGCTGAGCATAGCTCGTAACATACAGATGACTATGCTTCCTACGCGTTTCCCGCCTTTCCCTGACTATCCTAATCTGAATGCGTTCGGTGAAGTTCTTCCTGCCAAGGAGGTGGGGGGCGACTTGTTTGACTTCTGCATACTTGACGGTCACATGTATTTCTGCGTAGGTGATGTGAGCGGCAAGGGAGTTCCTGCCTCGCTGGTGATGGCAGTAACGCGCTCGTTGTTCCGCAGCTTTACGTCGTATATCCATAACCCCGGGCAGATCGTATCGCAGATGAACGAGAGTCTAAGCGGCGAGAGGAATGACCAGAATATGTTCGTCACGATGTTTGTCGGGGCACTTGATTTGGGAACAGGCGAACTTACATACTGCAATGCGGGGCATGATGCACCGGTACTGTTGCAATCGGACAATTCTCCATTTGCTCTTCTGCCTTGTGAGGCTAACTTGCCACTGGGTGTGTTATCAGGGTTCAAGTATGTGCAGCAGTCTGTTACACTCCACGTCGGTGACACGCTGTTCTTGTACACCGATGGTCTGACCGAGGCGGAGAACGTTGCCCATGAGCAGTTCGGCCGCGAGCGCATGATGCGACAATTGCAGCAATCAATAGCAAGCAATCGGCGATCAGATATTAGTTGCGCTGAGTTGGTGCGTGCTATGCAGGCATCAGTGGGTGCGTTTGTGGGAGATGCGAAGCAGAGCGACGACCTGACGCTATTCGCAATACGGCTGTTGGCATTGAGTCCTAAGGATGGTCTCTCTTCGTTGAGCGAGCATGGAGAGCGGTCGTCACTTGTGATGCGCAACGATATACAGCAGATTCCTACGTTGGCTGAGTGGATAGATTCGCTACATATCCCGGCTGAACTGAGTATGCCTATCAATCTGGCGCTGGAGGAGGCTGTGAGCAATGTTATGTTGTACGCCTACCCGGGTAGTGCCGGTCGTGTGTTGGTGGAGGCTGAGCAATCGGCTGATCGGATCGTGTTCACCATCAGCGATAGCGGAATACCTTTTGACCCAACGCAGCAGAAAGAGGCCGATATCACGCTATCGGTTGAGGAAAGGGCTATAGGCGGCTTGGGGATTCATCTTGTTCGTCAGATAATGGATGAGGTCCATTACGAGCGCAAAGATAACAAGAATATATTAACATTAACCAAACGAATATGAAACTAACCATTGAACCAGGTAATCCCGTAGTCGCCCGTCTTGCGGGTAGATTAGACACGGCTGCCGCCGCAGATCTGGCTCCTGACTTCCAGAAATTGGCAGAGCAGGGCGAACAACACATTATCCTTGACTGCAGCGAGTTGGAGTATATCTCCTCGTCCGGTTTGCGATTATTCTTGTCACTGCGGAAAGCTTCCGCCGCTAAGGCAGGTAAGTTACAGGTGCGTGGCATCAGCAACGATATACGTCAGGTGTTTATGATGACGGGGTTCATCAGCTTGTTTGAAATTATCTAAAAGCACCACATCAAAAGCACCCCACTGCGCGCATTGCTTGTGGGGACCTCGCGAAATCAAATATACATTTATGGATTTGCACACCGAATATCTGCTTGATGAGTACGATGCGCTGCGGCCAACGCTCGAACGCATGCAGGTCATTGTGACCGAGCTACTCGAACGTACACTGCAAGATAACCGCATTGAGGTTACCACAGTCAAATCACGTATCAAGACACGCGATAGCCTTGCGGGCAAGTTAGCCCTGAAAGGCAGTAAGTATGTCAGCATAACCGATGTGACTGATCTGCTCGGCACGCGTATCATTACGTTCTATACTGACGATGTGGACAGAATAGCCGCCATCGCCGAGCAGTTGTTTGATATAGACTGGGAGAATTCGGTGGACAAGCGCAAGCTTCATGATCTGGATAGCTTTGGTTACAACTCCCTTCACTACATCTGCCGGTTGCCGAAAGCACTGTATGCAGATGAAGCCTATCCAGAGCTGAACAGTGTACGCTTTGAGCTGCAGCTCCGCACGACGGTGCAGCACGCCTGGGCGGCTATCAACCATGATATTGGATATAAGACGGGTGTGGAGATTCCGCGTGAGTACCTGCGGCAGATGAATCGTCTGGCAGGAGTGCTGGAGATGGCGGATGATGAGTTCAGCCGGATCAGGATAGCTATCACAGATTACCGCAGACGCGTGCATCAGTTGGTGCAGGACGGTCAGTTGGATGATGTGCAACTGGATGGTGATACATTCAACAGCTATCTGCAGGTAAGGCCGTTTGATGCGCTTAACCGCAGGATAGCTGCTATTAATCAGGCGGAGATACAGGATGTTCCTCTGATGCCTTATCTGCGCGTGTTCATAGCTATGGGCTGCAAGACATTGGGCGACGTGAGTCGGCTATGCAAGCAGTACACGGACGATGCGTATTACTTGGCTCGCCATCAGTTAGGCAGTACCGATCTGGATATTATTTCTTCGGCGGTGGGCGTGCAGAATATATGCATCGTGTGCATCCTTGCTCAAGGTGGCGGCAAAATGGGACTTACGCGATTCTTTAACGCAGTCAATGGCGAGAGTTCTCAAAGCGAGCAACTCGCGGAATACACCTATAATCTGGCGAAGTCGCTACCATTCATGAGCAGGTAGCGTCAGCCGAACTATTAGTTTTTCGTACCGGCGCGAACTAATCGTATAGAACGGCCGTAGTTTCGGCTATGTGTGGTTATACTGAACTTGTCGGGTTCGAAACCAAAGCGCCAAGCCTCGTTTTTGTCCTTAGGCGTGGATGACCAGTAGTTGCCGTAGGTGCCTACCTGACCAATCTGTCCGCTGAAGTTACGATAGCCTGCTGCGGGCATGAATATGCTAACGCCGTTCTGTCCGGTAACTTTGTAGCCATTGTTTACCCACTCCCATTCACAGTATTTCTTGAGCTCTTCCCACTGCTTGATGTCGGGCAGTTGTTTTTTGTACTTCATGGTTGCTTCCTCGAAGTTGAGCAGCCCCTCCTCGTTGCGCGCTTTCCATTGCGTGCCACTAGGCAACCCGAGATCAACGAACGAATCGTTGTCGATGATGGTGGAGACTGGCTCTTCAGCCTGTGGCTCTTTCTCCACGATGACCTTTTGAGCAGGTTTGGTTTTCGGTGCTTGTTCAGCCGCCGGCTGTTCGTCTTTTTGAGCCGGGGCGAGAGTGTCCTCCGGCAGTGTGAGTACTTCCGGTTGCTGACTGATCTCTTCTGTCAGGATGGGCTTCGGCAGTTCGTCCTGTGCATAGGGGCTGTTAAGAGCGATGATGCTGATCACCAGCGAACTGATGCTGATGATTAAGCTGGCGCATAGTAAGGCAATGAGTAGTCGTTGGTTTTTCATTGTTGTAGTTATTTAACTGTTTTGTGTTTCGGGTTGTTCGCCGTCCTGCTGTTTGGCTTCTGCGTTGGCGGTAATGATCTCATCGCCACGGCTCTTCCACGGACGCGGACCAAGTATGCGCTCGACATCCTCGTGGGTGATGACCTCCCGCTCTACGAGCATTTCTGCCAGCTGGTGGTGCTGCTCGGCGTGCTCAGTGAGGATCTGTTTGGCACGTTTCATCTGCTCGGCGATGATTGCCTCCGTTTCCTGATCAATGGTCTTGGCTGTAGCTTCGGAGTATGGCTTGGTGAACCCGTACTCGTAGCGACCGGTCGAGTCGTAGAACGATACATCCTTTAGCTTGTCACTCATTCCGTAGTACGCTACCATGGCATATGCCTGCTTGGTGGCGCGCTCCAGATCGTTGAGTGCTCCGGTGGATGTGTGGTCGAGGAAGAGTTGCTCGGCTGCGCGCCCGCCCAAGAGGGAGCAGAGCTCGTCGAGGATGTGCTCCTTGGTGGTGAGTTGGCGCTCCTCAGGCAGGTACCATGCGGCACCCAGTGCTACGCCGCGCGGTACGATGGTGACCTTGACGAGCGGATTGGCGTATTGCAGCAGCCAGGAGATCGTAGCGTGTCCGGCTTCGTGGAAAGCAACAGAGCGTTTCTCCTCCTGGGTCATGATCTTCGTTTTGCGTTCCAGACCACCAATAATGCGGTCAACGGCATCCATGAAGTCCTGTTTGTCCACTTGTTTCTTGTCATGACGCGCAGCAATGAGCGCTGCCTCGTTGCATACATTGGCGATGTCGGCACCGGAGAAGCCCGGAGTCTGTTTGGCGAGGAAATCGACATCAACATCTTTGGACAGTTTGATGTTGCGCAGGTGTACTCCGAAGATCTCCTTACGTTCTTGCAGGTCAGGCAGCTCAACGTGTATCTGTCGGTCGAATCGTCCGGCACGCAGCAGGGCGGAGTCAAGTACATCGGCGCGGTTGGTGGCAGCCAGGATGATGACGCCGCTGTTCGTGCCAAAGCCGTCCATTTCGGTGAGTAGCTGGTTGAGGGTGGACTCACGTTCGTCGTTGCCTCCGGTCATCACGTTCTTGCCGCGTGCACGTCCTACGGCATCGATCTCGTCAATGAAGATGATACACGGCGCTTTTTCCTTGGCCTGGCGGAAGAGGTCGCGCACACGGCTGGCACCTACGCCCACGAACATCTCAACGAAATCCGAGCCGGACATTGACAGGAAGGGCACATCCGCCTCACCTGCTACGGCTTTGGCAAGCAGGGTCTTACCTGTACCCGGAGGGCCAACGAGCAGTGCGCCCTTGGGGATCTTGCCGCCCAGGGCGGTGTACTTGTCGGGGTTCTTAAGGAACGAAACGATCTCTTCTACCTCCTGTTTGGCGCCTTCGAGTCCGGCTACGTCCTTGAAAGTGACTTTCTGCTGTTTGTCCTTGTCAAAGACTTGTGCCTGTGCTTTGCCTACGCCGAATATGCCGCCTATGCCGCCCGCGCCACTTACGCCGCGGCTCATCCATACGAAGAACAGAATGATGAACAGGAAAGGCAGGATATTGACGAGAATGAGGTACCAATAGTCTCTGGATTTCTCATATGATACGTCCACCGCTGCCAGACCTTTGTCCTTGCGTGCAGCATTGACGGACTCCATGTACTTGGCGACCTCCTCGTTGGATGGCACTTGTGTACGGATTATGCCCTTGGCCGCCTCGCCAGCTTCCTGCTCGCCGAATACGATGGCGTAGTGCATGGGGCGGATAGTGGCCTTGGCGGAGTTGTCGTCATACACGACGAGTTTCTCCACCATGTTACTCTCCACATAGGCGGTGAACTTGGTGTAACTGAGTTCTTTCTTGGCGCGCGAGTTTTCCTTATCGCCGAACATCCACGCGGCAATCAAAAACACTGCCACCACGTAGAACAGCGTGGTGAGCAGTCTGCCCCACTTACCCGGTTCGTTGGGCTTGTTGGGGGTATTGGGTTTGTTTTGCGGTTGGGGCGCTTTCTGTTTACGTCTTTCAGCCATAGGTTGTTAGCTTTCTATTTCTTTGATTACTCCGTCAGCCCACAGATGTTCCAGATCATAGTAGGCGCGTGGTTCGCGTTGCATGATGTGAACGAACACTGATCCGTAGTCCAGCGCTATCCACTCGGCATTGTCTTCACCGACGTGCGAGAGCGGATGCACGTGCGTCACGGTGCGCACATGGTCATCCACCTCGGCAGCGATGGCCGCTACCTGAGTGTTGCTGTTGCCTTGGGCGATGATCATGTACTCAACGGGAGCCTCCTTGATCTTCCTAAGGTCAATCTGCACGATTCGTTCGCCTTTGCGATTGCGGATACCTTCGATTATTTCTTCGAGTAATTTTTTGGTTGTTACTTCCTTAGCCATGTATAGTGGTTATTAGTGGATTAGACAATGACCTGTCATTTCATCAGGCTGCTCAATACCGAGTATGTGGCAGATAGAAGGTGCGACGTCCGCGAGGATGCCATTCTCGAGTTTGGCGTCTTTGTGGTTGTTGCTGACATATACGAACGGTACGGGGTTGAGCGAGTGGGCAGTGTTAGGTGTGCCATCGGGGTTGATGGCATTATCGCAGTTACCGTGGTCAGCAATGATGATGATCTCATAGTCGTTCCTGAGGGCAGCCTCTACCGTTTCGTTGACGCAGATGTCGATGGCCGTGATAGCTTGCTGGATGGAGTTATACACACCGGTGTGGCCTACCATATCGCCGTTGGCGTAATTGAGGATGATGCAGTCGTACTTCTGGCTATTGAGTGCGTCGCGCAGAGCGATGGTCACCTCGGGAGCGGACATCATCGGCTGCAGGTCGTAGGTGGCTACCTTCGGGCTCGGGATAAGGATGCGATCCTCGCTTGGGAACTCCGCCTCGCGTCCGCCGGAGAAGAAGAAGGTGACATGTGCGAACTTCTCAGTCTCGGCTATACGCAACTGCTTCATTCCGGCTTTGGATACTATCTCGCCGAGGGTGTTTGTCACGTTCTCTTTGGGGAAGAGCACATGCAGTCCTTGGAACGAGCTGTCGTAGGGTGTCATGCAGTAGTATTGCAGATTAGGGATGGTCTTCATTCCGTTGGCGGGCATGTCGTACTGTGTCAGGGCTATGGTTATCTCCTTAGCGCGGTCGTTGCGGTAGTTGAAGAAGATGACAACGTCGCCTTCCTTGATTGTGGCGAGGGGTTTGCCGTCGCGAACGTGCACGATGGGTTTGATGAACTCGTCGGTGACGTCGGCATCATAACTGGCTTGCATGGCTTGGTGCATCGACTCGAACTCGTTGCCCTTACCGCTGACGAGCAGGTCATAAGCTTCCTTCACGCGCTCCCAACGTTTGTCGCGATCCATGGCGTAGAAGCGTCCGCAGATAGATGCTATCTCGCCGCAGGACTTGGTCTGATGCGCCTCAAGGGCGTCGATGAAACCTATGCCCGAACGCGGGTCGGTATCGCGGCCGTCCATGAAGCAGTGGACGAAGGTGTGACCTTGCAGTCCGTACTCCTTGGCTATGTCGCAGAGGTAGAACAGGTGGTCGAGCGAACTATGTACGCCGCCGTCGGAGGTCAGACCCATGATGTGCAGATCCACGCCGTGCTCCTTGGCGTAGCCGAAGGCGGATTGGATCTCGGGGTTCTGGAGGATAGAGCCGTCCTTGCAGGCGCGGTTGATCTTCACCAGGTCTTGATAGACCACGCGTCCGGCACCGATGTTCAGGTGCCCTACCTCGGAGTTACCCATCTGTCCGTCAGGCAGACCGACATTCTCGCCGCTGGCCTGCAGTTGCGAGTTGGGATAGGTCTGCAGCAGTTTGTCCCAGTGAGGGGTGGATGTACAGGAGATGGCGTCGGCCTTGTCTTTGTGTCCGATCCCCCAGCCGTCGAGGATCATCAGTAAAGCTTTACTCATATTGATTAATCATTTGTTTATTCGATGGTTGTGTGTCTGCCCGTATTTTGATGGGTGGGAAGTGGCGTTAGCCGAACAGGGTGCGGAAGAAGCTCTTCTTGTCGGTGTTGGCACCTGGTGCTACGTTGTTGTTCTTGCGGAGCTTCTCCACCAGTTCCTTGTCTTCCTTGTTCAGGTGCTCGGGGATATAAACGCCTACGTTGATCAGCAGGTCACCTGTGCCGTATTGTCGTCCGTACTGGTCGATCATCGGCAGTCCTTTGCCGCGCATACGCAGCACTTTGCCGGGCTGCGTACCGGGTGTGATGGTTATCTTTGCATCGCCGGTGAGGGTAGGTATCTGTACTTGTCCGCCCAGGATAGCTGTGGGCACGTCGAGCAGCAGGTTGTAGATCAGGTCGCCGCCGTCGCGCACGAAGTCCTTGTGCTCCTCCTCTTCGATGATCACGAGCAGGTCACCTGCTACGCCGCCATGAGGTGCGGCGTTACCCTTGCCCTGCATCGGCAGCACCATTCCGTCGGCTACGCCGGCGGGGATGTGAACCTCGACTATCTGTTCGTCGCGCACTACGCCTTCGCCCTGGCAGTGTGAGCACTTGTTTTTGATTACCTTGCCTTCACCATGGCAGGTGGGGCACTCCTGCTGCACTTGCATCATGCCGAATATGCCTCGCTGTGTACGTACAACGCGTCCCGAGCCTTTGCAGGTAGGGCACTGTTCGCCGCCCTTGCCGTCGGCAGAGCCTGTGCCGCTGCACTGCTGGCAGGGTACGAGTTTGCGGATCTTGAGTTTCTTATCCACGCCGGTGGCTATCTCCTCGAGTGTAAGGCGTACTCGCACGCGGAGGTCTGTGCCTCGGCGCACGCGCTGTCCGCTACTGCGACGACCGCTGCCGCCGCTGATGAAATCGCCCAGGTCAAAGCCTGCGCCCTCGAACAGATCGCCGAAACGCATGAAGATATCCTCCATCGACATTCCTCCGCCTCCGCCGAAGCCGCTTGCGTCGCCCATACCGGCGAAGCCGAACTGGTCGTAGCGCTGCCGTTTTTGCGGATCGCTGAGCACCTCGTATGCCTCTGCAGCTTCCTTGAACTTCTCCTCGGCCTGTTTGTCGCCGGGGTTCTTGTCAGGGTGGTACTTGATGGCGCACTTGCGGTATGCCTTCTTTATGTCTTCGGCTGATGCGTTCTTCTCAACGCCCAGCACCTCATAGTAATCTCTCTTATCTGCCATAACTTTTAGTATTCAG
>CAMIZG010000042.1 GCA_946403215.1 uncultured Bacteroidales bacterium | reverse complement strand
CGAACCTCCTTGTCCTGGTACTGGTCGATCACGTAGTCGTTGAGGTATAGTCCGTTCCAGAACGTGCGGACGAAGGCGTCGCGTGTGAGCTCGGACTGATACTCCATCAGCTCTGCCAGATGCTCCTTACCTTGGGCTTGCAGCAGCTCGGTCAGGAAGCACATGGCGTTGTACCAGTAAGCGTTGATCTCTACTACGTAGCCTGTACGCGGGGTGATCGGGCGACCGTTCTCCACAGCCCCCATCCATGTGGCAGGCTGCTGCGTGCCATCCACCCACAGCAGACCGTTGTGGTGCAGCTGTGCACGCGGGTGATTGCCCTTGCGGTAGAAGGCGATGATGTCCTGGATCAGGTCGCCATATTGTGCGGCTACGTCCTTGATATCGGCGTAGCGGGTGTACTCTTGTATTGCATATACGAACCACAGCAGCGAGTCTGGTTCGCCCATGTCCGCCAGTTTGATCCCTTCGCGCTGTCCGTCAAGGAATGCGCGCACTTCAGGTACGGCGGTCTTGTTGATGATCACATCCCAGTACTCGGGGCGGTTGATGCCCATGGTGCAGGCCGTTACGGCGAAGAACTCGGTGCGTGCGTTAGGCGTGTACCAGGGGTAGCCCGGCAGCAGGTAACACTTGTCACCCTCGCGTTTGTAGAATTGTGAGGCGGAGTTCTTGAGCCAGGAATACATGTCATTCTTAGGCATGCGTCGCTCGGTCTCTTTCTCCCAGAGCTGCTTCAGACCGGATGGTTTGAGTTCGCTTACGCCGGCGGAGAAGATGATTGACTCACCCTTGCGCATCTGCACCTCGAAGTAACCGGGCACCATCTGATCCTCGCGGAACTCAAAGCCGCGCTCCTTCTCCTTGCGGTAGCGGATGCCCTCGTACCAGTGCGGGTCATGGACGTACTCAACCTGCTTGTTGAACTGCATGTACAGGCGCGGCAGCGACTCGTATAATTGGCACGAACGGCCATTGGCGCAGTCGTCCATGTTCGTATTAGCAATCCCGTTGGCATGCGTCAGTTCATTGATGTCGCGGAAGGCGAGGAACGGCTTGAAGCGCATGGTAGTGGATGCACCTGACTCAAGCAGGGTGTAGCGGACGAGGATTCGCGGCTCGAAGCTGACGAGCATGTGCTCCTTGGTCAGCACAACGCCACCAACGCGGTAGGTTGTCTTACTGATAGTAATGCAGTCGAACTCACGGATGTATTTGTGCCCGTTGGGTGAGAACTGGTTCTCACCGTACTCGTGCAACCCAAGGTTGAAGGCCGCACCGTGCTGGATGATCGTCTCGTCAAGAGACGACAGGAGCACATAGTTGTGTTCTCCTACCGGTACTACCAACAGACCGTGGTACTTACGCGTGTTGCAACCCACGAGGGTGGATGCACAATACGCGCCGGCGCGGTTGGTCAGCAGTAGCTCCTTACTCAAACTTCGCTCGAGGTTGACGAGCAAGGTCTTGTCAAAATTTAAGTAGCTCATAGTATTGTTGTGTTTTGCTTTTGTATGCATTTTGTGCAGCCAATCTTGGCTGCAAGCGGTTAGCTGTATTGCCCGCCAAACTTGGCATCCACATCCGCCACGATCTGGCGAATGTTCTGCTCGTGCTGCTTGCGGCAGATGAGCAGCACGTTACCGTTCTGGGCTACGATCATATTTTGCAGTCCTTCGATCACCGCCAGATTGCCGTCAGGCAGGGTGACCACATTGTCGGTGCTTTCGTAGAACAGGCTGTTGCCATGCAGGACGACGTTCTGGTATTCATCCTTGTTGCCCAGGTCGTAGAGCGAACCCCAGGTACCCAGATCGCTCCAGCCGAAGTCGGCGTATATGACGCGCACATCGCCGGCTTTCTCCAGGATACCATAGTCCAGACTGATGCTCGGACAGGTGGGGAACATCTCCTGGATGAATGCCTCCTCAGCCGGGGTGCTCATCACCTCGTCGCCCCTCTTGAACACATCGGCTATCGAGGGCTGATGTGCGCGGAATGCCTTGCGGATAGCGCGGATGTTCCACAGGAAGATACCTGAGTTCCATAAGAACTCGCCACTCTCGTAGAACACCTTGGCCAGTTCCAAATTAGGCTTCTCGGTGAAGGTCTTCACAGGCAGCACAGCGTTCTCGCACTTGTTCTGAATGCCGTCGAGCTGGATATAGCCGTAGCCCGTTTCCGGACGTGTAGGACGCATACCGAGGGTGAGCAGGCTGTCGTGCCCGGATATATGTTGTAGTCCCACCTTCAGAGTCTCTATGAACTTATCCTCGCGGAGGATCAGGTGGTCGCTCGGGGCAACGATGATGTTCGCGTGGCTACGCGGGTCGTTCCAGTCCACGTCGGCTATGCTTTTCACACCCATGCGGCGCCCCATGATACCCGACACGTGCGAAACAGCGTACGCCACACAGGGCGCTGTATTGCGGCGGGCCGGTTCGCATAGGATCTGCTCCGGCTTGAGTTCGGGTAACTGCTCGAGCATCAGATCACGGTAGAGCACATTGGTTACAATCAGGATATTCTCTATCGGAACGAGTTCGCGAAAACGGTTGACCGTCATCTGCAGCAAGCTTTGGCCTGTGCCGAAGAAGTCCAGGAACTGCTTCGGACGACTATTGCGGCTCTCCGGCCAGAAACGACTGCCTACGCCACCGGCCATGATGACGCAGAAATTACGGTCACGAGATAACTTGTCGATCGTATTTTCCATATAAGGTATTATAATTTGCCCACAAAGTTACGAATATTTTTTCAAATTTGCAAATAATTACACAAAATATTTCGAAATATTTGCTTTTTTCAACAAAATGTCGTAACTTTGTAGGCGCAAACGATTTTACGGATGCAAAAAATTCACCAAATAGTGCTTCTCTGTGCCGCTCTCGGGTTGTTGGGTTGTGCGCGTCCGTCGCAACCCAGACCGTACGGATATTTTCGTATCGACGTGCCGGAGTACAGCTATCAGACCACCGACCTGCAGGGCTATCCGTACCGGTTTGAGATAGCCGGAATCGCGCGCATTGACACGCGTGTGGACAATGCCGAGCCGTATTGGCTGGATATCGTCTATCCCTCGCTTAACGCGCGCATCCATTGCAGTTATAAGCCGGTGCAGCACAACTTGGGCAAACTGACCGACGAGACCATCCGCATGGTCTTTGACCACGCCATCAAGGCCGACGCCATCCCCGAGCAGGGGTTCAGCCATCCCGAGCAGCGCGTCTATGGCGTGTATTACGATCTGGAAGGCAACACCGCCTCGCCCGTGCAGTTCTTCGTAACCGACTCCACGCACCACTTCTTCCGCGGAGCGCTGTACTACAACAACATACCCAACGCCGATTCGCTGGCCCCCGTCAACGAGATCATGCGACGCGATATACACCACTTGATTGAATCCTTCCGCTGGCAGTAAATGACCATCTACAACCAAATAGCAGAGCGTGCCCAAAGAGGCGACAAGATGCTCGTCAGGCTCATCGACCCCGACAAATTCGATGCGTCGACTCTCTCTTTCGGGGTCCCCGCAAGCACCGTGCAGCAGGGGGAGGGCGGCTTCGACTATTACTTTGTGGGCGGCTCAACGGGTGACGATTGCACCGAGGTGGTGCATAGTATCCATAAAGCTTGCGCGACACCTGTTATTCTGTTCCCGGGTAGCCCCAAGCAGTTCACCCGAGAGGCGGATGCCCTACTCTACCTCACCCTGATGAACAGCCGCGACCCGAGGGTGCTGATTGAGCCGCACATCCAAAGTGCCGATGAGATCGTTGCCTCCGGTATAGAATCTATACCGATGGCCTATATCCTCATCGACGGCGGCCGCGTCAGCACCACGCAGCGGCTCACAGGAGCCGAGCCCTTACCGCAGCAAAACACCGATGATATCGTTCGGCTGGTACACACCGCCCAATTATTGGGCAAGCGGCTCATCTATCTAGAGGCCGGCAGCGGCGCACAGACGCCTGTCAGCCAAGCCGTTATACGTGCCGTACGTCGAGCAACCAACCTGCCACTCATAGTAGGCGGAGGTATCTGTTCGCCCGAGCAGATGACCCGGGCGTTCGACGCCGGCGCTGATCTGGTAGTCATCGGCAATCACTTTGAGCAACATCCGGAGCAGATGATCCAATTCACTAGTCAGCTCAGAAAGATTAGGGAGACTAGGACGCCTAGTCAACAAAGTACAGATGAGAAGTTTATGGCTCTGGCGCTACATGAGGCGCAGAAGGCTTACGATGAAGGCGAGATTCCTGTCGGGTGCGTTATTGTGGCCGATGATCAGGTCATCGGTCGCGGGCACAACCTCACGCAACTTTTGCACGACGTGACTGCTCATGCCGAGATGCAGGCTATCACAGCCGCCACCGAGACCTTGGGCGGCAAGTACCTGCAGGGCTGCACGCTCTACGTGACTGTCGAGCCCTGCATCATGTGTGCCGGGGCTATAGGTTGGGCGCAGGTGTCACGACTCGTGTTCGGTGCTGCCGACCCCAAACGCGGCTACCAGACCTTTGCTCCCCAAGCCCTACATCCAAAGTGCTCCGTCACTCAAGGCGTCCTCGCCGATGAATGCCAACAACTGATGCAACAGTTCTTCGCAGCGAAAAGAAAATCGTAAATTGTAAATGATATTATGTCCCGCACTCTGAAAACCATCCTGATCATTGCCGCTTATGTGGCGCTATTGGTGCTGACAGTGTACTTGTTCCCGCGGTACAACAATGCCTTCAACTACCACTACGAGGTAGGCAAACCCTGGGGCTACGATCTGATAACGGCGGAATTTGACTTCCCGATCTACAAGACCGATGCCGAGATCCAGCAGCAACAGCAGGAAGCCATCCGCAATGTCACGCCCTGCTTCAACAAGACCGCAGAGCTTCCCAATGGCATCTTCGTTATTTCGCTGGAGGACTACGACAAACTCAACACCGGCGGCTACAAACGCGTATCTATCCGCACCGGCAAGCATGAGGTCACCACCCTGCCCGTGGGCGAACTGATGACGCCCAAGTCGGCTTACGAGTGCTTTGGCAAACTATGCGAACCGAACATCATACCGGACACCCTGGCTAACAACCACCTCTACCAAAATGCCGTTGAGTCCGTTTCGCAGACCTTTGGTCTGGTGCAAACAGGTGAACGCATCATCGACCGCGGTGAGATTGTCACCGCACAGACCTATCAGATCCTCAACTCGCTCGCCCGCGCCTATACGGAGAAGAACATCACCCGCCAGCAGACTATATACGTGCAGATCGGCTACCTGGCACTCATCGCCCTGCTCATCGCGCTGTTCGTCATCTACCTGGCTATCATCCGTCCCAGGCTGTTCGGGCAGCTCCGAGCCACACTGTTCTTCTGCCTGCTGATGGCGATCTTTGTCACCACCTCGTTTCTTATCCTGCGCTTCACGGCGGATGACACACTGCTCTATATCGTCCCGTTCGCCTGGCTGGGCATCCTTACCACAGTGTTCTACGACTCACGTACCGCGCTCATGCTGCATGTGATGACCGTGCTGCTCGTGTCCATGGCTACCCCCTCCCCGTTCGCGTTCCTATTCACGCAGATCATTGCCGGTGTGGTGGTTATCTACTCACTACGCAAGATGACCCAGCGCGCTCATCTGGCGCACACGGCTATCCTGACCGGGCTGGCTTACGCGCTGGCCTATACGGCGCTCATGCTCACCTCCACTGGCACCTATACGCATCTGCAACCGCGTATCTACATGTTCATCTTCGCCAACATGGTGCTCATCATCTGCGCTTATGGCGTGATCTATATCTTCGAGCGGATGTTCGGACTCGTATCGGACGTGACGCTCATCGAGCTGTCGAATGTCAACTCCGATCTGATGCATCGCTTTGCCGAGGAGGCACCCGGCACCTTCCAGCACACCCTGCAGGTGAGCAACCTGGCTACCGAGGCGGCCAAGAAGATCGAAGCCAACGCCCTGCTCGTCCGGACCGGCGCGCTCTATCATGATATAGGCAAACTCATGGCACCGCAGAACTTCACCGAGAACCAACAAGGGGGCGATAACCCGCTCAGCCGCATGACGAACACCGAGGCGGCACACACGGTCATCGAGCATGTGAGCAACGGACTGGCACTGGCATCCAAGCACCATCTGCCGCAGATCATCCGCTCGTTCATCGCCTCCCACCACGGCACATCGCTTGTGCGTTACTTCTACAACTCCGAGGCCAACGCCCATCCGGGTGAGACCATCAACGAGGCTCTGTTCCGCTACCCAGGCCCCAAACCCTCAACCAAGGAGGCGGCTATCCTGATGATGGCCGATGCCGTCGAGGCACGCAGCCGCAGCCTCAGCGAGTACACAGAGGAGTCGATCGCCAACATGGTCAACCAGATGATTGATGCGCAGATACAGGACGGCCAGTTTGCCGATACGCCACTGTCCTTCCGCGACGTGGAGGCTATCCGCGAGGTCTTCACCACCAAGCTCATCGCGATCCACCACCAGCGCATAGCCTACCCCACGCTCAATACCCAGGCGGCTAAGTAAAATGTGATAGAGGAAAATTATGTGCTAGTCAGTTGCGTGCTTTCACTTTCCTACCAAAGTTGTACCCCACGCGTATAGCCGGTTCGAGGCAGGCTGTCTCTCCGGCCAACGATACGTGGTAGGTCAGTTCGCCCATGATGTACCACCGGTCGGTCAGGTACTTACCAAAGCGCAGCTCTACGGGCAGCACCATATCCACATCGTACAGTCCGAAGCCGGTGCCAGGCGCCACGCCTACCAGCCAAGGTCTATCCTTCGGGTCACCGATCTGCATCATCAGACCTGCTGTCAGGCGGAAGACTGCATGCACATGATCGACTGTGCTGTACTGCTTGAACTCACCCCAGAAGCCTCCGCCACCAGTCAGGTAGAAGCCTAAGGCGAACCGGTCGTTGACCGGGTACGCACAATCGTAGCCGATATTTAGGGTCGCACCCATGCCCGGCAGGTCACGCATCTCGATCGGCAGACCAATTCCGAAACTCAATCCTTTCTGCGTATTATAGTCGCGCTCCTGCGCAAAAACTGAAATGCTGCAAATTACCGTCAAGGCAACTATGATTAATTTCTTCATAACTTACTACTCTAAACTATTAA
The DNA here is from genome assembly GCA_946403215.1 of uncultured Bacteroidales bacterium. Taxonomy (GTDB): domain Bacteria; phylum Bacteroidota; class Bacteroidia; order Bacteroidales; family Paludibacteraceae; genus Colicola. The sequence goes on along the minus strand of CAMIZG010000042.1, from coordinate 10,423 downwards.
ATAACTCCAAACACTAAACTATTGTACAATATTCTTGTGCTCCACAAGAATTTGTTTGGCAGTGCCGACCTTGTTCTCGAATGTGAACATCGACATCGGGTACCACTCGCCCTCATAGTCGGGAGCCCAGTAGCGGATGCCAATCAGTCCGTGATCCTTACCCCAAGCAATAACGTCGCGGTAGATGTCGGCTTGTCCCTGCTGGTCCTTGTTGTAGCCCTGCAGCTGCTGGTTCCATCCGGCAAACGGACCGACCATACCTTGCGAGGGGTAACTGAACTCGCCGATGAACACCGGCACGCCGCACTTCTTGTTGATGCGGGTAACGGTCTTGGTTAGCATCTTCTTCTTGTTAAATGACATAGCCGGTGCGCTTGGGTAGTAACTGATACCGGCCGTCTCTACCGCATAGCCGTTGTCCGCCATGTACCTGAAGAACGCCGCCGTGGCGCGTGGTGTAGAGGTGACTGTAGCTATGTGGGTGGAGAACTTCACGTTCGATGCATTCTTGCCTGCCTTGGCGTAGGCCTTGAGGATGCCACGCTTGACGGCTGCGTACTGCTTGACGTTGTAGCACCACACATGTTTCTTGAGCCACCATAGGCTGAAGAGTGATGACATATACCGCTTCATCTGTCCGGCACTCGCCAGTGTCTGGTCGAATGAGTTGGGCACGCCTATACCGATGCCCGCAAAGCCGAAGTTAGCCTCGTTACCCAGGTTCCAGTCATTGACCGTAGCACCGGTGGCCAAAATACTATCCGCCACAAACTCGCCGTATATCTCCAGAATGGTGCATATCTCGTCCAGTGAGAGCTCTTCCCACTTGGCGTCGCCATTCTTCAGTATAGATGCCCATGTCGGGTTGGTGGCATAGAGTTCGGGGTAGTCGGCCTTGTAGAACCGCGGCGCTTGGGTGCCGTCCATATCCATATAGATATACGCGCACATCACTTCAGGGTTGATCGGTATATTCAGGCCGGCAGCAATACGGCAGGTGTGCATCACCTGGTCGAAGGTATGCACATTGGCGTTTTCGTCGGCCTTGCCGTCGGTGGTGTTGTCAAGCGTGCCATCGGCTTTGTAGGTCTTGTGGCGCTTGGTAGCCAGACGCACATACATCTCCGTCGAGCCCAGGTCGCGGTATATCTGCTGCAGTTCGGCGGGCGTGGTGGCAGTACGGTCGCCTACCTTGAACGTATAGCCTGCATCGAACTGATTGAGTGTGAACGGACTGAGCGACAGTGCGACACGGAATGGCTCACTTGACTGAGCATGCATGGCGCTCTTGACGGTGCCATAACCGATGAACTCCTCATCGCTCTCCGCGTCGCTGAATTGGGTGAACAACGCCGGGTCTATCGGTTCCACTAACCCTACGTACTCTATCCTGTTGCTTGCACCGCCATTGTCGCAGAACATAACGGACGAGCCTGTCTTGTCGCTCTGGTGGGCACCGATTACGTATGTCCCTTTGGCTTTCAGCGTGATGCGGAACTGATGCACACCCGGCTCAAACGAGCCTCTGTACATAACGCACGGGTGCCCGGTTACATCAGCTATAGCCAAGGTCACTTCCTGCTGATCAATCACGGCCATATAGATATCCGTTGTTCCGCTGAAAGAATTAGGGTTGTTCTGCGAAAGCAGAAATCCTTTGGCGGCGATCAACTTATCCATGTCGAACACCTGCTCAACGTTCTGAGCCTGCGCCATGACGCACAACAGCAGAGCGCATAGGATTGTAAAAAATTTCTTCATTGTATATCTGTTTAATCTGATTAATCTGTGAACAAAAAAAATTAATTCGGTTAATTGGTGAACCATTTTTCACGGCGCAAAATTACTGCTTTCGTTTGACATATCCAATAGTCAATATTCACAAAAATTGTTCTCTTTTTCACATTCTGCTTGTTTTTGTCAAAAAATTGTTATATCTTTGCATCCGTATGCAATATTCCACTCAAATCCCTGAAGTCCCTAAGTTGGCTAACTTCACCTTCTTCACCTGGCACAGTGTCTTGCGAAAGGACCACTATCCCCTGCTTACTCTCTCCAGGATTGACGGCAGTATACCTGCTCTTCCGGAGTTGTTTGCACCGCCTACGTATGCCCTCGAATTTGTCACGCGCGGTTCAGTCACCGGCAAGATAAACGATCGTATTGTGCCGCTTACAGCGAACTCCTGCGCCTTCTGGATGGGGGATCATGTGCTCCGCGATGCGCAAACGAGCCCTGACTGCGAGATCTATGTCTTGGGGTTTACCGCTGAGTTTGCTGATGCGCTGAACATTCATATCCCGTTATCGCAGTTCTCGCAACTGCTCATGCACCCTGTTTTGCAGATCACGGACTTGCAGATGCGTGCCGTGCTCCGGTACATCGAGCTGCTACATATGCTCATCGATGAGGACAGACCCACTGCCGTGTTGAACATGGTGCGCTCGCTGATCTATTATCTGGCTGAGGATACAACCCTGGCTCCCAAACAATCGCAATCGCTCACCCGCGCCGAGCAGATTTGCGGTCAGTTCCTCTCGCTGGTTGAGCTCCACTGCCGCGAGCAGCACACCGTGGAGTGGTACGCCCGGCAGATTTCCCTTGCGCCCAAGTACCTCTCCAATGTCCTCAAGCAGACGATGGATATCTCCCCCAACGCTTGCATCGATCGCGCACTCATCCGTCAGGCCAAATCCTTGTTGTCCTCAACTTCACTTTCCGTGCAGCAGATCAGCGACCGCCTGGGCTTCCTCAATCAATCGCATTTCGGCACCTTCTTCCGCCGCCACACAGGCACTAACCCCTCTGCCTACAAGACAGCAGGGAGGTACGGGGTTCCCACAAGCAATGCGCGAAGTGGGTTGTCGTAGCGCAGTAAGTGGAGTTTAGAACGGGATCATCACGTGACCATGTCCCGAGAACCTTACTTTCAGAACAATCACAAAACTCCCGCTATGGATGGTTTTGTAATTATTTATGTGAAAGATTTGTATTTCTGGCAAAAAAGTCTTACCTTTGTATCCGATTAGATGAAACAGACCATCCTAACCATAGTATCACTCCTTCTGTGCGGTGTAACACACGCGGGCACTATCGTTGCATCGCCTGGTGCATTGGCGAGCGCATCGTGTATCGTCAATGCCGACAGCACACTCACCTTCACTTGGTGCGGCCGGGGCAAGCGCGTGTTCGTGCAAGGCGACTTTGAGTCGGCAGACGGGCATCGTAAGTACGACGAGCTCCATCCGCGAAAGATACGTATGCACCTCGGTAGCGACAGCTGTTACCACCTGACCACCCACCAGCTCGTGCCCGAACTATATACGTACAACTTCGTCGTGGACGGCAAGCGCGTTATTGACCATAGCACCCCCGACACCGCCTGGCAGGCAGAGAAGGAATACAACATCGTCACCGTGCCCGGCTCAGCGCAGGCGGCTATGTATGAGCAGCCCGCCATGAGCGGACAACTGATCCGCACCACCTGGTACGACCGATACGCCGAACGCAACCGACGAGTGTGCGTTTATCTGCCCGCCGCATACAACCAAATGGTAAATGGTACATGGGAAGATGGTAAATACCCTGTGTTGTATTTGCTGCATGGGATCAGCGGCTACGAGGGTTCGTGGGCGGAGCGCGGACGAGTGATTCAGATCATGGAGAACCTCATTGCCGAGGGCAAGGCCGAGCCGATGATCGTGGTGATGTCCGACTGCAACACCGACACCTGCGCCGGCGGCTCTCTGCATCAGTCGTTGTGGCACAGCGTAACCCGTTATCCGCGATACATGAACGACCGTAGTTTGGAGTTTGCGTTCGTAGATCTTGACCATTACATCCGCACCACCTACCGCGTCTCCGGCCGTCGCGCCATAGCCGGTCTCTCGTCCGGCGCACGCATCGCCGCCAGCATAGCCAAGAGCCACCCCGACCTATTCGACGCCGTAGGACTGTTCTCACCCGTAGTGTATAACGAGCAACTACCGGAAAAGCAGCCTGAAGTCCGAAATCAGAAGTCAATAGTCAGTTATCATATATACGTCGGCAAGAACGACATCTTCGTCAGCAATGCGCGGCTGTTCCACCGCAAACTGGAGAGACGGGGCATCCGGCATCGGTACACCGAGACCGCCGGCGAGCACTTCTGGCGCAACTGGAGAATGTTTCTTGTGGATTTTCTGACGCAACTATAGCTTGCTCACTGCTCGCTGAAGCGGAGGTAAGGCGTGAGGCGTTGCAGTTCGTCAGGCGTGAATATGCCGGACAGTTCGTGGATGGAACGCAAGCGCACCCTGCGGCGGCGCAGGTCGTAGATCAGTTCAGCCTGGCGGTACGATACATACGGATGGCGTTGCAGCTGCTTGACGCTCGCGCTGTTGACATCAACAGGCTCGATGAGCGTTGTGTCGGCAACCAACCAAGGCAACAGACTGTCCACCCTCTGGGTGGGCAGTTCGCGTATCTCATAGAGCTGATCCGTTGAATAATACCCCCCAAGAGCCTGACGGTAGCGCACAATCCGTATGGCCGTATAGAGCCCCACGCCGCGCAACAACTGCAGCTCGGCCGTGTCAGCCGTATTGAGTTCAAGAACAGTGTCGCGCTTGGGATGCGCAGCACGGAACGTGGTGTTCACTACCAATGTTGAATCGGTAACGGCTCGGGAATGCCCCGACAACGATCCGATAACGGCTGTGTCCAACTGTATGTACGGCTCAAGGGTGCTGTAGAGCGAGTCGTTCATCCCATACAGGCTACGCAGGTCATCTTTTTGCCGGAAGACCTTACCGGCCGAGCGGTAGCGGATGAGGTTATGTGCCATCCACGGCTTAAGACCAACCGTTACGAGCAGCGCGCTATCAGCGGTGTTGGGGTCGAAGGGCTGCAAGCGGACAGACGGACGCTCATAACGCGAACCGTACTGTGCACGGCGCGCAGCATAGTCGGCTTGGTCAAGCGAATCGAGGTAACAAAGGAAAGCCTGCTCGCGCTCAGGCCGGAGCTCCAGCAGCTCGGGCGCGGGATGACGGTCAAGCCAGCGGTCGGTGAGATAAACGCACAGTTCGACGGCCGCGACCATCAGCACAAGAATACCCAAACCTATCAACTGCTTCTTACTCATTGAACAAGGGATGTGAGTTCGCCATCGGCCAGGACGGTGGTGATGGTTGCACCGGCAGGTGCGTCGGCTGCCCGACGAACAACCTTGCCGTTGTGCAAGGTGAGGGAGTAGCCCTTGCGGAAGATCTGCTCGGGCGAGTGAAGCGCGATGGCCTGGTCGTTCATACGAAGCCGGTTGCGTTCCTTTTGCAAGGTGTTGCTGACGGTGTACCCAAGTTTGAGCCGCAACTGCTCTATCTGCTGCCGGCGTACAGCCACCATCAGGGTAGCTACACGCGCCAGGCGCTGGCGCAACTCATTGATGCGCACGAGCTGCTGCGCGTTGTGGTCGATGAGGAACTCGGCTACCGCAGTGGGCGTCTTGAGCGAAGTGTGAACAACCAGATCAACGATGCTCACATCGCGTGTGTGACCGATACCCGACAGAATAGGCAGCGGGAACTGGGCACAGTGAGATGCCAGTTCGTACGTATCGAAACATGTAAGGTCAGTGCTCGCACCGCCGCCGCGGATGATGACAACGCAGTCGTAATTGGCTGTTAGCCATTGGCCATTAGCCATTGGCGGTTGATCGTTTATGGCATTGAGTGCGGCAATGATGGACGCAGCGGCTTGGTCGCCCTGCATCACGGCGGGGAAGAGCTGCGTGGTGAATCGCAGACCGTAGGGGTTGCCGTTGAGTTGGTGGCAGAAGTCGCCGTAGCCGGCGGCGTTCTCGGCAGAGACAACCGCTACGCGACGAATGAGGGTGGGCAGAGCAAGGGACTTGTTCATCTCCAGCACTCCATCCTGCTCCAACCGTTGCAGCGTGAGTTGGCGCTGACGTGCCAGGTCACCCAACGTGAACGAGGGATCAATATTCCGGATATTCAGACTCAGCCCATATACAGGATGAAATTCCACGTTGACTTCGACGAGCACCTGCATCCCCACCTCGGGGCGTTTGCCCGTCTCCTGCAGGAAGTAGGCGGAGATCAGTTGCCATGTGCTGCTCCAGCAAGTGGCACGCACCTTGGCGGCAAACATCCCCCTGTCAGCTTTCTCCACAAGCTCCAGATAGCAGTGACCGCGATCGGTAAGCGAGGCTATCTCCGCACGCACCCAGTAGGTGCCCGGCAAACCCTGCCGGATAGTCTGATCCAACTCGGCACAAAGTTCGGAGAGGGAGAGAGATGATACCACGTGATTAGATAATTTGAAGATTATTTACCGGCGGAAGGTGAAGTATTTCTGTCCGAGGAAGCTGATGACGACGGTGAACAGGGTGATACAGATCTTCGATGGCGTAGGATACCAACCAACGGACTCAACGAGCAATTTGAGACCGAAATAGTTGATCGACAGGTTAAGCGCCACAATCATGACGTAGCGCGCAAGCTGACGCGCACCGTGCAGCGATGACTGCGTGAAGGTGACGTACTTATTGAGCCAAAAACCGGTGAGCAAGGTTATGGGGAACACAATGCACAGGGATGCAATGTGAGGAGTGAGACATAATGGATAATTGACAACCGGTATAGTGAGATAGACCAACTCATGACCGATGATGAAGTTATAGGTCAAGAAATACAGCACCCAGTCGAGTACCATATTCCCGCCACCGCACGCCGCATATCGAAAAATCTCCTTTGGTACGTACTTTTGAAACGGAGAATATACAAAATCAATAATTTTTGTAATTATTTGCGCAATTTTTTGCATTTATGCTTGCATAAATAAAAAAAAAATACTATCTTTGTGCCGAAAGCGATGCAAAGGTACAAAAAATTATTAAGAAAAGCAAATTTTTGTGCATCTTTTTGCAAATAAATCGCTAAAATGTTGAACCAATCACACTAAGTATGGACTATCACCCGGCTAATGCAGCAAGTACGTGCCAAAAAGTTTCTTGGGCAGCACTTCCTTACGGATTTGAGTATAGCCCAGCGAATAGCCGACACCATCACGCCGGTTAACGGCTTGTTGCATGCATCCGCCGGTGACAGGATGCCCGTGTTGGAGATTGGTCCGGGTATGGGTGTTCTCACCCAGTACCTACTGAAGAATCCCGCTATACAGTTAACAGCCATTGAGCTCGACCGCGAGTCGGTCGCCTATCTCAATGAATGGTATCCGGAGTTGCACCTCATCGAGGGTGACTTTCTGAAGGTTGACCTGAACACGATTTTCCCGTCAGGTCCGTTCTGCGTGATAGGCAACTACCCGTACAATATCAGTTCGCAGATCTTCTTCAAGGTGCTGGAGTACAAGGATCGCATCCCCGTATGCAGCGGAATGATCCAGAAGGAGGTAGCGCAGCGCCTGGCCGCCAAGCCCGGCAAGAAGGACTACGGCATACTGAGCGTGCTACTGCAGGCATACTACGACATAGAGTACCTGTTCACGGTGGGCAACCATGTGTTCAACCCTCCGCCCAAAGTCGAATCGGCGGTCATACGTATGACGCGTAACGACCGCCAACACCTCGACTGCGACGAACAACTATTCAAAACAGTGGTGAAGACAGCCTTCAACCAACGACGAAAACAGATGCGCAATTCTCTGCAGCAGTTGGTAGGCAAGGGAAACACCCTCCTACAAGAGAATATCTTCACCAAGCGCCCGGAACAACTGCACGTCGATGAATTTGTTGAACTGACTAAAATGATTGAACATGGCAGAACTCAAAATATTCTATAAGGACAGTGAGAAAATCAAAGTAGCACGCTCGATCTCCGCACTCAAGCAACTGGATAAGAAAGACATTATCTGGATCGACCTGCTGGATGTATCCGACCGTACTGAGGAGACCCTCGAGGGTTTCCTGAAGATAGACATTCAGGAGGATGAAGAGATGGAGGAGATCGAGATGTCCAGCCGTTATATCCAGACGGACGACAGCATCGTAGCCAACTCCAATTTCCTGCACACGAACTTCGACGTGGAGCCGGTGAACTTCATCCTGAAGAACAGCATCCTCGTCACCTCGCACGACAACGACCTCGGCTCGTTCAACGAAACGATCAAGCGAATGTACGTCAACACACGTAACTTCCCCACAGGTTTCCATGTGCTCGTGGCGCTGATGGAGACCCGAGTAGAGAGGGACGCTGACATGATCGAGGATACCACCGACATGATCACCGAGCTATCAACGCACATCAATGCTTCCGATCATGTGGATCAAGATATACTGATTCAGATCAAGGACTTGCAGGAAAAAGTGACCATCCTGCGTCAGAACATCATGGACAAACAGCGCGTGATCAGTAACTTCCTGAAGTGCGATTTCTTCCCCGAAGAGCTGCAGCCGCGCCTGACGATGATCATCAAGGATATCAACTCACTGTTCGAATATACGCGCTTCGGCTTCGACCGTCTGGACTACCTGCAGGATACCTTCCTCGGCTTGGTAAACATCGAGCAGAACAAGATTATCAAGATCTTCACCGTGGTGAACGTGATCTTCCTGCCGCCTACGCTCATTGCCAGCATGTACGGCATGAACTTCAAACATATGCCGGAGCTCGACTGGACGCTCGGCTACCCGTTCTCCATCGGACTGATGGTGGTGTTCACGCTGATTGTACTGCTGATCTTCCGACTGAAGAAATGGCTGTAAGCCGTAGCACGGACTGATAAAAGAATACTTTATGCACTATTCGATTAAAGACGTATTTGCGCCCAAGTTGTTCGGCACCTTGCGCCACTACAATCGTGCCCAGTTCGGTCAGGATGCTTTGGCGGGTGTGATAGTAGGCATCGTAGCCATACCACTGGCTATAGCCTTCGGTATTTCGTCGGGCGTGGGACCGACAGAGGGTCTGGTTACGGCCATCATCGCCGGTCTGCTGATCTCCGTACTGGGTGGCAGCAAGGTGCAGATAGGCGGCCCTACAGGCGCGTTCATCGTGATTATCTACGGGATAATTCAGCAGTACGGTCTGGCGGGACTGATGATAGCCACCGTGATGGCAGGTCTGCTGCTGATCATGATGGGTGTGGCGCACCTGGGGTCGGTCATCAAGTTTGTACCCTACCCTGTTATCGTGGGCTTTACCGCAGGTATTGCGCTCACTATCTTCTCCACGCAGATGAACGATTTCTTCGGTCTCGGTCTGACGGATGTACCGGCAAACTTCGTGGACAAGTGGATCTATTACGGCCGTCACTTCAGCGTCAACTGGTGGGCAATGGGTATCGGTCTGTTCTCGCTGCTCATATGTATCTTCATGCCCAAACTGACCAAGCGCATCCCGGGTTCGCTGGCAGCTATCGTGCTGGCCACCCTGGCTGTCTGGCTGCTCAAGTCGTTTGCGCCCGAAGCGTGGGGTGTGGCGTCCGTCACCACGATTGCCGACCTGTACGAACTGCCGCACGGGATACCGGCCCCCCACCTGCCCGCGCTCGAACTGGCAGAGGGTGAGTCGTTCTTTACGCTCATACAGAAGCTCTTCCCCTCGGCGTTTACCATTGCCATGTTAGGCGCTATTGAGAGCCTGCTGTCGGCTATGGTGGCTGACGGTGTGATAGGCGACAAGCATAATTCCAACACGGAGCTCATCGCACAAGGTGTGGCTAACGTGGTCGTACCGTTCTTTGGCGGGATTCCGGCGACAGGTGCCATCGCGCGTACGATGACGAACATCAACAACGGCGGCCGCACCCCCGTGGCTGGCATCATCCATGCTGTGGTACTGCTGCTCGTGCTGCTGTTCTTAGGTCAACTGGTAGGCATGATACCCATGTCCTGCCTGGCCGCCGTGCTGATCATGGTCGCATACTCGATGTCCGGCTGGAAGACGATTGCCGGACTGATCAAGCACCCGACACGCGACTTGTGGGTGCTGCTCATCACGTTCCTGCTCACCGTGATCTTCGACCTGACGGTAGCTATCGAGGTGGGTATATTGTTGGCTTTGGTTCTGTTCCTGATGCGCACCAACGAGCAGACGCACATCCGCACCTTCAACAAGGAGATCGACCCCAACGAGGATACAGACGTGCAGCTTAACCTGGAGCACCTGACAATCCCCGAGGGCGTGGAGGTGTATGAGATCGACGGACCGTACTTCTTCGGCATCGCCAACCGGTTTGATGATGTGATGAGTCATGTGTCCGGCGAAACATGCCCGATACGTATCATCCGCATGCGTAAGGTGCCGTTTGTGGACTCGACAGCCATGCACAACCTGTCGATGCTCATCCAGCGCTCGCACCGCGAAAACATGACCATCATCCTCTCCGGCGTCAAGACGCACGTGCTGCACCAACTGCAGACCTACGGCATAGAGCAACAGATGAACCCCGAGAACATCTG
>CAMIZG010000041.1 GCA_946403215.1 uncultured Bacteroidales bacterium | reverse complement strand
GGCAGTAGGCTCTTTCCGCTGCGCGTCTTGTGGGAGCAAGGCGAGGCGGGCGGCATATACCATCATATACTCGTTAACCTTCGTCTGCCTAAGGCGCTGGTGGCTATTCTGGCAGGTGCAGCGCTGAGCGTGAGCGGCATTTTGATGCAGACCTTGTTCCGCAATCCGCTGGCCGGTCCGTACATTTTAGGCGTGAGTTCGGGCGCGAGTCTGGGCGTGGCGTTCGTAGTGATGTGCACCTCGCTGTTCGGGATGGTGAGTGCGGGTGCGGGTACGATAGCGGGTTCGGCGATCATCGGCTCGACGCTGGTACTGCTGCTTGTGATGAGCGTGGCAGGTATGGTGAGGGATAATGTCAGTCTGCTGATAGTGGGAATGATGGTGGGCGCTATAGCGGGTGCGCTGGTGAACATCATGCAGAACATAGCGAACCCGGACGCCTTGAAGCTGTTCATCGTGTGGACGTTAGGTTCACTTTCCTCGGTAGGCTGGCAGGAGCTGCGTGTGATGACTTTGGTTCTGATAGCGGGCGCCATGACTGTAGTGCTGCTACTCAAGCCGCTGAACGGTCTGCTGTTAGGCGAGAACTACGCGCGTGCACTGGGCATCAACATACGCCGCACACGTCTGCTGATCGTGTTAGCGACCTCGCTGCTGGCTGGTGGTGTGACAGCCTGGTGCGGTCCTATAGCGTTCATCGGCGTAGCTGTGCCGCACCTGGCACGCGGCATCATGCACACCTCCAACCACCGGCTGACCGTACCAGCCTGCGCACTACTCGGCGCAAACCTGCTGCTGCTGTGCGACTGCATGGTGAGCATAGCATCCTACAGCTTGAGCCTGTCGCTGCCGATATCCACGCTGTCGTCGCTGATAGCAGCACCGATAATCATCTACGTGATACTCAAAATGTAAGAATCACTTACACTTTATTAGCAAAACAGTGTGTATTTGTGTGTTTTGTCTGACTTTGGCACAATAATTGTGTCATATTGTCAAAATGCACAAAATCACATCATTATGAAGAAATATATTATAATAGGCATCTGGCTGCTGTGTATAGTGGCCATCATCGGATGCGAGCCGAAAGTGGAAGTTGAAGACCCGACCAGCACCTCCTCCGAGCCAGTAGAGATCCCGACCAGCGATCCGGATACAATACCGGCGACGTCGTTCACGGACAGTCTGACGATAGTATGGGACGGCAGCAGCGCGGCCGTCAGCGGCAACGTACAGGGTGTGACCGTCACGAGCAACGATAAGGGGTATGTGGTGATCACCTCCACAGTCAAGGACGTCAAATACCTGCTTAGCGGCAACGGCACAGGGCAGTTCAAGCTCTACTCCGACTACAAGTACGAGCTCATCCTGAACAGTCTGACGCTCGCCTGCAGCGACGGTTCGGCTATCAACAGCCAAAGCAAGAAGAAAGGTTACGTGCTGATTAACGGCACCAACACATTGAGCGACGGTAGCACGTATGCCTCATCGGCCGAGGACCAGAAAGCGGCATTCTTCTCCGAAGGACAATTGGTGCTCTCGGGTGCGGGCTCGCTGAACATAACCGGCACCTACAAACACGCTATAGCCAGCGATGACTACATCGAGTTTGCTGAAGACTTAGGCACGCTCACACTTAAGTCTTCCGGCGATGGCATACACGCCAACGACCATCTGACGTTCCGCGGCGGCACGTTCAACATTACAGCCGGTAGTGATGGCATACAGTGCGACTCAACCATCACTATCTATGGCGGCACGATCTCCATCACCGCCGACGGCGACGGCATACAGTCCGACACCTCATATATCGCTATTGCCGGAGGCAGCATCACCGTCACGAAGGCTGGCGACAAGGGTATAACCGCCTTTGGCGACATCATTGTCAACGATGGCACGATACGCGTAACCAGCCAGTACAAATGCATCAAAGCCGGCAAGAAGGATGACAGCGGCAAGGTGGTGAGTGCCGGCAATCTGAGCATCAGCGGTGGTGACATTCAGGTGATCTGCACCGGCACATCGACATCCAGTGGCGGTGGTCCTGGCGGCATGGGCGGCAGTTCGTCAGACAGCAGCACCCCCGAAGGCATTGAAGCCAAAGGCACCATTACCATCACCGGTGGCTACGTTTATTCGCAGTCGAGCGATGATGCCATCAACTCCAGTGGCGACCTGACGATCAGCGGTGGGTGCGTATGTGCCTACTCCACCGGCAACGACGGCATAGATGCCAACGGCAACTGTTACATTAAGGGCGGACTGATTTATGCCATCGGCGCACGTAGTCCGGAGGTGGCCATTGATGCCAATAGCGAGGAGCAGAAGAAACTCTACATTCAAGGCGGAACCATCGTTGCTGTGGGCAGTCTGGAGAGTGGCGCAAGCCTCACGCAGACCTGCTACAGCGCTACGGGCAGCACGAGCACCTGGTACGCACTGGTGGTGGGTAATGAGACGTTTGTTTTCAAGACCCCGAGCAGCAACGCCGGCACATTGGTGGTGTCCGGTGCAAGCAAGCCGACGCTATACAAGAGCGTTACGCCCTCGGGAACGTCAATCTTCAATAGTATGGCTTACTACCCTGCATCGTACAGCGGCGGCTCGTCGGTCAGCCTGAGCACATATAGTGCTGGAAGCGGCGGTGGTCCCGGTGGGGGCGGAGGAAGACCTTGGTAGATGCGCACGATAGCCTTCGCCCTCCGAAAAACAATGCCGAACCATTATTTTTCGGGGTATAGTATAGACTCAAATTAGCGAGATATGAAACGCAATATAGTTATAGCATTTTTGGCACTCTTTGCCGTCACCATGATGGCGGAGGAGGTGTATGTGAGTCCGGAGACACTCGCCAAACGTGAGCGGCGGAAGAATCTTACCGTCAAGGAGTGGAACACCCACGACAAGACACACACACGCTGGCTTGACCGTGTGAAGGTGTATGACGAGCAAGGACGAATCATCGAAGAGATAGAGTATGCCACCTATGGCCAGAAGTGGCGTGTTACCTATGAATATACGGATGCCGTGGGTGGCAAAGTAGCCAAAGAGGTAGAGTATAACGACAAAAACAAGCCGGCTCGTATTCGTAAGTATGAGTACAACGCCAACGGCACCAAGGCCAAGCAGTACAACTACCTGCCCAACGGCAAACTGGAGTCGGTGAAGGTGTTTGAGTATGTGTTTGAAAAGTGAGAGGGTTCAAGATGGTTCTGAACAAAACGAAACAACTCTAAACCACACTGAACAATGCAGAGCATTGCCACTATATTGCAGCAGTTTGCGCCGATCAGTTTGGCTCAGATGGAGAGCGTGAAGCTCATGAACCGCGTGGATACGAAGTTCGTGATGCCTTTGGCGCAACTGCCTGAACTGCTGCAGCTGGCTGAGGACAATTACTTCGTGCAGGAGATCGCCGGCAAGCGTACGGGTGACTACGACACGACCTATTACGATACCGAAGATCTCGATATGTACATCCGTCACCACGACCGCCAGCTCGTGCGTCAGAAGATACGCGTGCGTGAGTATGTTGAGAGCCGGCTGTTCTTCCTGGAGGTGAAGCGAAAGAACAACAAGGGACGCACCAAGAAGAAACGCATCGCACTGCCGTCTACTAAGCTCACGCCAGACACTATAGGTCATGGTAAGGAGGATATACGCGTGGATGAATTCATCGCCGCGAAGAGTCGCTATCGGTACGAGCAGATCAGTCCCCGGCTGCGTACCACGTTCACGCGTATCACGCTGGTGAACAAGCAGAAGACGGAGCGGCTGACTATTGACACCTTTTTAGGCTTCACCAACCTGCGTAGCAATGTTGAGGTGAAATGTCCGGAGTTGGTGATTGTTGAACTCAAGCGCGACGGTAATGTGTCCTCGCCGATGATAGGCATCACCCAGCAACTGCGCATCCATCCGCTGAAGATAAGCAAGTATTGCATCGGCACCGCACTCACCACACCCGACGTCAAGCGAAACCGATTCAAGAGCAAAATCCACAGATTGCATAAATTAGAACTATTATGATACAAGTTGACTTAGCGAACCCCACATTGGAGTTCACGGATTATGATCCGAGTATAGCCGCCGAGTTCGGCGCATCGGACAGTATAAATTATTTGATGCACAGCCTGGCTGACCTGATCGGTATTGCTGATAACCTGCTTGTGCTGCCGATCATGTTCCTGTTCAACCTGCTGATGGCGTGGCTGATCATCTACTGCATCTACTACAAGGTGAGCAAGCGGCGTGACTACTACGTGACGTTCATGCTCTTCTCGTCGGCCATGTTCCTGCTGCTATGGCTGATGCAGATCCTTGACATCCAGACAGGCTTCGTGCTGGGTTTGTTTGCTATCTTCGGAATGATCCGCTATAGGACGGAGACCGTACCTATCCGCGAGATGACGTATCTATTTATCATCATTGCGCAAGCAGTGATGAACTCGCTGTCGTTGCATGCTGACAGTCTGGCATGGCACCAACTGCTGTTCGCCAACATAGCACTTATCTGCATGGCAGGCGGCTTCGAACTATGGGTAGCGCGCAAACGTGTAGGAACGAAGATCATCCTCTATGAGAAGATTGAGAATATCAAGCCCGAGAACAGGGCAGTCCTACTCGCCGACCTGAAGGAGCGTACCGGGCTCGACATCACTGACATAGAGATAGGTCATGTGGATTTCCTGCGTGACGTAGCGTATGTCAAGGTCAAGTTCAGCCTTGCCAAGGGAGAAGAGAATACGATCGGCACCATAACCAAATTCAAAGAATGAGTAATCGCAAGCATTGGGGATTGTTAATCCTTTCACTTTTTACTTTTCAACTGTCGTCAGCTCAAGGGTTGAAGTCGGTGGATGAGACGACGACTAACCTGGTTGAACTGCGTGTGGAGGCGAACTTCACCAAGCACTTCAAGGTGAATAACCAGGGCATCAACCTATATCTGGGTGAGGCGGTGTTCAGTCGGTTGTACGAATCGACCTATTCATCCCTTGCAGATGCCACTACACCGGTTGCCCCCTACTTCCGCCGCTCGTACACCACGGTCGGTCTGAACTACACGCCAATCCCCTACCTGCGTATAGGCGCGCAATATACGCTCAAGGTATATGGCAACAAACTGAGCACGACGCAAGATGGCGTGACGGTAGCTAACCCTGCCAACGAGTACCTGAGGCATCGCGCCACGTTCTATCTGACCGGTTATTACACGACCGGCGACTGGAAGTTCTCGCTGCGCGAACGTCTGGATGCGAATATCCGCACCGACTCTGTCAACCTGCACGAGAAACCCCGGGCAGCGTTGTACCTGCGTCATAAATTGCAGGCGCAGTATAGCATCCCGGGCAAGCCGGTGAAAGTATATGCGTATGTCGAACTCTGGAACACGCTGAATGAGCCTGTGAAGTACCTGAATGCCTACGCAGGAGTGGACAAGAACGGCAACGCTACGGCTTATGCCGGCAAGACGTTCGGGCAGTACCTGAATGAGATCCGCGCACAGGTGGGAGTGAGTTGGCGCGTGGATAAGATGAACACCCTCGGACTTGCGTATCGCTATATGTACGCGCAGTCAAGGGATATCAATATAACCAAAAACAAAACTCTGATCGAACTGACCAATGCTACTGCCCATGGGCACAATATTGTTCTCAGTTATGACCTCGACTGGTAAGCCTGCTCACTGATTGGAACAGAATAAAACAACTACTAACAAAGCATAACAATGGAAAAGAAGTTATTACGTTCGCAGAACAAGATGCTAGCCGGTGTATGTGCCGGTATAGCCGAGTACTTTGATATCGACCCGACGCTGGTTCGCGTGTTGTATGTCGTACTTACTCTGTTTAGCGCAGCCTTCCCTGGGTTGCTGCTGTACATCATCCTGTTGCTGCTGATGCCTCAAGCAGAGCAGTAACAAACAAATCCTCAGCCTAACCTGACTGGTAGGCGGAGGATTATTTTTTTGCAAGCGTTTCGCGTGCCTTATTTTACACGCTCGCAGTAGCTGCCGTCGCGGGTGTCAACGCGTACGACCTCGCCCTCGTTGATGAACAGAGGCACACGGATCTCGGCGCCGGTCTCCAGCTTGGCGGGCTTGAGGGTGTTCGTAGCGGTATCACCGCGCAGACCCGGCTCGGTGTATGCGATTGCCAACTCTACCTTTGCGGGCAACTCAGCGAACAGGATAGTGTCGGTCGAGGCGTCCGATACAACGTCAACAACAAATCCTTCCTTCAGGTAGTCAACACCCGTGATCAGGTCGTGAGCGATGGGGACTTGCTCGTAGGTCTCGTTGTTCATGAAGATGTAATCCTCACCCTCCTTGTACAGGAACTGATACGGACGACGCTCAACGCGTACATCCTCGAGTTTCTCACCGATGTTGAAACGACGCTCCAGAACGCGTCCGTCAACTACGTCCTTGAACTTAACGCGCATGATGGTGTTACCCTTACCGGGCTTAACGTGCAGGAACTCAATTACAAAATACAAACGGCCGTCCATACGGATGCAAACGCCGTTCTTGATGTCTTGGGAGTTAATCATAAAGTTATTTCAATTTAGTTATTTTCAATTTGACAATTAACAAATGTACATTTCATCGGCGTAATTCACCAAAAAAGCATACAAAGATACGAAAAAAATCCCATATTTGCAAATTTTTGCAGAAAAAAAGCACATTTTATGCTTTTGGCTTGCAAATGTGCAAAAAAAAGTGTATCTTTGTATGCCGAAATGTGCGAAAATATTATTTTTATCGACTATGTTAGAATATATTACCCGTTTTTTTCAGTCGCTTGACTTGATGCAGATCGTGGCTGCGTCGTTCTTCCTGATAGCAATTATTGACCCTTTGGGTAGTGTGCCATTGACTATCAGTATGAAGCGACAAGGTGCGAAGATCAACCCCTGGGTGGTGTGCTCAACGTCACTGGGTATCCTGATGGCTTTCCTGTTGTTAGGTGAAACGCTGATGTCGATTTTCGGTATCAAGGTTGAGTATTTTGCCGTGGCGGGCGGATTCATCATCTTCCTCATGGCGCTGGAGATGATCCTGGATATCGTCATCTTCAAGGCGGATGTCGATGGTAGTGGTGATATCATCCCCTTGGCTTTCCCTTTGTACGCGGGCCCCGGCACCTTTACAGCGTTAATTGCCATGACGGCGCAATACGCGGTGCCTAACCTGATCATGGCTGTTCTTGTATGTATCGTGATTTTGTTCTTCGTGCTCATCGGCACCGATTGGCTGATGAAGTATATGGGCAAGAACGCTATTTACGTGATGCGTAAGTTCTTCGGCATCATAGTGCTCGCCATTGCATGCCAGCTGATGTTCGGCAACTTGGCAAAAATCTTCTGATAAGGTGAAACATACTCATTTCTCATATATTTTGATGGCACTGGTGCTGACGGCTTGCAGTCATGCCCCGCAGTTTGAGGTCAGCGGTGTGTTGACGGACGCCGGGGGCGAAACACTCTACTTGGAGCACACCGGACTGTTGGCCACTGAGGCAATCGACTCTTGCGTGCTGACCGCCGAAGGCAACTATGCATTTCATGGTGCACGGCCAGAGTTCCCGGATTTCTATCGCTTGCGCCTGGGCAACAGGTACGCCGTGCTGGTGGTGGATTCGACAGAGACCATCACGCTGAGTACTACCCGCGACAGCCTGCCGCTGACCGATGCGTTCATCGGTTCGGAGCCGAGCGTAACGATAGCCCGACTCAGGAAGTCCCTGCGCGAACAGTCTGTTGATGAGCATAGACTGTATGCGCAGCAGGTGATCATGTATGCTCCGCGCTCGCTGGCAGCCTACTACGCCGTGTTCCAGAGCAAGCAGGGCGTGCCGGTATTCGATATGTATGATCCGCAGCAGCGTAAGTTCTTTCAAGTGGTAGCTACCTCGATGGATGTGTGGATGCCGGGCTACGTGCGTACCACCACACTGCACAAGCAGGTGATGGAGGCCATGAATGCCGAACGCAAGGCGCAGAATGCACTGGCTATACGGCAGTACATCGACGAGAGCGAATCGTCGTTTCTTGATCTGGCGCTGCCGAACATCTACGGTGATACCTGCCGGTTGAGCGACCACCTGGGTAAGTTGATCGTGCTGGAGTTCTCATCTTCGCAGATGGAACAAGGCAACGCATACGTGCTCGCCCTGCGTGAACTGGATAACAAGTACAACGCCAAGGGGTTGGATATCTACTCCGTGAGCGTGGATGCATCCCGACTCTACTGGGAGGATTGGGTGCGTAACCTGCCATGGACATGCGTCCGTACCGAAACGATGGAACCTCTTGTCACTTATAACGTAGGCGCTGTTCCCGTCCTTTTTCTTCTCGACCGCAAGGGGCAGGTGCAAGGGCGATACACCGACTTTGACCAACTCGAAAATGACCTGAAAAAACTTCTATAATCATGTTCGACCTGAAAAACAAAACCATAGCCATGGCGAGTGACCACGCCGGCTATAACCTCAAGCAAGATGTACGTGCATGGCTCGAAGCCCAAGGTGCACAAGTGAAGGACTACGGTTGCTACTCCACCGAGAGTTGCGACTATCCCGATTTCGCACACCCCCTGGCCGATGCCATCGACAAAGGAGAGTTTGAGCGCGGCATTGTTATCTGCTCCACGGGCAACGGCATCTGTATGACCGCCAACAAGCATCAGGGTGTGCGCGCTGCACTGTGCTGGGATGTACCGTTGGTGGAACTGGCTCGTCAGCACAACAACGCCAATGTGCTTGGTCTTCCGGCTAACTTCATCAACAAGGACAAAGCGCTGGTGATGGTCAAGACCTTCTTTGCCACTGACTTTGAGGGCGGACGCCATGAGCGCCGAGTGAATAAGATTGCTATTAGCCATTAGCCATTGGCCATTAGCGTGAATCATCTTACCTCACGACTGATTAACCAACTGCGGTGCTGGGGCAGTTATGCGCTCAGCATCGCAGGTGTTCATCATGTACGCCATCTGCCTACTTTTGTATCCATCGAGCCGGCTAACTTCTGCCAACTTGCTTGTCCCGAGTGCCCGGTGGGGAAGAAGGGTGAAAGGATGAAGGGGGAAGGGGGGAAAGGTGTAATGAGTCTGGAGGATTTCCGGCAGATAGTGACGCAGATTGCGCCGTACGCGCACACTGTGCAACTGTTCTGGCAGGGTGAACCGCTTCTGAATGACCGACTGCCGGAGATGATTCGTATAGCCCGTGAGGCGGGGCTATATACCATTGTATCCACCAACGCCCAACGTCTGGATGAACAGACTGCCCGGGCGCTTGTGCTAGCCGGGCTTAATCGTATTATCGTTAGCATGGACGGCTGGACGCAGGCGACCTACGAGCAGTACCGCCGTGGCGGCAGTGTGGAGCAAGTCAAGCAAGCCGTGCGCCGGCTCAGGCTGGCGAAGAACGAATCGAAGGCTCGTATGCTCATTGAGTTGCAGTGCCTCTATCTGAAGGCCAATGAGCAGGAGTGGAGCACGTTCCGTCGCGAATACAAGCGATTGGGAGCAGACATCCTTACGATGAAGACCGCCCAGCTTTACGATTACGAGCACGGTTCGCCGCTCATGCCTACGGACACGCGCTACGCTCGCTACAAGTGGAACGCACGTACACGCACGTATGTGCCCAAGCACGCGCTCGTCAATCGTTGCTATCGCCTGTGGAGCGGATGCGTGGTGGATGTGCATGGCAATATACTGCCTTGCTGTTACGACAAGCAGCATGCGCATGTGCTGGGTAATGTACTTCGTCAGAGCTTCCGGGATATATGGCACGGAGAAAAGGCCGCTGCGTTCCGGCAGACGGTACTGAAGCATCGTGCAGCTGTTCCTATCTGCACCAACTGCGAGTAAACGCAATTAAATCCGAATAGGTGAGATCTGTGTAGTCCCGCACCTCGATAGGTGTGGGATTGTTCTTTGTCAGATAGGCGGCTCGCATCTGCGCATTGCGTGCGAACTGCAGATCTGTCAGGCTGTCGCCAACCATCACCGAATGACTGAAGTCCACGTCGGGAAAATCTTGTTGCGCTTGCAAAGCCAGACCGATAGCGGGTTTGCGGTTTACGGAACCACTGTCCTGCAAGTCGGTGCAGGTGTAGATTCGGTCAATGCGTCCGCCGGAGGCTTCAATGTCGCGCCACATACGAGCATGGATGTCATCGAGGTCGGCTTGAGTCATCAGCCCCTTGCCTACGCCCTGTTGGTTGCTGACCAGGAAGATGTGCTTGTAGTGGCGGCTCAACTCGGCCAGCGCTTCGCGTGCTCCAGGCAGCCACTGCCACATATCCCAGCGGCGCACGTAGTCGCCCGGCAGGTGTTTGTTGAGCACACCATCGCGGTCGAGGAAGAGGGTGGTGTCGGCGGGGTAGAGTGCCACGAACTCGCGTTGTGCGCGGTAATAATCCTCGGGGACACCTATATCAATAAAATAGTCGCTGAACCGCAGTCCGCAGAAACCTTCCGCTCCTGCCAGCGGTTGCATCAGTTCTTTTTCAAAAGAGAACTTGGTGGGTAGCTCTTGGCTCATCAGCCATGTGCGGTTGATAGCATATATGCCTCCATTGATGCAGCCGGTGCCGGCAGATTGCTCTTTTTCGCGGAAAGCAAGGATGTGTCCGCTGATGCACTCCACCGCGCCGTAGCGGGCTGTATCCGGCACCTCGCGTAGTGCGACGGACAGGTTAGCGTGGCGGGATATATGAAAGTCATGAAAAGTGTGCAGGTCAATGTCGAAGAGTGTGTCGCCGTTTAGCACCACGAAATTCTCGCTCCTGATGAACTGCGCAGCTTTGACGATTGCTCCGCCGGTAAAGAGAGGCGTGCTCTCGTTGGAGCAGGTGACCTCTATGTGCTTGCCTGCAGTGGTGTAACCTTCGCGGAAAAACGACTCGATCTGCTCGTGCATGTGTCCGGTCGCCAGAACCACGTGCTCAATGCCTGCCTCGGCCAATCGGTCAAGCAGATAGGCCAGAAAGGGTTTGCCGGCAACAGGTGCCATCGGTTTGGGCACATTGCCCAGCACGTGGCTCAATCGCGTGCCAAACCCTCCGGCTAATATGATGGCTTCCTTAAACATTCTTCTTTCGACTATCCATTCGGGAACATTCGTGCCTCGACGATCTCGCAGATGATGTGTCCGAGCATGATGTGACATTCCTGAATGCGCGGCGTGTCTTGCGAGGGCACATTGATCAGATGGTCGGCCAGTGCTTTCATCTCGCCACCGGTCTCGCCTGTCAGGGCAATGGTGGTTACGCCCAGTTCGCGTGCTTTGCGGAAGGCGTTGACAATGTTCTTGGAGTTACCCGAGGTGGATAGTCCTACCAGCACGTCGCCTTGGCGGCATGAACCATTGATCATGCGCGAGTAGATCAGATCGTATCCATAGTCGTT
This sequence comes from uncultured Bacteroidales bacterium, assembly GCA_946403215.1. GTDB lineage: Bacteria > Bacteroidota > Bacteroidia > Bacteroidales > Paludibacteraceae > Colicola. The sequence continues at coordinate 6,866 of CAMIZG010000041.1, read as the reverse complement.
GGCCACGGCGGTGAGGTACGATGTGTTGCAGTGCAGTGCTTCGGAGTTGAGCGGCGGACGGTCATAATAGAAACGTCCGGATAGTTCGGCAGCCAGATGCTGGGCGTCAGCAGCGCTGCCGCCGTTGCCGCACCATAGGATGCGTCTGCCTTGTTGCAAGGCCTCGACCATCACATCGGCTACGCGGCGGATAGTGGCAAGCTGTTCGGGGTTGTCGAGTATCAGCTGCTTGGTAGCTATGCTGGCAGCAATAGAGCGGGTTACAGTGTCCATGTTTTCAATCCTTCCTGTGTAAATTCATATCGTTTAACCTGGCCTGAGAAGCGTTCGCACAGCGCTTTTTCCACGGCGTAGCGTGTGGTGCCCGGGCAGTAGAAGAACATGAATCCTCCGCCACCTGCTCCGCTGACCTTGCCTCCGGTGGCGCCTGCTTCCAGAGCGGTGTGGTAGATGTCGTCCAGCAGCGGATTGCTGATGCCCGAGGCGGTTTTTTTCTTCTCTTCCCAGCCGAAGTTAAGTATGTCGCCAATGGCATCAATATCACCGCGCAGCAGGCTCTCCTTCATCCATACGGCTTGTTGCTTGAGTTGGTGCATTGCTTCGATGGAGGCATTGTTCTTGGCCTTGACGTTATCTATCTGTCCTTGGATGATCTTCGCGCTCACGTGGCTGGTTTCGGTGTAGTAGAGTAGCAGGTTGTGTGCCAGTTCGTCCTGGTAGCGCTGACGGATGCGTAGCGGGTTGACGATCACCTTGTCGTCCTGCAAGAACTGCATGTAGTTGAACCCGCCAAAGGTGGCGGCGTACTGATCTTGCTTGCCGCCGGCCATGTTGAGGTCAATACGTTCAATCTCGTAGGCCAGGCGTGCCAGATCGTACTCGCCCAGCGGCAGTTTGAGCCACTCGGCAAAGGCGCCCAGAATACTTACCACCAGCGTGCTCGATGTGCCCAGACCGCTACCGGCCGGAGAATCCACATGGCTGGTGATGCGAAAGGATAAGGGCTTGTGTGTGAAATCCTTCACTACGCGGTTATATACGCCCTTGCTCAGGACGAAGAACCCCTCGGTGTCCAGTACCTCGGTAGCATCATATACCTCTTCCAAGCCTGCGTCGGGCGAGGAAAAGATGATCTTGCCGTTGCACAGCGGCTCGATGGTCGTGTAGGCATACAAGGAAATCGTGGCGTTCAGGATAGCGCCGCCATACAGGTCGGAGTAGGGCGATACATCTGTACCGCCGCCAGCCAGTCCGAGGCGTAAAGGTGCTTTGCTTCTTATGATCATTGCTTTCGTATTGATTCGGTCATCACAGACCATGCGTATTTCTTTTTTTCGTTTCTGATGTTTGCTGTGAATAGTTGTTCGCGTTCGTTGGCGGGTATCTGCGCAAAGCGGCTGAGTGCATCAGCAATGGCGTGAGCATCCACGGGGCAGACATATCCGACCTTGCCGTCGGGCACTATCTCTGCCAGTCCGCCTACGTTGGTCACGAGCATCGGTCGTTCAAAGTGGTAGGCTATCTGCGTCACGCCGCTCTGCGTTGCGCTCTTATAGGGCTGAACGATCAGATCGGCGGCGGAGAAGTATAGCCTTACTCGCTCGTCGGGGATGAAGTCCGTGTGCCAGGCTATCGTTCCCTCCAGCTGCAACTCTTGTTCCAACTGCTTGTACTGCTCGCTGTTATTGTAGAACTCGCCTGCCACCACCAGCAGCAGGTCGGCTTTCGGCTTTCGGCTTTCGACTTTCGACTTTCTAGCTTCAGCATAAGCGCGCATGAGCAGATCCAGTCCTTTATAGTCGCGGATGAACCCAAAGAACAGCAGTAGTGTCTTATCCTCCGGCAGGCCTAACTCTTTGCGTGCTGCGGCTTTGTCCAGCGGTGCGCCGAAGTTGTCGTACAGCGGGTGCGGCGAGAGTTTCACGCGGCCTTGCTTGTCCCCGGGCAGGAACTTCAGGCAATCTTGCTGAACGCTCTCCGACATAGCCACAAAACTATCCACGCTGCGGATGAAGTAACGGATGAGCCACTTGTCCCAGAAGTGCGGTTCGTGGGGGATGACGTTATCCAGTACCGACACCACGCGTATACCTTGTTTGCGTGCCAGACGTGCTATGGTTCCCAGACAGGGAGCCATCAGCGGTATCCAGAACTTGATGACCAGCAGGTCAATCTTGTGCTTCTTGAGCAGTTTGGCCGTCCGCCACCATGAGCATGGACCGATGCTATTCATCGTCCGTGTGATTGCGAGATCAGCCGGTGCAGGCGAGTCGCTGTACTGCGTTTTGCCGGGGAACAAAAAATCCGGATATTGGAGCGTAAACGTAAATATATGCACCGTATGCCCCTCTGCCTGAAACTGCCTTGCCAGCCGTTCGTTGAACGCAACCAGCCCGCCCCTGTAGGGGTAGGCTGTTCCGAGTATAGCTATGTTCAGCGGTTGGTTCACTTCTTCTCCGCCTTGATGACGTTCATCGAGTCTTTCCACGCGCTTTTCTTCGCGGCGGCAGGTTTCTTGTCGGCTGCCTTGGCTTTCGGCTCTTGGCTCTTGGCTTTCTTTTCGGCAGGTATCTCTGCTTTCTCGAGCCAGCAGATGGCGTCGCCCTTGGTTGCCTTGTCGCCCTGCTGCTTGTCAACAGCTACAAGACGGCTGTCAAATGATGCGTAGAGCGGTTCTATGCCGTGCTGCGTCTGCAGGTAGCAGACGAGGTCGCCCTGACGGAAGAGCTTGCCGAAAGCAGGTGCCTGGCTGGCCTCGTTGAAGTCAAGCTCCCAGAGCACGGTACCGGCCTGGGTGGCCTCAACGGGTTCGCTCGTCGGGTGCAGGATCGCACGCTTGTCAGCTGCCGAGATGAAGGTGACTTGCTGTCCGCCTCTGGCGGCTTTCTCCATGCGCTCCAGCAGGTCTTTGTTGAACTGCTCCTTGGCCAGACCGGACTTGTACTCGCGGTACTGCTTGTCGTGCATTGCAAACTCAAACAGTTCTTCGTCGTCCTGTCCGCGGTCCCAACCGAGTTCTTCCATCTCCTTGATATACTGCGGCAGTACATCCGGATAGAGTTTCTGCGGGTCGTCGGTGTAGAACTCGTAGCCCTTCTCCTTGGCCAGTTCGATGATCTCAGGTGCCAGTTCGCCGGGCAGCTTGCCGGACTTGCCGAGTATCATTCCCCACATCGCGGGATCCATGCGCGTGAAGTCCTTCTCGCCCATCGAACGGCTGAACAGGTTCATCAGCGCGGCGTTCTTCACGTACTGGCTGAACGGTGTTACCAGACACGGCGTGCCGAGCATCGGCCATATGCGCTGTACTTCGTCGAACAGTTGCACGAGCAGCTCGTCCTCGCTCAGTTCGGGTTCGCCTTTCTTCTTCAGGTTGGCATTGATGGCGGCGTGCATGCCTTTCAGGTCGGCCATCAGCGAGCCCATCATACCGCCCGGCAGACCGCAGCCTACTAACAATGATGTCATCAGCGCGTTCTTCGGGTCGATCCAGTAGCCCAGGAAGTCGTCAATGAACGACTGCGTCAGACTGCGTGCCTCCATGTATGCCTTCATGTTGATATCTTTCACCAGGAATCCGGCATCGCGCAGCATGGCTTGGATGGTGATCACATCCGGATGCACCTTGCCCCAGCTCAGCGGCTCCATGGCTACGTCCAGCACATCGCCGCCGGCTTTCGCTACCTCCAGCATCGAGGCAACCGAGAAGCCCGGGCCCGTGTGACCATGGTACTGAATGATGATATCAGGATGCTGGGTCTTTATGGCGCGAACGATGTCGCCCAGCATGGCCGGACGGCCTACGCCTGCCATGTCCTTGAGGCAGATCTCCTCCGCGCCCGCCTCAATCAGCTGTTCGGCCAGGTTGATATAGTATTCGCGGGTGTGTACCTTGCTGTAAGTGATACACATCGTAGCCTGTGCGGTCATCCCGGCGGCTTTCGCCCACTTGATACTGGGGATGATGTTGCGCGGGTCGTTCAGACCGCAGAAGATACGGGTTATGTTCGTGCCTTGCGCGTGCTTCACCTTGTACATCAGCTGACGCACATCAGCCGGTACGGGGTTCATGCGGAGTGCGTTCAGTCCGCGGTCGAGCATGTGTGTCTTGATGCCCGCCTCGTTGAACGGTTTGCAGAAGGTACGTACCGCGAGGTTTGGGTTCTCGCCGTACAGCAGGTTAACTTGCTCCGATGCACCGCCGTTGGTCTCTACGCGGTCAAAGCAGCCCATGTCGATAATCACGGGAGCTACCTTTGCCAACTGGTCTCTGCGCGGTACATAACGACCACTACTCTGCCACATATCGCGGTACACGAGCGAAAATTGAACTTCTTTCTTTGCCATGGTATATGTTGTGTTTTTAATTTTTATATTTTTTAGTGGTTGAAAGTTGTTTAATGTCGTTCAGGGGCGTTTAGTGTTGTTCAACGTTGAACGATCTTGAACCACCCTAAACCGTTCTGAACCAAAACAACCTACAAAGATACGAAAAATTTTTGACATTTGCAAATTATTTGCAAGAAAATGCAATAAATTGTCCAAATCTCTTGCAAATGTCAGTTTTTTTTGTAACTTTGCGGCTGGAAATGAGATATGATCATTCCCGCAGCGGATAAGAAAATTGTAATTTGTCAAATTGAAAATGTCTTTATGCCGGGCCCTGAAGTACAAGCCGTATTCCAATATCCATAGCCAAAGAACTGTAAGGCGTGTCAATTTCTTGGCACGCCTTCTGTTTCGGCACAGTTTTTGTACTTGCCAAGACAATACGGCACCGCTATTATCGTAGGTGATTAGTAGGTGATTAGTAGGTAAATAGTAGGTGATTAGTATGTGATTATGCAATAACATCAGTACTATTGCCTTATCTGCTCCTTACATGAAACAACTATCAATCAGCCATTTCGGCTGATCTCAAACACAATACACCATGGCAAATATTCAGTACAACGTCCCGGTCGAAAACATGACGGGGGCACTAGACAGCGGCCACAAGTTCGTGCAGCGCCGCAAACACCTGCGCGATACGAACGGCATAGTCATTCATACCTGCGCAACGGAGGCGTATTTAGTTTCCAACCCGCGCGATTACAAGCGCACTCCGCCACAAGGAAACGAACTCGCGCATTTGCAACTTTTCGGCCAGGCGGCTCGACAAACAGCCGCCCTGCTCAGCGCACTCAAGCCCGATGCCGCCCCCACTGAACAACAACTCGAAGAGATTGAAGCATACAGGCAACGTTTCCAGTCGCAACTGCGCAAGAAACCCGACCCGATGGCGCCTATCGGTCCGGACGGCAAACCCAAACGGTACCACCGCTTCGACAACTTCATCCGTGCCATGAAGTACCAAGAACTGAAACAGTAGCTTGACGCAAAACCCTCAAAAATCGTCAAAATATAAAAAAATAACAATTTTCAGCAAGAAAACTTGCAATTGTCAAAAAATTTTCGTACCTTTGTACCCGCTTTGTGAAAAAACTGAAGATAACGATGAAGAATTTTGTTGAAGAACTGCGCTGGCGAGGAATGTTGCATGACATTATGCCGGGTACGGAAGAGCAGTTGATGAAAGAGATGACCGTCGCCTACGTGGGCATCGACCCGACGGCGGACAGTCTGCATATAGGGCACTTGTGCGGCATTATGATGCTGCGTCACCTGCAGCAGTGCGGGCACAAACCCATCGCACTGATCGGCGGTGCTACCGGCATGATCGGCGACCCGTCAGGCAAATCCGCCGAGCGGAATTTGCTGACGGAAGAGGTGTTGCGCCATAACGTGGCCGCTATCCGTGCTCAACTTGAGCACTTCCTGGACTTCAACTCCGACGCGCCCAACGCTGCCGAGCTGGTGAACAACTACGACTGGATGAAGGACTACACCTTCCTCGATTTCACCCGCAACATAGGCAAACTGATCACCGTCAACTACATGATGGCGAAGGACAGCGTGAAGAAACGCTTCAACGGCGAGTACAGCCAGGGAATGTCGTTCACGGAGTTCACGTACCAGCTGCTGCAAGGCTACGACTTCGTATATCTGAACGAGCACAAGAACTGCAAGTTGCAGATGGGCGGTTCGGACCAATGGGGCAACATTACCACGGGTACAGACCTGATCAAGAAAATAAGCGGCAACGAAGCATTTGCCCTCACATGCCCGCTGATAACGAAAGCCGACGGCGGCAAGTTCGGCAAGACAGAGAGCGGCAATGTATGGCTGTCGAAAGACTACACATCGCCCTACAAGTTCTACCAGTTCTGGCTGAACGTGAGCGACGACGACGCCAAGCGTTACATCAAGATATTCACCTCGCTGGAGCGCGAAGAGATAGAGGCACTCATCGCCGAGCACGAGCAGGCACCGCATCTGCGAACGTTGCAAAAACGTCTGGCGAAAGAAGTCACCATCCTCGTTCATAGCGAGGAAGACTACAATGCCGCCGTCGAGGCAACGAACATATTGTTCGGTAATGCTACCGCCGAAACGCTTCACAAACTCGATGAGCAGACCTTCCTGCAAGTCTTTGAGGGAGTTGAGCGCTATGAGATAAGCCTCAGCGAGCTCAAAGCAGGTATCCCGCCGCTTGACCTGTTGGCAGAGAAAACGAACATCTTCCCCTCCAAAGGCGAGGCTCGTAAGATGATTCAGGCCAACGGCTTCTCGATGAACAAGGAGAAACTCACCGACCCGCAGACGCCGCTGACAGACACTGCGCTGCTGAATGGCAAATACCTCTTGTTCCAAAAAGGGAAGAAGAGCTACTACTTAGTAATTGCAAAATAAATATTAACCCAAAAATACTACTAAAATGGCAAAGGAAAACACCCCGACCCCGCATATTGGGGCAAAGTATGACG
>CAMIZG010000040.1 GCA_946403215.1 uncultured Bacteroidales bacterium | reverse complement strand
AAAAAGAGGTGACAGCCTCTGACACGTTGCATATTCGTATGGCTGCAGGCGGCGGTTTTGCCGCAACGGTCAGAAAAGGCGCTGAAGTTCGATAAAAAGTAAAATACCTAATAACCCTAATAAACATGAACCCTAAATTCCTACTAATGTCGCTGTTGTTCACCAGTCTGGTAATGACAGCTCAGACGCTGGACGTAGAAGGCACTGTGAGCGACAGCAGCGGTGAAACGCTGATAGGCGCCGCTGTTGTAGTGAAAGGAACGACGGTGGGAACCGTCACCGATTTCGACGGACATTATTTGCTGAACAATGTGCCCGCGGATGCAGAGTTGGAGTTCTCCTACATGGGCTACGAGAACCAGACGATAGCCGTGCAGGGCAGGTCGCAGATCAATGTAGTGATGGCGGATGCCGGTTTGCAGGTGGAGGAAGTGGTAGTAATCGGATACGGTAGTCTGAGCAAGAAAGAGGTTTCCAGTTCCATCGTCCAGATTGACTCGAAGAATTTTGTCAAGGGACCGATGAACAGCCCCATGGAGATGCTGAACGGCAAGGTAGCCGGTCTGACAGTGAACAGCACGAGTGCTGCTGACCCGAACGCATCCACCTCTCTGCAGATCCGTGGTGCGGGTTCGCTGAGCGGCAGCAATGACCCGTTGTTTGTCATCGACGGTGTTGCCGGCGGTGATATACGCAACCTCAGTTCGCAGGACATTGAGTCCATCACCGTACTGAAGGATGCCGCAAGTGCGGCCATTTACGGTACGCGCGGTGCGAACGGCGTCGTACTGGTCACCACCAAGAAAGGTACGGCGGAACAGGGACATTTTGACGTAACCTACGACTCCTACTTCGGCACAAGCATCGCCAAGCCTCATGTGGCAGTTCTGTCCGCCGACGAGTTCCGCCGTTCGCGCCGCGGTACCGACTATGGTGCTGAGACCGACTGGTACAGCCGGATTACGCGCAAGGCGTCGTATGATATCAACCAGTACCTTAATGTGTCGGCGGGAACCAAAGGCGGAACGTATACCGCCAGCCTCAACTACAAGAACGCCAACGGCCTGGATATAGTTAGCAAGCGTCAGGAGTACGGTGGCCGTTTTGCCATGGAGCAGAAGGTACTGAAGGACTACTTGACTATCTCCGCCGGTCTGTCTGGCAGGCGCGTTGACGAGACCTGGGGTGACAACAGCCAGGTTGACGCAGCATTGGGAATGAACCCGACGATGCCGGTGTATAATGCCGACGGCAGTTATTACCAGCCTACGGGTGTGACCGGTGCGGTCAATCCTGTGACCCGACTCAAAGAGACGGAGGCGAACGGTCAACGCCTGTACCTGCTGGCAAATGCCGGACTGAAACTCAAACTCTATACCGACGAGCATCATAACCTGAACACCTCCGTCAGTTACTCGTTGGACTACAACGACCTGAAGTCCAATACCTATGCGTCATCGAAGTCAAACGAGAGCTACTGGGGTGGATACAAGGGGCGCGCCAATGTCAATTACCAGAAGTGGCAGACCCACCATCTAGACTGGCTCATCAATTACGATTTCCAATGGGACGAGCACACCTTGCGCTTTGTGGCCGGTACATCATGGGAACAGTCTCGCTGGGAGCAGGTGGGTGCCGAGAACTACGACTATACGTTTGACAATACCAAGTGGTACGATCTGGCTTCCGGCACATGGCTGGCAGACGGCCTGGCGAACATGTGGACAGGGCAGACGCAGTCGTCGCTGTTCGGCTTCTTCGGCCGCGTGAACTATAACTGGCGTGATATGCTGTTCGTGAGTGCAAGTTTCCGCCGTGAGGCAAGTACTAAGTTCGGCGTGAAGAGCCGCTGGGGCAACTTTCCTTCGGCAAGTATAGCCTGGGAAATGACAGAAGCCGGATTTATGGAACCGGCGAAGGACGTGCTCAAGAGTCTCAAACCGCGTTTCTCGTTCGGCGTGACCGGACGTGAACCGTCCAATCCGTACCAGTCGCAGGCGACCTACAGTTCCCGTTACCAGTATTTCATGGACGGCGGATGGGTGACCGGCTATGCTCCGTCAAGCAACGCCAACCCCTTGCTGAGTTGGGAAAAGTCCGTATCCTACAACATTGGCGTGGACTTTGACCTGTGGCACCGGCTGAGCGGCAGTGTGGAATACTATATCCGCCAGTCGCCTGACCTGCTGTACAGCTACACGGCACCGCAACCGCCGTATGTGTATGAGTCGGTGCTGGTGAACGTGGGAACGACCACGAACCGCGGTGTGGAGGTGAGCCTCAATGCCGATATACTGAAGACGAAGCATTTCCAGTGGAACAGCGGCATCAACTATGCCTACGGGCGTACTTGGCTGACCAAACTGTCGAACGAAGTGTACCAGGCTTCGTACCTCGAACTGTACCGGAAACCCGGTGTCGGAACTTCGGAATATTTCTTCCGTGTAGAGGAAGGCGGCGAGATTGGCCAGTTCTACGGCTATGAGTTCGCCGGAGTGGACAAGGACGGTGATATGTACGTGCTGGATAACAACGGCGAAGCCCAACCCATCAGTGCCGCCGACCCGTCGTGGAAACGCAGGATAGGCAACGGTGCACCGAGGCATACGCTGAGCTGGAGCAACCGGTTGGAGTTCTACGGGGTGGAACTGTCCATCCTATTTACGGGAGCGTTCGACTATCAGATATTCAACATGCGCAAGTACGGGATGGGCCTGCAGGGCTGCGGTACGGACAATGTGCTGCGCACTGCCTATACGACTGACAAGGCTGTTCGTACGGGAGGCGGTAGCATCTCCAGTTATTTCCTGGAAGACGGCTCGTATTTCAAGTTGGATAACATCACTCTCGGCTATAACTGGACCTGGAAGGACAAGCTGGTGGACGGATTGCGGCTGTATGTGGCAGCCAAAAACATCGTGACCATGACGCGGTACAGCGGCAATGACCCGAGTATTGTTGCCGTGACGGGCATCACGCCGGGCGTGGATGTCGCGTCGGCGTATCCTACGGCCACGCAATTGTGTTTAGGTGTAACTCTCAAACTGCATTAATGGTATGAAAAATGAAATCAGACACTATATTTCGGGCATTCTGATAGCCTGTACTATATCGGCCTGCAACCTGAACGAACAGGTATATGACCGTCTGGATGCCACTGTCTATTATCAGAACGAGGCTTCCATCAAGGGGGCAGTGGCTGCCATCTACGGCAATGCCGCCATGAGTTATCTGGAATATTTCTGGTACTTGCAGGAGTTCTCGGCAGACCAGGTTGCCTGGCGCGTATGGAACGGAGGCCTGTGGGGCTATGACGAGGGGGAAAAGACTGTTATCTCCACCCACACATGGACCGTTGACTCCAAGATTATCCGAACCACATGGGAGACGGCCTGGGGCACAATAGGCCTTTGCAACACGCTGATAGGCGATCTGGAGAAACTCAATGCCGGCGAACTGGGAATGACGGATGCCAAGTTGCAGTCGTACATCAGCGAGGTCCGCACTTTGCGCGCGTGGGCGTACTATAATTGTTATGAGTTATGGGGCGGAGCAATCCCTCTCTATACCAGTGCTGACGTGAGCACTATCCCGGGGTCGGCGGATGAGGACTTCCAGACCGGATGCCGGAAGGTGTACGACTTCATCTGTACGGAACTGGACGAGAGTTATCCGTACCTGCCGCAGGAGGACGGCAGCAATGCGACCCGTAACCGGATGAACCAGGCGGTGAACCGAATGATCAAAATGCGTATGCTCCTCAATTCCGGGGTGTTTACCGGTACCGCTCGCTTTGACGAGTGCGCCAGACTGGCGCAGGAACTGCTGGACGGCAAGTTCGGCACCTACAGCCTGGCTGCGGACTACAGGGACATTTACCATGTGACCAACACGACCTGTCCGGAGGTGGTGATGGCATTTGCCATGGAGAACGGTCAGCTGAATGCCGGATGGATGCGTGATATGCCGTTCCTGGCCTATACGTATTCCGAATACTTTGACTTCAGCAGCACGCAGAGCGCGTGGAACTGCTGCTGTCTGGCTCCCTCGTATGACAACACAGGTACGGTCAACCCTACACTGGGCTGCTCGGACGGCGCAAGATGTTTCCTTGAACCTCCGTACAACGACCGTCTTGGTGCGGTCTATGAGCGCTTTGACGACAAGGACATACGCAAAGGCAATTATACCTGGGAGAACGGCAACTACAGCGGCATCTTCCTGCGTGGGTTGCAACGAGCCAAATGGGGTACGGGTGACGTGCTCAAGGCCGATGCCGACCGCGACGGGATGGATCTGTACTATACCGATCAGGTCGGGCAGTTTGAGGGGGCAACAACTATCGGACGGACACTCGAGCCTGTGATGTCACCACGATGGGGGCAGACGAACTCCGGCGTACGGCTGGTGCGTTATCCCATCTATCCCGAGAGCGAGGGTAAGGACTTTCAGGACATAGATGACGTGGAGTTCCGCTGGGCTGAAGTCTATTACACGCTGGCCGAATGCAAACTGCGTGCCGGTGATGCCGCCGGAGCAGAGCAACTGGTGCAGCAGGTGCGCAAGCGCTATTTTGCAAGCGAGGCGGATGCAAAGAGATACAAGTACTACACCTCGGTAGATATGGCGTGGATGCTTGACCAGTGGGGACAGGAGTTCCTCTGCGAGGGACGCCGCAGACGTACGGACCTGCGCCGCTTTGACAAGTTCACGCAAGGGCAGTGGTGGTTCTTCGGAAGGGCTACTGACGGCAACTATCCGGCCAAGCGTGACCGCAAGTACGAGTGGTTCCCTCTGCCTGCCTCCGCATTGAGTGTCAACCCGGGGCTTAAGCAAAACCCGAATTATTAGTTCTTAAATTGTTGCGACTATGAAACAGTTATCATTTGTGTCCATGCTGTCGGTGCTGTGCTGCCTGTTTATGGCAGGCTGCAAGCAGGCCGAGATTGTCTATGACCACGAGCAGCCGCAGTTTGAAATACGCTCGAACGCCATTCTGCTGGAACTGATTGTTCCGTCCGGAACGGCTGCAGACGATGAGATATTTATCTTCGGTCCGTTCAACGGCGAGACGGAGACAACGGTTACCGAACAGTTGGCATGGAAGATGGAGAAAGCCGCCCGGTCTGACAGAAAATGGGGTATATACCTCTTCCCGAAGGATTTTGCGGAGGGCAAGAGCCTGGCGGACGGTTTCTCGTTTGTCAGCAAGAAAGCCGGTGCAGAGCGCGATGTCAACGGTAAGGCTGTGACGCACACGCTGGATGCCGGTGTAGGTACGCGTACGAATATCTGGGCCGACCGTTGGGCTGCCTATTTCAGCGGAGACGAAAGACCTGTCGAGCATGACGGCTATGTGGTGTATGTGCAGGACGAAAGCGGTTTTGCCGATCTGCATCTGTACATGTACGGTGACATCGACGACCTGAACGGCGGATGGCCGGGAATGGCTCCCACAGGCGTGGAGACACTGAACGGAGTGGAGTACAAGTACTTCGATATAGGTGCGGACAACAGCGGACTGAGCGAGACGCTTATCTTCAGTGACAACGGTTCCAACCAGTTGGCGGACTACGGTCCGGTGACCTTCAGCGAGAACTTCTTCCTGCATATCAAGGACGATGGCAGCATCGAGAAGGTGGACGGCTCGTCCGCTATCGTTCATGACGGCGCTGTGGTCTATGTGCTTGACGGAATAGGCTGGGGAATGAGCACGACACTCTATATGTGGGGAGACGTTGACAACCTGAACGGAGGCTGGCCGGGAATGAAGGTCGGAGGCACGGTGCAGTTCGGCGATTATACCTATATGTACTATGAAATGGGCGAAGCCAACAAGGGCCTCTCGGAGCACCTCATCTTCAGTAACAACGGTGCCGGCCAGTTGCCTGACTACGACGGCTACGTCATTGGCGAAGATATCTATCTGTACATTGCAGCAGGCGGAGTGACGGCTATAGCCGATCCGACCAGCCCGGGTGATATCGTATGGTTTGACCCGACAGCCGCGCCTAAGGAAGAGGCTGTTGTTGACCTGTACCTGTACAATGCTACGGAAGGCCTGTCTCCCGAGCATCTGTATGCCTGGGGCTCGTCAGAGGCCTTTGGCGGATGGCCGGGACAGGCGTTCGGGAAGATGGATACTGTCTATGTCCTGGGGATAGAGTTGCTGCACACCACCATCAGCGGGCATGTGAGCGACGAGTGGAACCTGATATTCAATAACGGAGCCGACGCCAAGGTGCCAGACTATACTGTCCGGGCTGAAGAGCCTGTCGGGGATTTCTACCTTAAGATTACCAACACCGCAGTTTCACCGCTACAAGTAGCGGCACAAATCCAAAAACACTAAAGCCTTATGACAAAACTCTCTATTAGCAAGCGGTCAGTATTCTTTCCGGTGCTCTGCATCGGTCTGTTCATAGCCTCATGTACACCGCGTGAGGTGCCGGTTGTCACTCCTCAGGGGCAGGAAGCCGTACGCGCTGCAGCCGCTACGGTGGTGTATGAGTGCAACGAGCGTCTGTTCTCCGAGACCGACGCGTTCAAAACCATTGAGGGCTACGTGCCCGAACTGGAAAGGATGGGCGTGAACGTGCTATGGCTTATGCCTATCCATCCGCGGGGAGCCGACGAAAAAGCCATTGGCTCGCCCTACTGCGTGCAGAACTACCTGGCTATCGATCCGGCGTTCGGCACGATGGACGACCTCAAGCATCTGGTCAACACCTGTCATGACAGGAACATACGTGTCGTACTGGACTGGATAGCCAATCACACCTCATGGGACAATGTCTGGGTGACCGCTCATCCCGACTGGTACGAGGGACCGTCCACAGCTGACGAGACCGGTTGGGCGGACGTCACTTTCCTCAACTATAGCCTGCCGGCTGTGCGGGACACGATGAAGGCTTGTATGCTGTACTGGGTCAAGGAGGCGGATATCGACGGATTCAGGTGTGACTATGCCGGCGGTGTGCCTCTTGACTGGTGGAAAGAGGTCAACGAGGCTATTGCGTCCCTCAAACCCAATGCGTTCATGCTCGCCGAGACGTCCGACGCAAGGCATTACGACGCAGGCTTCAACCTGTTGTACAGCTGGAGTTATCTCTATGCTCTTGAGGACCTATACAGCGGCAAGGGGTCGTTCAGTGCCCTGCAGTCCTCTTCCAACTCCGAGTACACCGCCACACCGGCGGACAAGGAGCGCCTGCGATACATAACCACCCATGACGAGACGGCGGAAAAGGCTCCGGCATCCGTCTTCCGCGATGCGGCAGGCGAACTGTCGGCGTTCTGCCTCACTGCGTTCATGGGAGGCGTGCCGATGATTTACTCGTCGCAGGAGTTGGGCTATATGAACAGTATCAACTTCTTCAACTACAATGTGATGGATTTCTCGTCACCCAACGCTACCCGTGACGCTGTTGCGGCTATCGTGCGTGTATGGAAGCAGACGCAGGACCTCCGTGGTGGCGACAAGACGTTCGGAACGCTGGCGTCTCGTGTGCCGTATGTCGAGTATGTGTCCGGCGATGCGGCACTGCTTGTCATCTGCAATGCTGCCAACAGCGAGCAGGAAGTCAAACTGCCGATGCGGTACGAAGGACTGGAGATGACTGATCTGCTCACCGGACAGAAGCAGACTCCTGACGCGGTCATGACGCTCCAACCCCGTGAATATCGCATATACAGAATATAAATCCCGTGATAAACTAACCAATTAAATTGTGTGATTATGAAAAAACTTTTCGCATCTTTGTGCCTTCTGGCACTCTCGTTGACAACGTTTGCAGCAACGTTCAACATCTACATTGACAACCGGACCGGCTGGGAGCAGACTGCTTTGTACGGCTGGTATGACTCTTCCCAACCTTTGGGGGGATGGCCCGGAAAGCAGGCTACTACCACCCAGGATAAGTATCTGGTGTTCACCGTTGAAGAAACAATCGTTCCGGTCAATCTGATTTTCAACAACAACGGCAATGGTATGCAGACCGCTGACTTCTCATTAACCGAGGCAAAGGACATTCATCTGGTAGCCGCCGACGGTACGCTGAAGCTGGAGGGCACACCCGAGCCGACGTATAACTATTACATCTACATCGAGGACCAGACCGGTTGGGATGATTTTGCGCTCTTCGCTTGGTATGCCGACAAGTCTGAAGCCAACATGTTCGGCAGCTGGCCCGGCAAGCGCAGCACGGAGACAAAAGTGGTGTCAGGTGTGACCTACAAGGTTTTTCCGGCTCCTGATGACGTGTTCCCCTCGCATCTGATTGTCAACAACGGAGGCAACGGTACACAGTTGGCTGACTATGACGTAACCGAGGCGAAAGACTACTATCTTGTCGCATCCTCAACAGGTGTGCGTGAGGCTGGTACGCCGGAGCCCGAGTTTGACTATTTCAATGTGACTGTGGACAACCGGACCGGATGGGACAACTTCTATATGTACGCCTGGGGGACGTATGACGCATTCGGCGGATGGCCGGGCACAACCGAGGCGGTTAGCCAGTTCCGTGTGGAGAAAAACAAGTCCATTACTCTCAACCTCATTTTCCACAACAACGTGGGTGAAGGTCTGGAGGGCGACCAGCGTGTGCTGTTCACTATCAGTGAGGCACGCGACTACAGCATCACCGTTACCGCCACCGAGGCCAAGGAGGGCGTACAGCCGTCCGCTCTGGACCACACCGCTGCGGAGGCGAAAGCCGTCAAGCGTATTGTCAACGGCCAACTGCTGATCATCCGCGACGGCAAGGCTGTCAATATGCTTGGTGCCGAACTCTAATCATCGTTTTATGCTATGCTTGCAGGCTGCTGTCAGAGTCTGCAAGCATAGCTCTAACCCAATCCTTAATGAGAAAAATATACTTACTTGTTGCCCTGCTGGCATTAGCATGCTTTGCCGGTGCGGCGAACATCTATATCAACAACCACACAGGCTGGAACAACACACGTCTGTATGCGTGGGATGACGGTCGCCCCGATCTTATCGGTGTGTGGCCGGGTATCGAATCTTCAGGTTCAGCCGCTCACGACGGTGTGAACTATCTCCGTTTCGTGGTGCCCGACAATGTGTTCCCTGCCAACCTCATATATAACAACGGCAACGGCGGCAACGGCAACCAGTTGCCGGATTTCCGCGTCAATATAGCGGGCGACTACTACCTTGATGCCTGGTCGGACGGCATGAGCGAGGTCAGCACCGGCACTCAACCTGTAGATGATACACCTACCGATGGCGATCCGCTCATTGTGGACAACACCACGCCCATCACGGATGCCAACCGCGTGATCTATGAACTCAACCTCTACGACTTCACGTCTGCCGGCACGCTTCAGGCGGCACAAGCCAAACTTGCCGACCTGCGTAAGTTGGGCATCGACATCGTTTGGCTCATGCCCATCTATCCGCGAGGTGTAGAGGGGAAGATAGGCTCGTTGGGAAGCCCGTATGCACCACGTGACTTCCTGGCTGTCAATGCAGACCACGGCACGCTGCAGGATCTGAAGAACTTTGTAAATGCCGCCCACGAACTCGACATGCAGGTGTGGCTCGACTGGGTCCCCAACCATACAGGACTCGACCATGTGTGGGTTACATCGCACCCTGAATATTATGTAAAGAAGAACGGTCAGATTGTGCACCCGAATGATTACGGCGATGTCTATCAACTCAACTATGCCAACGCTGAACTCTGCACAGCGATGACCAATGCTATGCTTTACTGGGTCAACGAGGCTGACATTGACGGATTCCGCTGCGACTATATATCCTCGTCGCAGATTCCTGTCAGCTATTGGCAGCAGGCTATCCCTGCTTTGCAGCAGAACAACCGCAACAAACGTGTGTGGATGCTCGGCGAGGCAGACTTTATGGGCGAGACGCGCCTCTATCAGGCAGGCTTTGACTTCGATTATGCCTGGCGGTTTAATACTGCCATGAAGATCATCGGCACCGGCACGGATGTCACTGGTCTGCGCTCACGGGCACAGGAAATGATCACCACCATGAGCGGCACCAACTACGATGATATGAACAGCATGGTCTATTTGACCAACCACGATGATATTGGCAACAACTTCTCCGACAACTACCTCACGCAACTCGGAACGAATGTCGCACCGTTGACCGTGATGTTCTTCACCTTCTACGGCATGCCGCTTCTCTACAACGGTCAGGAGATCGGGCAGACAAAGATTCTCAACTACTTCAACCGCAATACCATCAACTGGAACTTGGTCAACAAACCGCTCAACAATACGATTCGTGCCCTCATTGCGCTCAAGCACACCTGTCCTGCGCTCGCCGATGGCACCAAAGCGACACGCGCCGCTACCACCTGGCTTACAACGCGTAATGCGAATGTGCTCGCGTTTGAGAAACGCATGGGTGATGATGTAGTTGTTGTCGTTATGAACTTCAGCGACCAGCCTGCCACATGCACCCTCGCTTCGGTGCAAGAAGGATCGTACCGCCGTGTTATCAACAGCGAGACTATCGCTTCCGGCTTTGGCACACAGTACGTCAATCTTACCGGTTCATTCACGATATCTCTTGGGGCGAAAGGTTACCATGTCTATGTCCGCGGAGAAAAACCCGATACGAATACAGAAATCAGGAATCAGAAATTAGAAATCAGAAATCAGAAAGTGTTGCGTGACGGACAACTGCTCATTCTGCGCGACGGCAGAATATACAATATGCTTGGCTTGTAATTAAGAATATTCATTTTTTCAATCACTTATTATGAAGCGAATCTACCTATTCATTTGTGCCGTGCTCGCTGTATGCAGCCTGTCGGCGCAAGACTTGTACGTGCGCGGAGCGCATAACAACTGGGCTGCCGATGCCAACAGCAAGATGACCCAGACTGAGCCCGGTATATACACCATCAGCGGCATAACGCTCACCGGTGCATTCAAGATTGCCGATGCCAACTGGAGCGCCACCGCCAACTGGGGAGCGCCTGCCGGCAGTTCGACACTGGTCGTGCCGGGTATATCGTTCACCGTCGAGTGCAGCAGTAACCCCGCCAACCTCACGGTGGAGAAGAACATGGAGTGCGAACTTATCACACTCAACACCAACGACTCGACCCTGCTCATCATTGAGCGCGAGCAGCCGCCCACCGACGTCGCCGGTCCGGCTCTCTGGCCAGCACAGGCAGTCGTTGTCAGTCCGTTGCCCGCACAGGTCAAGGTGCTCTCGATGAACAACTCGCTTATCCACTATGAGAACGAGTGGCAAGACGATATGTTCAACCGGATCGCCCAAGCCATGCAGAAAGATGCCTCGTGGACTGCCCACACTAATCTCGGCAAGACGCTCGATTACCATTATGAGGAAGGCGAAGGCTTGACTCCCGCCGGTACGCCGTCTGCACGTATGCTGGTACGCACCGAGGCTTGGACACATATCATTCTTCAGGAGCAGACTGCCAAACCGCGCACGAACTTCGCAGGCTGGCGCCAGAGCGTCATACGTTGGGTAGAGTATATCCGGCAGAACTGCCCGAACCCGAATGCTGTGATTATCCTGCCTATGAACTGGGCGTACAACACCGATCCGTTCGCAGAGTTCAATGCCGCGTTCCTCAAGAACTATCGCGACCTGGCGCAAGAACTGGGCGTGGTGATCTGTCCTGTTGGCTTGGCATACGAGTTGGCATACGAGGGCGGAGTGGATGTACTGAAAGACTGGTTCAAGGACGACCGTCACCCCACACAGCGTGCAACATATATGGGTGCATGTCTGGAGTACGCTACCATCTTTGGCGAAGACCCGACAACCATCACGTGGCGTCCGGCCACACTCACCGATGCCCAAGCCGAGCAGATGCGTGCCTGCGCCAAGAACGCCTGGCAGACGTATAAGCAAACCGTGGATCAGATAACCGGCTGCGTTCACTACGAACTGCGACTGACGTATACTGATGGTCTGTCGGTAGAGACGCTCACCGCAGACAGTTATACCGCCGATGGCGTGGCGTTGACCGATGGCACGCTCTGTATGACCGAGCGGGGAACTGTGACCGTGCAAGCCGCCTACGGCAGCCAAACCTATACCGCAACTGCGCTGTGCGATACTGCCGTTACGCAGGTCGTAGAGATTGATGTGGTGGACCTGGAGGAAGGCGTTTATTCACAAGATTTCAACTCCATAGGCGTTGTTACACGCAGCACAGCCGACGCCAAGGGCATGAAGTATCGCTCCGACCTGCCGTTCGGCTGGCGTATCGACCGAAACCTGAGTGGTCCGAGGCTGGTGGGGAGTTACTTTCACGCTGCAGACACACTAATGTACCTGGGCGGTGTGTCACTCGCTTCGAACGCCTATAACGGCACGTGGAACTGGGGCGCAGACGACAGCGAGGATCGTGCCGTAGGCGGTCTGACCACCGGTGTGGACAACGGCACGCGCGGTATCAACATCATGCTTGCCGCACGCAACAGCACGGCAGGTGATATGACAATCGAGGTCGCCTACGATATCGAGAAGTACCGCAGCGGCAATAACAGCGCAGGATTCACCGTGCAACTGTACTACAGCCCGGATGGAGTCAACTGGACATCTGCCGGTAGCAATTTCGAATCTTCATGGGCTGCAGATGCTGCTACACAGGGTTTTGCCGAAGTGCCCGCCGAGACGCGTCATGTCAGTGCCCAACTGCCGGTGACTGTCAAGGCAGAGCAGCCCGTCTTCCTCGCATGGAACATATCCGTCAGCAGCGGAACGAATTGCGCCGGTGCACAGGGACTCGCTCTTGACAATGTGACCATCACCACTCAACCCTCAACGCTCGGCATCTCCCTTCCCTCCGGGGAGGGGACGGGGGTAGGCTCTTCCGCCCTCAAATACATCCGTGCCGGCCATGTAATGATCCGGCATAACGGCGTGGATTATACCGCCTTGGGATTGCCGATAGAATAGTGTTGTACTTGCAAAGAAACTAAAAAACACACAAAATAGTAAAAAAAATCCCGCAATACTTGCAAATGTGGGATTTTTTTTGTACTTCTGCACGCCGAACTATACCCACGACGCGTTTATCCGCTACGGCTTGCGTCTGGGGTGCGATGTCATTTGCGAGAAACCGCTCGTGCTCAATCCGTATAACATCGACAACCTCATGGAGCTGGAGCAGGAGGTAAGTATAGCAAAAAAAACATAGCGGCATTAGATTGCCGCTATGCCTTTTCGCTAATTCGCTAAACGCTAAACGTTACTTAACTTGTGCGCCGGTCAGGTTGAAGAGCTTGCCGTCACGGAAGAATTTGGTAATTCGTGAAGGGATGAATGGATGAACGAATGAATGGATGAACGGATGAATAAATAAAGAAAGAGTGTCCTCATAAAAAGGGGCACTTTTTCTTACACTTTTCACTTTTTTGTACCTTCAAGCAAAAAAAATGCATCCAGCTCTTGCAAATATCAAAAATTTTTTGTATTTTTGCAGCCAGTTTAAAAAGTAATGGCCATTTCGGAAATGGCGATTGCAAATTTTACGGCTTATGAAATTCGTTGACAGAACAAGAGAAACAGCATCGCTTCAAGCTATTCAAAAGCAGTCTTTGGAGCATGCACAGTTTACGGTGCTGACCGGAAGAAGACGTATCGGGAAAACATCGCTCGTATTCCATGCATACAAGGATTTGCCGTTCTTGTATTTCTTTGTGAGTAAAAAATCGGAGAGCGAGTTATGCACAGCCTATCAGCAAGAGATATCGACTAAGTTAGGTATCCCGATGTTAGGTCGTGTGACACGTTTTGCGGATATCTTTGAGTATATCATGCAACTATCGAAACAGCAACCTATCACGCTGTTCGTTGATGAGTTCCAAGAATTCATGCGTATCAACGCCTCGGTTTATAGCGATATGCAGCGGATTTGGGATATAAACAAAGAGGAGGCGCATATCAACCTCATAGTAGGCGGCTCGGTGCAAACAATGATTCATCAGATATTTGAGAACAAGAAGGAGCCACTCTATAACCGTCAGACATCGATGATTAGGCTCAAAAAGTTCCCGCCTTCAATCCTAAAGGAGATATTGGCAAACCACAATCCAAATTACACATCTGAAGATTTGTTGGCTTTGTACAGTTTCACAGGCGGCGTAGCTAAATACGTAGAACTACTAATGGACAAGGGCGCAACCACGAAGGAGAAGATGATAGAGACTATAATTCAACCGGATTCGGTCTTCCTGTCCGAAGGTAAGAACCTATTGATAGAGGAGTTCGGCAAAGACTACGGTGTCTATTTCTCCATTCTGACCGCTATCGCTTCCGGGCATTCGCAACGGAGGCAGATAGAAGATATCATTGGTAAGGAGATAGGCGGCTACCTCACGATGCTGGAAGATACCTACGGCTTGATTACCAAACACAAACCGCTTTTTGCTACCACCAACAGCAATGTACGTTACCGGTTGGATGACAACTTTCTGATCTTCTGGTTCCGGTTTATCTTCAAATACAACTATATGCTGGAGATCGATGCGTTTGATGCGTTACGGCAAATTATTAAGCGCGACTATGAGACGTTCACCGGTAAGATGTTGGAAAACTATTTCAAAGAGAAACTGGCAGAAGAACAGCAATTCACACAAATCGACAATTGGTGGAGCAGAAACGGCGAAACGGAGATAGATATCATCGCTATTAACGAACTAACCAAACAAGCTGTATTCTACGAAGTCAAACGGCAGCCAAAGGAACTTGTACCTACTGCATTAGAAACACATGTGAATGAATTTTTGATAGCTACACGTCAGCTTAAGAAATACTCTATCTCCCACCTGGGCTTGTCGATGCAGGATATGTAAAGCGAGCAAAAAGAGAAAAGGCGGCTCACGATGAACGTGAACCGCCTCTTGCGATACAATTAGCCTTCCGGCTATGATTTATTTAACCTCTGCGCCCATTACATTGTAGGTCTTGCCGTTCTTCTCGATCAAGAGCTGGCCGTTCACAATACGCTTGATAGCCTTCGTCTCAACAGCGGTGTTGCTGATCGCGGTTGCAGCACCATTCTTAGTCGAGATAGTCAGGGTGTAGTAGAATTCCTCTTCGTCCATCTCAGTATACCTATTATACTTTCCGCTTACGGTAGCCGTACCTTCGAAGGCTTCGCTGATGGTGATGAAGTCATCATCTTCATCGCCTGCACCTGCGGTCACAGCCGGATTACCTGTTGCTACCGGCCCATTCCAAGCGTCACAGTAACCACCTAGAGGTAATGCATAGAGTTCTTGAATGATAAGGTCCAATTCGCCATTCTCAGTACCCAAATTGCACCAGAAGGTATGGGGCAGGGTAACTGTTCTCTCTACGGTTTTGTTGTTAGCTGCAAACACAACCGTAACTTCTCCTGCCGGTTCGGGTTCAGCAGCAGCCACGATTTTGTCGGCGTAAGCAGTCCAAGCACCCTTGTAGTCAGTCACCGACGCTGCCGGCACGTAAATCGTAAGGGCAGCCGCTGTTTTATCGAATGCAGAACCTCCGAGGGTTGGTGGTGTAGTAGCATTGATAGTAACCGAAGCCAGTTTGGAACTATAATAGAAAGCATAACCTCCAATTTTTGCGATTCCGTTGCCGATAGTCACCGATGTGAGCTCGATGCAACTAGAGAAAGCCTGAGTTCCAATTTCTCCAACGCTATTGGGGATTTCAACCGATGTGAGGAGGTAGCAACTAGCGAAAGCGTTATCTCCAATGCTTGTGACGCTGTTGGGAACAGTATAGTCTCCTTGCTTTCCACCCGGACATTGAATAAGTGTGGTTTTGTCTTTATTGAACAACACGCCATCTGCAGAGCTGTAATTCGGATTTTCTGCGGCGACCACTATCTCTGTGAGGCCATCGCAATTACCAAAAGCATTCATTCCAATGCTTGCGACACTGTTTGGAATAGTCACCGATGCAAGTTTTTCGCAATTATAGAAAGCCTGCTGTTCAATGCTTGTGAGGCCATTGGTAATAGTAACCGATGTGAGGGCGTAGCACTGCGAGAAAGCCTTCTTTCCGATGCTCTGCAACGATGCAGGAAAAGTAACCGATTCGAGTTTGATGCAACTAGAGAAAGCCTCCTTTCCAATGCTTGCGAGGCTGCTGCCAAAAGCAACCGATTTGAGGCCGTTGCAATCTTCGAAAGCATTATCTCCAATGCTTGTAACGGCATCGCTGATAACCAGATTCTCGATGTCACTCACACCAATATAGGCATTGCTTACCGGGTTGCCGTTAACCGTCAGGGTCTTGGTGGCATCATCCCATACGTCAGTCCCCTTCGGGGTTACTTTTGCAAACATGCCTACGCTCATGAGCGCGGCAAAGAGAATTGTAAAAATTTTCCTCATGATGTTAATTGTTTTTAATGGTTAATAAATATTGGTTGATTTGGTTGTTGCCTATACGCGTTTTCAAAAACACACGCAAAGATACAAAAAAAAAATGATATATTCAATAAGTAGGACAAATTATCAAATTTTTTAGACAAATTATCAAGTTGCGTTCGGCTCGCGTTCGGCGCGCGTTCGGCAAATGGTGCTTAGCAGATTTTGCTATGGGGAGAGCGTAGCGTAAGGCGAGTTTCCATTGAGCGGCAGAGCCGCGAGTCGTAACGAGCCTTAACGTAAGCGAGTGCAAAATTACTGCTTTTTCCTAATATACACAAACACAAATTTGCCAAATATCTACCACTTTTGCAGAAACGTAATTTTACATGAACAACTTTTCCAAATCAAGCAAAAGGAATTGTTCAATCGTCATGGCTTCACTACCGACCACCAGATCCATTGTGGGGTGAAACTGTTCATGGAAAAGCTTAAGCCCTTGGTTCATTTTCCGCCTTCCGCTTTTTACCTCAATCGCCACTAATTGTCGTGAGCGTTGCAGGACAAAATCTACTTCGTCGCTGTCATGGCGCCAGTAATACACCTTGTATTCTAATCGGTCGGCATGATTAACCAGATAAGCCCCAACAGCCGATTCTACCCATTTGCCCCACTCCGCAGGAGAAAGATACACATCCTTGAAACTCAACGAATTGCATGCGCTCAACAAACCCGAGTTATATACCTGATACTTAGGGACGGACTTGTATTTGCGTGCATCATCCGCGGCATACTGCTGCAAACCGCATAGCAGTTTGCTCTCGTCGAGTAGTTGCAGATAATTTGCTAGTGTAGAGGTATTGCCTGCATCTTGAAGTTGCACGAGAATCTTGTTAAATGAGAGTAATTCGCCGGAATACGCACAGCCCAATTGGAACAACTGCCTCAAAAGAGCCGGTTTGAGCACCCGTTTGGTGGTCAGCACATCCTTGGTAATAGCCGGTTCGATGATGGCATCCTTCATATATTTGCGCCATCTTTGCTCATCCTGTAATAGCGAAGCAGCTCCGGGGTAACCGCCATAATAGATATATTGTTCTGCGCTCATACCGAAAGCCTCACGCATTTCGCTAAAAGACCAGTGTTGCATTTCGATCAGCTCATATCGTCCTGCTAAAGACTCCGTCAAACCATCCTTGATTAACAAGCGCGAAGAACCCAATAGAACGACCTTCAAGTTTACGTCACGCATGGTGTCTGTGTCCCATTCGGCTTTTACCACTTCGCTCCAGTTATCCAGTTTGTGTATCTCATCTATCACTAATAAAAATTCCGGATAGTTATTAAGTCTCATGGACTGCCGGGCTTGTTGCCACACATAACTAATCCACCCCGGATCCTTATCCGGTGCTTCTTCTGCGGTTGTGAGCAAATGATGAATGGTCAATTCATTTGTCACTTGTTTCACCATGGTTGATTTTCCCACTTGTCGAGCCCCTGCAATCACTTGAATAAACCGGCGAGGTTCTGCGATTCGAGACTGCAAAATAGTAGCTTGTTGACGTTTAAACATAATACCAAAATTAAAATTCGCTGCAAAGATACAAAAAATTCTCAAAATATGCAAGAAAAATTCTCAATTTACGTAAGAAAAATTCTCAAAGTAGCAGAAAATAATTTTCAAAGTAGCAGAAGGAGGACGATTTTGGGACGAGATTGAAATGTATATGATTATTAGGGACGAGGTAAAAAGTCAGACGAATCGCTCAGGCGCGAGTATATCAACTGCTTCTTGCCACTGATTTTGGTAGGTAATATGCGCGTGCGTAATCATCCGGATAGACGAGCCTGCATCTGCCCAGCGTGCTATATGCCTCCGCCAGGGCAAGGCTGTCGTCATACTGTCTGCCCTCGTTCATCCGCAGGCTGTCCGCCACCGACACCGTCCGCTGCGACTCATGCACCAGTGAACCGCTACAA
>CAMIZG010000039.1 GCA_946403215.1 uncultured Bacteroidales bacterium | reverse complement strand
CACAGCTGGTTGACATAGCTGACATCAAGTCCCTTTACTAGGTTCGGATACTTGAAATAGACATGATTGGAATTCGTCGTGTGGTGCGTCTTGCGTGGAGAGATGATCAACTTGTGCCGGTGCAGCAGGTTCAGGAACTTGTCCCGTCCCATACCGAGAGCATCCTTCAGCAAGGAATGAGTAAGACTATACAGTTTCAATCCTCCTATCAACGGCATCTCAGCCCGGTAGGAAGCCACAATGGATAGCACCTCCTGCTCTATCTCCAAGTCGCTGAAAGACCTCCGCTTGTGCTTGTAATAAGCCTGCTTCGATTTGCCAAACAGCCCGCAGAGCACCTCTATCGTTACATGAGGGTACTCTGCGGACAGGCGTTCTACTGTTTGGCACCATCTTTTTTTAGCAGGTCGATGCCGTCTTCCTCCTTAATAATCTCAAGAAGGCGCTCATAACCGGCAGTCTTGAGCTTCTGGTACTCCACCTCGCGGCGGAGACGCTCGTTCTCAACACGCAAGTTCTCAAGAGCTTGGTCTTTTGCATCCATGTGAATCTTTTTAGAATACAAAGATACACTTTTCCGATCATTCTTGCAAGTCTGAAGCCAAAAATAAATCGTTGGCTGAGGAACTTTCCACTTTTTGGCACATTCAGTGGAACTAATGCCTGACTGAAAATAGTCTTCCAAAACTTGGTGCTTAAACTGTTTTGAATAATGATTCTTGGTCTGCGTCATAAAACTGAAATCTTAAAAATAGAACATCTTTTAACGTTTTATGAGTAAACCTATTTCAGGATGAGACAGAGTACCTATGGAGCTGCGAGGTTGTACAAAAAAATGTACGGATGAATTGCAATTTTGTCATATGCATGTGCGAAAGCGGTTTTTTTTCGGAAAACGTTTGCTTTTGTCAAAAAAAAGTTGTACCTTTGTAGGCTTTTTGTGTTGTGTGCGCGGGTGTATGGATGGGGATATAGGGCTGCGCACATATGTAGTAAAAGCGCTCAAAAGCAAGAAACCTAAAAAACAGGTGGCTGGATAACAAACGAATATGATTGAATATATATATGGAGAGTTGTCGGAGCTGAGTCCGACATTGGCAGTGATCGAGGCGGGAGGCGTAGGGTACGCCATCAACATAGCCTTGACCACATTTACGCAGCTGACAGGTAAGGAGCGCAACGGCGCCACCGCCGGTCAGCCATGCAAGCTGTACTGCACGGAGATCATCCGCGAGGATACGCACGAGCTGTACGGGTTTCCGACGAAAGGCGAGCGGGCGCTATTCGAGATGATGATGACCGTGAGCGGCATAGGCGGCAATACGGCGCGCCTGATCATGTCGGCGTACGCGGCTGCGGATATACGCCAGATAATTGCCACGGGTAACGTGAAGGCGTTGAGTTCGATCAAAGGCTTTGGTCCGAAAACCGCGCAGCGACTGATCGTTGACCTGAAAGACAAAGTGCTGAAGATCGACCTGGGCACCGACGCCGCAACGAACCTGTTCGACGAACCGGCCGCAGCCGACTCGGAGGTAAAGACCGAGGCGGTGAGCGCACTGACGATGCTCGGGTTCGCGGCGGCAGCCAGCAGCAAGGCGGTGGATAAGATATTGACGCAGAACCCGGCTGCAAGTGTGGAAGCCGTCATCCGCCAAGCGTTAAAGCTACTATGATTTTGTTTCCTAACGGCACCTTTGTGTTTTTTGCCCGGTCATTATGAACCACATAACAGCCACCCCACTACATGTTATTTGGGGGGACCCCGGACTCCCTCACAAGAAAACACAAAGCTGATCGTCAGAAATCCAAAATCGGAAAGAGTCACACATGCAGAAAATTAAGCATTTCAAGATACTATTATTTATTCTGGCGCTCTGCGTCAGTCAGGCGGGTTGGGCGCAATTGCCTGACTGGTTGGCGCCGTCGTCGAGTGCGAAAAAGAAAGAGACGACGCCTGCCGCTCAGCAGATACCCCGGCCGGGGCGGGACAACAGAAACAGGAACCGAAACCGCGGACAGCAGAACGAACAACCCAAGCCGGACGAGACAAGCAGTCAGCAGCCGGCAGCCGGCAATCAGCAGTCAGCAGCCAGTGATCAGCAGACGGCGAGCGGCGACACGCCACCCGTGAATACGCAGCGCGTGCCGGTGCTGTCGGATTCGGTACACTTTGGCGATGTGCAGTTTGAAGACACACAGACCACCGAGGTGGAGTTCAATCCCGAGAACGGCTATTACATTGTTCATACGAAGATAGGCGACGTGGATATAACCACGCCGTACCTGCTGAACCAGGAGGAGTACCTGAAGTACAGCGAGCGGGAGCAGATGAACCGCTACTGGAAGCAGAAGATCAGCGAGGTAGAGCACAGCAACGAGCGGAAGTTCGACATCACGGACATGAAGTTCAACATCGGTCCGGCCGACAAGGTGTTCGGTCCGGGCGGTGTGCAGCTGAAGATGCAAGGTAGTGCCGAGTTGCTGTTCGGATTCAAGCACCAGTACATCGACAACCCGAGTCTCACCGAACGGTCGAGGAACAACAACATCTTCGACTTCGACGAGAAGATACAAGCCTCCATCAACGGTAAGGTGGGCGACAAACTGAACTTCAACCTTAACTACAACACCGAGGCATCGTTCAGCTTTGACCAGCAGAACCTCAAGCTCAATTACAAGGGCAAGGAGGATGACATCATCCAGTACATCGAGGGCGGTAATGTGACGATGGATCTGAATAGCTCGCTCATTCGCGGCACGCAGGCGCTGTTCGGCGTAAAGGTCGGCTTGCAGTTCGGCAAACTGAAGATCCAAGCTCTCGTATCGCAGCAGAACAGCGAAAGTCAGAGCGTGAGCAGCGAGGGCGGCGCACAGATGACGAAGTACGAGATAGGTATTGAGAACTACGACGAGAACCGCCACTTCTTCCTCAGTTACTTCTTCCGCGACAACTACGAGACAGCTATGCAGTCGCTGCCGTACATAGCCAGCGGCGTGACTATCAACCGTATCGAAGTGTGGATAACCAACAAGCGCGGTTCGTACGACCAAGCACGCAACCTGGTGGCACTGAGCGACCTGGGTGAGAACAAGGCGGAGCACATCAGTCTGAACGCCGGCGGCACGCCGCAATGGGACGTGACCGGTGCACCCGTGCCAACGAACAAAGCCAACAACGAGTACGACGCCCTGCTGGGCATAGGCGACATACGCGATATACAGCAGACAACCTCATTGCTGCAAGCAGCCTACCCTAATCTGGTTGGCGGCGAGGATTACGAAAAACTGGAGTCGGCTCGCCTGCTCAGCAGCTCGGAATATACGCTCAACAGCGCATTAGGTTACATCAGCCTGAAGAGCAGTCTGAACCAGGACGAGGTACTGGCAGTAGCATACGAATATACGTACGCCGGTCAGGTGTATCAGGTGGGTGAGTTCTCCACCGACAAAATCAGCGGCGACTCGACGCTGACCGGTCAGTCGTCCCCTGCTATGATCCTGAAGATGCTGAAGGGCAGCAACAACGCGCCCAAGCACAAGAACCGCGGCACATGGGACCTGATGATGAAGAACGTGTATTCGCTGGGCGTGACGAGCATGACGAGCGAGAAGTTCGAACTCTATATCATGTACCGCAACGACTCGGTAGGTACCGAACTGCAGTACCTGCCGGAGAGTCCGATCAAAGGCAAGCAGCTGCTGCGCGTGATGAACCTCGACCGTCTGGACAGCCGTAACAACCCCTCGCCCGACGGCAAGTTCGACTACATAGAAGGCTACACGGCGCTATCGGGTAGCGGACGCGTGATCTTCCCTGTGCTGGAGCCCTTCGGCAGCCACCTGAGTAAGATAATAGGTGATGAGGCTATTGCGCAGAAATACATCTTCCAGGAACTGTACGATTCCACGCTGGTTAACGCGCAGGAAATGACGGAGAAGAACAAGTTCAAGCTGACGGGCAAGCTGAAAGGCTCGTCGGGCAGCGAGATCCGGCTGAACGCGATGAACGTTCCCCGCGGAAGTGTGACGGTTACCGCCGGCGGTGCGACGCTGGTCGAGAACGTGGACTACACGGTGGATTACACCATGGGTACGGTGACGATCCTTAACCAGAGCATTCTGGACAGCGGCACGAAGGTGGATGTCAAGCTGGAGAACCAATCGACGTTCTCCATGCAGCGCAAGAGCCTGTTCGGTTTCCACGCCGAGTACCAGTTCACCAAAGACCTGATGATAGGCGGTACGATCATGCACCTGCGCGAGCGTCCGCTGACCACCAAGGTAAACACCGGCAGCGAACCGCTGGCTAACACCATCTGGGGCGTGAACGGCGCATGGAAGACCGACCTGCAGTGGCTGACGAACGCCATTGACAAGATACCGTGGATAAGTGCTACGCAGCCATCGACCTTCGCCCTGAATGCCGAGTTTGCACACCTGATCCCGGGTCACACGAACGATGTAGGTAAGGTAGGCACAGCGTACGTGGATGACTTTGAGCAGACGATGACGGAGATCGACATCCACTACCCCAGCTACTGGCGTATAGCCTCCACGCCGAGGAACGATGACAAATTCCCCGAGTACAACTACAGCAACAATATCGAGTACGGCAAGAACAGAGCATGGCTGTCGTGGTACACGCCCGACCCCATCTTCGGCTACCCGCAGAGCAACACGCCGCAGCACATCAAGGACGATGTGGATGCACTGAGCGACATGCGTACGCGCATTGTATATGAGCAGGAACTCTTCCCGAACAGAGAGACGCTGGCCAACGAAGATCCGAAGATCGCCACGCTGAACCTGAGCTTCTACCCCGAGGAACGCGGACCGTATAACATCTGCGCCAGCGAGATCGGATCGGACGGCAAACTGACTAACCCCAAGCAGCGCTGGGCGGGTATCATGCGCCGGTTGGACAACACGGATTTTGAAAAGGCAAACATCGAGTATATATCGTTCTGGCTGCTCGATCCGAAGCTTACCAACCCCGACGGCTACGATGGCGACCTGTACATCGACCTGGGTGACATAAGCGAGGATATACTGAAGGACGGCAAGAAGTCGTTTGAGCACGGTCTGCCGACCAATGAGATCGACGATACAGAGAAGACCGTCTGGGGACGCGTGTCGCGCACCACAAGTACGGTGGTGGCGTTCAGCAACGAGGCGGGTTCGCGCGAGAAGCAGGACGTTGGTCTGGACGGATTGAGCACGGAGCAGGAGCTGGCGTTTGAGTACAACGGTACGCATCCTTACGCCGACTACCGCGCTGCGCTGCAGAACAAGGTGACGGCCGATGTATGGAACAGATGGCTCAATGATCCGTTCTCGCCGGCCAATGACCCGGCAGGTGATAACTACCACTACTACCGCGGCAGCGACTACGACCGCGACCAGGTGAGCATCATCGACCGCTACAAGCACTACAACGGCACCGAGGGCAACTCGCCGGAGACCGACCGAAGCACTGACGGCTATGGTACGGCAGCAACCCTGCAGCCGGATATAGAGGATATTAACCAGGACAACACCCTGAACGAGTACGAGAAGTTCTACGAGTACCACGTCAGTCTGCGCGAGGCAGATATGCAGGTGGGACTGCAGTATATAGTAGAGAAGCTGACCACGAACGTCACGCTGCGCAACGGAAAGACTGAGACGGTAACCTGGTATCAGTTCAAGATTCCACTGAAGAGCAACGATACGAAGCGCGTGGGTACGATCCGTAACTTCAAGTCCATCCGTTTCGCCCGTCTGTACCTGACCGGCAGCGAGCGGGAGATGCACCTGCGTTTCGGTAGTCTGGATCTGGTACGTGGCGAATGGCGTAACTACAACCAGGGCTTGTACCGCAATGAGCGCACGAAGAACTACAACGACAATCCGCCCACCGGCACTGCGCTGATGGATGTCCAGAACGTGAACATTGAGGAGAACGGCAACCGTTCGCCCATCAACTATATCCTGCCTCCGGGCATCAGTCGTCAGACCGATCCGGGCCAGGCGCAACTCATTGCCCAGAACGAACAGGCGATGGTGCTCAGGGTTCACAACCTGCCGTTCAACGACGCACGCGGCGTATATAAGAACACGAGTTACGACATGCGTAACTACAAGCACCTGCAGATGTTCGTGCACGCCGAGAAGATGGAAGCCGAAGATGCTGACCTGAAAGACGGCGATCTGACCTGCTTCATCCGCCTGGGTACTGACCTGAAGAACAACTACTACGAATATGAGATCCCGCTCGTGCTGACTCCGGCTGGCAGCTATAACAACAACAGCGAGGCTGACCGCTACAAGGTGTGGCCGCAGGAGAACATGTTCGACTTCCCGTTCTCGGTACTGACGGATGCCAAGCTGGCAAGGAACAAAGCGAAGCGTTCGGGTACATCGGACGTAGGTAACACAATCCCGTACGTGATGTACGACGAGGCCTCAGGCAAGCCGCAGAACAGAATAACCGTGCTGGGTAACCCGACGCTGGAGAGCGTGGAGTGCATCATGATCGGTGTGCGCAACGCCAACTCCCACAGCGAGCGCTGCGGTGAGGTGTGGGTGAACGAACTGAGGATGAGCGAGTTCAACGAGAAGGGCGGCGTGGCAGCCATGGCTAACGCCTCGCTATGCATAAGCGACATAGCGCAGGTGAACGTAGCCGGACGCCTGGAGACAGCAGGTTACGGAAGCATAGAGAGCAACGTGCTGCAGCGGAACATGGAGAACAACTACCAACTGCAAGTCAGTGCCGCTCTGGAGGCCGGTCGTCTGTTCCCCGAGCAAGCCAAGCTGCAGATCCCGCTGTACGTAGCCTACACCAACCAGACCATCACGCCCGAGTTCGACCCGCTGGATACGGATATCAAACTGCAGGACAACCTGGAGCAGTACAACACCAAGGAGGAGCGCGACTCAGTACGCCTGATGAGCAACACCGTGCTGGAGAGCACCAGCTTCAGCGTGACGAACATGAAGGTGAACATCCACTCGAAGAAGAAAGACATGTTCTACGATCCGGCCAACTTCTCGATATCGGCGTCGTACAACAAGCAGAACGAACATACGCCCGAGATGGAACGCAACCAGACGACCGAGCAGCGTGGACAATTCAACTACTCCTACTCGTTCAATCCCAAGCCCTGGGAGCCGTTCAGTAACTCGAAGAAGGTGGACAAGGTGAAGATCGTCAAGGAGTTCAACCTGTACTACCTGCCGCAGTCATGGGCGTTCAACACCAGTATGCAGCGTAACTTCTCGCAGATGAAGATGCGCGACTTCAGTCAGGGCGATGCCGGGCTGAACAAGATGGACATCACCTTCTCCAAGGACTTCACCTGGAGCAGGAACTTCGACTTCAAGTACGACCTGAGCAGAAACCTGAAGTTCTCATTCCAGACAGCAATGAACAGCACAGTGGACGAAGGCTACTACACGCCGGAGATCATCCGCGACTACGGCTTTACCAACGATTACTACGAGGCTTGGAAAGACACCATCCAACGCAGTCTGGCCAAGGGCGGTACGCCATACACCTACCAACAGGTATTCACCGCTACGTGGAACGTGCCGATTAACAAGATCCCGGGATTGGACTTCATCAACGCCAACGCATCGTACAACGGTACGTACAACTGGGCGCGTACGGCTACCACCTCGCAGCAGAACAACTTGGGCAACACCATCACCGGTCAGCGCTCATGGCAGGTGGACGGTTCGCTTAACTTCGAGACCCTGTACGGCAAGTCGAAGTACTGGAAGAACATGACACAGCGCTACACCGGTCGTCAGCGCCAGAAAGCGTTCAAGCCGAAGAACTACACCGATACCCTGCAAATGAAAGCCGGCGAACCGATGACCGTGACCCACCGGATGGGATCTGACCTGTTCGAGATAGAAGCTACCGACAGTCTGGGGCACAAGGTAAAGGTGAAAGCCGTATCCGACGGCAACACCAAGGCAACAGTAACCTCACCCGTCAGCGGCAAGATAACGCTGAAGATGAGTACCAAAGATCCGAACCAGCGCACTCCGGCACAAATAGCCGGCGACATGTTCGCATACATAGGTACGATGATCCGCCGTGTGCAAGTGACCTATCGCGACAACACCTCCATCACTGTGCCGGGCTTTGCACCGCAGGCAGGATTCATGGGGCAGCGCAAGGTGGGCAACCTGTATGCCCCGGGCTACGACTTTGCGTTCGGCTTCTTCCGCGACGACTTTGTGGACAAAGCCAAACGCGAGGGCTGGCTGAGCGGCGACACAATGGTTGTGCAGCCTGCAACGCGGTCGAAGACGACGGATCTGGATATCAAGGTAACCCTTGAACCGCTGCCCGGACTGAAGATTCAGGTCAACGGCAAGCGATACATGGCCGAGTCGAGTTCGATCATCTATTCCTACGACGAGATGCAGGAGCACTTGTCCGGATCGTTCAACATAACGCAGGTGGCTATCGGTACAGCGTTCTCGCGCGTGGGTACGCAGGAGGATAACTTCCACAACGAGATCTACGACCGGTTTGTAGCCAACCGCGACATTATGCAACAGCGCGTGCAGGCGGAGTACGATAAGATCAGCTACCCCGATGCCGGCTTTATGCGTGGAACAGTATTCGGCGGCAAGCAGTACAGCCGCAGCAACGGCACAGTGAGCCGCAACTCGGCCGATGTGCTTGTTCCATCGTTCCTGGCAGCATACACCGGACGGGACATCAACAAGATGGACAGGAACCCGTTCCTGGGCATACTGA
The DNA here is from genome assembly GCA_946403215.1 of uncultured Bacteroidales bacterium. Classification (GTDB taxonomy): domain Bacteria; phylum Bacteroidota; class Bacteroidia; order Bacteroidales; family Paludibacteraceae; genus Colicola. The sequence goes on along the minus strand of CAMIZG010000039.1, from coordinate 9,745 downwards.
AGATCTTGCCTAACTGGAGCGTGACCTATGACGGTCTGGGCAAGTTGCCGTGGATGAGGGATAACTTCCGCTCGGTAACCCTGACGCATGCCTACACCTGTAAGTACGCTATCGGTTCGTACACGACGTACTCAACCTGGGTAGGTGCGGCAGGCAAGGACAAGACCCTGGGCTTTGTTCGCGACGTACAGACCGAGGTGCCCGTACCATCGGCTGCATACGACATAAGCAGTGTATCGCTGACCGAGTCGTTCTCGCCGCTGATCGGTCTGAACCTGGCGATGAAGAACTCGCTGAGCGTAAAAGCCGAGTACCGCAAGCAGCGCAACCTGACGCTGAACGTGACATCCATCCAACTGATGGAAGGTCACACCAACGAGTTTGTCATCGGTGGCGGTTATACGATCAAGAACCTGAACTTCATCACCAAGACTCCGCGCTCGGAGAAGAAAGTCAGCAACGACCTGAAACTCAACGTGGACTTCAGCTACAAGGATATAAAGACCTTGCTCCGGAAAGTTGAAGAGAACATAACGCAAGCCAGCTCGGGCAACCGCGTGTTCGGCGTGAAGATCAGTGCGGACTACGTGCTCTCGCAGAAGATCAATATCCAGTTCTACTACGACCACCAGGGCACCACGCCGCTCATATCCACCTCCTACCCGATTAAGACGGACAACGTGGGCTTTAACATCAAACTGATGCTCACGAGGTAACTGACGAGTGACCACTGATGATACGCGTTGGTGTAATAGGGCCGGAGAGTACGGGCAAGAGCACACTGTGCAAGCAGTTGGCTGAGCAGTACGGCTACCGATGGATTAAGGAATACGCGCGCGAGTACGTGGAGACCATAGGCAGACCATACTCCTACGATGATGTGCTCCAAATAGCCCGACGGCAGTTGAAGGAATTACAGGGCAGTTACGCAGAACCCGTTGTGTTGTACGACACCGAACTGATCATCACCAAGGTGTGGATGCAACACGTGTACGGCAAGGTTGCCCCCGAGGTGGAGCAAGCCATACAGGAGCAGCCGATGGATTTGTACCTGATCATGATGCCGGACATAGAAGCTGAGCCTGATCCGGTGCGGGAGAACCTGGACAAAAGAGAGTACTTCTTGAATTGGTACATCAACGAAGTGAAACAAACAAAACGACCATACTACCTCATTAACGGTCAGGGCGAAGCACGCCTGAGAGCCGCAGCGGAAGCGATAATGAAGGAGCGAATGAAGGAATGAACGAATTAGGGAATTAGAGATTACGAAACAATGACGACAACCAAACGGAACATATTTATTGCAGCAGCTGTAGTGCTGCTTTGCCTGCTGGGAGCAGGTATATACAAGGGCTTACGCCACTACCACTATACGCGCAGCAACCTGCTGAGCCTTGACGGCGAGGAACACGGCTACTACGTGTATCCTGACACGCCGCTGGACTCTGTGTTCGCCCGTGTGCTACGCGACTACTCACTGCGCTCGAACTACGCGTTCCGCAAGGACCTGGTGCGCTCGCAGATAAGAGAAGCCAAACCCGGGTACTACAAATTTCCTGCGGAAATGGGCAACCGCACACTATTCATGCGTCTGCGTCAGGGTGAGCAGACGCCCGTGAAGATCCGCTTCAACTACGGCGTACGCACCAATGAGCATCTGGCCGGCAGGCTGGCCAAACAACTGCTCACCGACTCCGCGAGCATCATAGCCCTGCTGCAGGACGATGCTTTCCTAAGCAAGTATGAGATGAACACCGAGACAGCACGCTGCCTGTTCATGCCCGATACCTATGAGGTCTACTGGACGATGACCGCTGAGCAGCTGTTCGACCGCATGTACCGCGACTACCGCCGGTTCTGGAACGAGAAGCGCCGTGCGCAGGCCGAAGCATTGGGACTGACGCCTCAGCAAGCGTACACCCTGGCAAGCATCGTTGCCTCCGAGACCACCAACCCGCAGGAGTGGCCGATTATAGCCGGGCTGTACCTGAACCGCATACGTATCGGCATGCACATGCAGGCCTGTCCCACCGCCGTTTATGCTACGCGGCAGTTCGCAGCGCGGCGCGTGACGCACGCCATGACGCAATACAAGTCACCCTACAACACGTACATCAATCCGGGCTTACCTCCCGGCCCTATACGCGTAACGCCGGCGAACGTCATCGACTCCACGCTGCACGCCACCCGAAGCAAGTACCTGTACATGTGCGCCAACCCCGACTTCTCAGGTACGCACATCTTCTCCGAGTCGTTTGGCAAGCACGCCGCAACAGCGCGTCAGTACCAACGCGAATTAAACAAACGCCGCATCCGAAGATAGCGGCGTTTGCTTATATTGCGGGGTACCTCACTGCGGTAAGGAAGAGCCCTTCAGGCGGAGCGGATTGTCCGGCAGACTGACGCGAACGGGAGGCAATAACCTCGCCGAACTGCTCTACGGATAATTTGCCCCGCCCTACTTCAAACAGTGTACCCACCACTGCGCGTACCATGTTACGCAGGAAGCGGTCGGCCGTAATAGTGAAGGTGGCTTCGTTGTCACTGTTCTGCCACCCGGCCTCGGTGATGGTGCAGATAGTGGTCTTAACATCGGTATGAACCTTACAGAACGAAGCAAAGTCGTGCGTACCGAGCAAGAGCCCGGCTGCGCGATTCATGACAGCGAAGTCCAACAGCGATGGCACATACGTGCGTGTGTCATAAGAAAAAGGTGATTTGCGCGTAGTGATACGGTACTCATAGGTGCGGCTGACAGCCGAGAACCGGGCATGCAGATCATCAGCCACGGGAAAGATGCGATACACCGATATATCCTGTGGAAGCAATCGGTTAAGTCGGTCAACAAGAACCGAAAATGCGGCTAACGAAGTGTCGCTTGTTAGTAAATACGAAACATCGGTCGCTTTTACAGTGCCGGGCATCATCTGTGCGAGCCGATTGTCGATGTCGAAGTGCGCGAACATCTGCTCGGCGTGCACACCGGCATCGGTGCGGCCGGCAAAGGTTAGAGCAACAGGCTGGCGCAGGATAGTAAAGAAAGCTTCCTGCATCACACTCTGTACCGTGATGCCGTTGGGCTGCACTTGCGAGCCGTGGTAGGCTGTACCTTTATACGCGAATTCGACGAAGTAACGCATGAATCTGGTCGTTAAGTTCGGGTGATACTTTCCACACATAAGCCAATGCGCCAGCAGCAACGATGAGCAGTGAGCGCAATATACTGCTCAACCATACGTTCAGCCCGGGCAAGAGGCGCAGACATACTTCGTTGGCAGCGAACAAGGCTACCAGGAGTACGATAGTGAGCAGATGCCTACGCGTGAGCAGGCGGCAGCGCAAGGTCAGGCGCGCGGTGATGAGCACCACCATAAAATACGACACTTGCGACACAAGCGTTGCCAAGGCAGCACCATCCATCCCCCAGCGAGGGATAAACAGGTTGTTGAGCAGCAGCGCAAGCACCGTGAGCACAAAGGAGAACAACAGCGAGAACGGATAGTAGCGCGAGTAACTCAGGGCAGTTACCACAAACTGGAAGGTGGCAACAAACAGTTGCCCAACGCCCAGCAGTAGTACCGTTCGTCGCGCTACGGCATATGTGGCGCCATTGGGTAGGATGGCGAAGATGAGGTCGATGTTCACCCATACAGCGGCCAGCAGCAAGCCTCCGACAAGGAGCAAGTTGCCCCCCACCTGTGCAAGCAGGGTGCCTGTCTCAGCACGGTCGTCCTGCTTGATGGCCATCGATAACTGAGGTGAGGCGATAGCCGTGAGCGAACGATACGGGATACTTACCATCATTGCCATGTACGTGGCTATAGCGTATATACCCGTGTAACTGAGCCCCATCTCGGCAGTGATGAAGAAGGACGACAAGGTGGGGGCCAGCACCGATACGACAGCCGACAGAATAAGAAATGCCGTATAAAGCAGGTACTTGCGGACGATTGTAGGGTTCTGCCTAAGGAAGGCAAAGTCAGGTTTGATACTTATGCCTCCCAGCGAGAACAGGTATGCAGCATTGCACAGCGCAGCCAGCGCATAGACTCCCACGAGCGACCATACAAAGCCATCCATCGTCAACAAGTCGAACGCATAAAGCAGATAGACTACCAGCAGACCGATGCGGGTCAGCAGTTCGCGTACGGCGCGCGGCACTACAATGCGCATGCGCACATTGGCGTTCGTCTCAAATACCGCCTGGTACAGCATGAAGAACGCCAGCGGGAGGATAAAGTAGTAGTAGTTGACCACCAGCGGGCTCTTCGCGCCAAACCACCGGCTGAGCGGTTCGTAACAGGTCAGGAACAATAGTGAGACCAGCAGGAAGCCGAACAATGGTACTACCAGTGTCCAGAAGAAGAAACCATGTTCTTCGCGTTCGGCAGATTTGAAGTACGGATAGAAGCGTAGAATCGATGAGTTGGTGCCGAGTTGCGCCAGGCCGATGAACAGCACAGCGGCATCGATCAGCACACGAGCCAGACCGATCTCCTCGGATGACAAGAAACGCGTTATAACAAAGAACGTTGTAACAAAGCCCACCGCCACGCCAAGATACGTGACGATGGTGCCTTTGATACTTTGTCGTGCTATAACGCCCATAATGGTGGTTCAGTATGGTTTAGTGCGGTTCAGTGTAGTTCAACAATCCTGAACAACTCCGAACAATCTTAAACGACCCTGAACTATTTCTCTATGCCGAGCAGTTCAACCTCGAAGATCAGCGTCGAGTACGGCGGAATAGAGCCTGCCGCACGACTGCCATAGCCGAGTTCCTGCGGGATGTAGAAGCGGAACTTAGAGCCCACGGGCATCAGCTGTACGCCTTCCGTCCAGCCGGCAATAACTTGGTTCAAGCCGAACACGATAGGCTCGCCGCGATCCACGCTGCTGTCGAATACCGTACCATCAATCAGCGTACCGTGGTAGTGAACCTTCACACGGTCAGTAGCCGAGGGTTTCTGGCCTTTACCCATCTTCAGCACCTCGTACTGCAGACCACTCTCGGTAACAATCACTCCCTCGCGGAGTTTGTTCTCCTCGAGGAACGTCTCGCCCTGCTCTTTGGTGTCACCGTACTTGATATGATTGAGGGTGTTCTGGATATATTCGCTTGCCGTACGGCCGTCGAACTGGCTCTCGTCACCCAGCAGGCCATTGATGAAGCCTTGCTTGATGAGCGCAAAGTCGGTTGCCAGCGAGGGCTCGCCAATCAAACCATTGGCCTCCTGCTCCTTGATACTCTTGCCAATCTGCTCGCCCATGTTCTTGAGTTGCGGGTTGTGAACGTTCTCCTTCAGACCTTTGTTGATGTGCTTGATCAGGTTGGCTTTCTTTGCTCCCAGGCTGTCGTCAGCGAGCACGTACATAGCTATGTCGTGACCGTTGAGCATACCAAAAGCGTAGTTCAGACTATCGTTGAGCGACTTGAGCGCTACGGTCTTCACCTTGCTCGGGCATGTACCTTTGATCGGTTTGCCGGCTTTCTCGGTTGAGCTTTGCGATGCAGCATACTGCTCCTGGAAGAACTTACGCGCAAAATCGATATGCAGCACGGTGGTGTCGTGCTCTATACCATTTACCAGACCCTGGAAGAACAGTTTCTCGTTGAGTGTCCAGGCAGGATTGTCTGCCAGCCCGTTCTTCTCGCTTTGGGCGATGCTCGAGCCGATGTTCTTACCGATGCGTGCCTCTTCGGTCAGTTCGGCTACCGAGCCGTCATAGCCGGCTTGCAGTGCATCAATGAACTCGGCCACGGTCTCAGCCGAACTGTCGTTTTGCAGATAATACGCTTTGATCTGTGCGCCATTAGCAACACCCAGAGCGAAGTTGATACTATCGTTCATGTTGGCTAACGATGCTTGTTGTGCGGTGTAGGTGTTGCCGCAGGAAACCATTGCCATGGCGGCAAGGATGATAACTGATAATTTCTTCATTGTTATAATTTTGTTTGTTTATTGTGCATTAGTGTGGTTCAGACTGGCTCAACAATCTTGACCTATCTTGAACTATTCAATTCCGAGGAGTTCAACCTCGAAGATCAGCGTCGAGTACGGCGGAATAGAGCCTGCCGCACGACTGCCATAGCCGAGTTCCTGCGGGATGTAGAAGCGGAACTTCGAGCCCACGGGCATCAGCTGTACGCCTTCCGTCCAGCCGGCTATAACTCCGTTGAGCGGGAAGGAGATAGGCTCGCCTCTCTTATAACTACTATCAAATACCGTGCCATCGGGCAGTGTACCCTCGTAATGTACGCGAACCGTGTCGGTGGCTTTGGGTTTCTGGCCCAGGGTGGAATCCAGCACTTCGTACTGTAAGCCCGAAGCTGTTACTTTTACGCCCGGGCGCTTGGCATTCTCTGCCAGGAACGCCTCACCGGCTGCCTTGGCAGCAACGGAGGCTTTCTCCTGTAACTCTGCGAAGAAGCGGTTCACCGCCTGCTGGGCTTCTTGAAAACTGATCTGTGGCTTGTTGCCCTCCAGAATATCCTGAATACCGGCAGCGAGGTCGGCATACGCCAGCTCATTCACTCCGCTGGCCTTGAGTTGCTGGCCTAACGAAAGGCCTAATCCATAAGAAATCTTATCCATAAATTCATTTGCAATTTATTCATTTATAGTATGTCATTTGGCAAGTTCGAGGTAGCGGGAGAGGTACTTACCGATGATGTCAAACTCGATATTGACCTCGGTGCCTACATTGATGAACTTGAAGTTTGTATTCTCGTAGGTGTAGGGGATGATACAAACCGACACGTAGCCCGTGTCACCTTTGACGTCAGGTTCGCACACGGTGAGGCTCACGCCATTGATGGTGACGGATCCTTTGTCTACGCAGAAGTACCCTCGCTTGATCATCTCCGGTGTGGAGTGATAGGCAAAGCGGAAGTACCAACTGCCGTCTGTCTCGCGGCGCTCGATGCATGTGGCTTTCTGATCCACGTGCCCTTGTACGATGTGACCGTCCAACGCCTTATCGAGTGTCATCGCGCGCTCCAGGTTGACGAAGTCACCTACACGGAGGGCGTCGAGGTTAGTGAGACGAAGTGTCTCCTGCATGGCGGTAACGGTGTAGGTGTCTTTATCCGACGATACCACCGTCAGACATACGCCGTTATGCGCTATCGACTGATCGATGCTCATCGCGCCACCATAGGGGTTGCGCAGCGTGAAGTGCTTATTCGTTTGCTCCTGGTCGATGCGAACGACCTCAGCCATTTTTTCTACTATTCCAGAGAACATCTTTTGATTGACGATTTACAATTTGACGATTTATTTCTTGAAGTACTTACCGATGACCGGGAGTCCGGAGAGAGGGAAGTCCTGACGCACCAGGATAGCAAGATAGATACACAGCAGCACAGTGCCGACGGCCATCATCAGCCACATGTTGTGGATATAATACAACTTGAGGGCGTAATAAACAACCAGCAGGTTGACGGTGAGGGCCGTGTAGCCTAAGATGCGCTTCATGTCATAGGGGATCGGGGCTTTCTTCTGACCGATGATATATGACAGCCACATGATTACGAAATAGCAAACCAGACTGCTGCCGCAACTTGCCCAGTATCCTATGACAGGAACGAACAGTACTTGCAGAACAAGGGTGATAACCAATCCTATCAGCGAGAAGTACGCACCCCACTTGGTCTCGTCAGTCAGCTTGTACCAGAATGAGAGGTTGAAGTAGATTCCCTGGAACACATATGTCCACAATACGACCGGTACGATCTTCAGTCCCTCCCAGTACGCGCTGGAGACGATGTAACGGAAGATATCCAGGTAGAAGATCACACCCAGCAAGATCAAGTACGAGAAGATGATGTAATACTTCATTGCATCGGCATAAGCTTCCACCGATTGTCTGTCCTTATGCTTGCTGAACACGAACGGCTCATAGGCGTAGCGGAACGCCTGCGTGAACATCATCATCACCATCGCCACCTTGAAGCACGCGCCGTAGATGCCGAGCTGTGCTTGGGCATCCGCACCGGTGTATAGGTAGGGGAAGAGTATCCTGTCGAGCGTCTGGTTCATGATACCTGCTACGCCGAGTACCAGCAGCGGCAGTGAGTAACGCAGCATTTGGCGTAAGATGCTGCCATCAAACGTGCCGCCTTTGGGCAGCGTGAACGGCAGCAGCACCAGCGTCTGGATTGTGGTGGCGAGGATATTACTGAGGAACACGTAGAACACATCGTTCTTGCCCAAGATTACCAGGAAGAGGATGTTGAATGCAATGTTCAGCAGTACGAACAGCAGTTTGAGTCCGGCAAAGAGCAGCGACTTCTTCTGCTGGCGTAGGTATGCAAACGGGATGCAGGCAAACGCATCAACAGCCACCGTGGCAAACATCATTGACACGAACTCCGAGTGATCGGCGTACCCCAACACACCGGCTATCGGGTGCTGGAATACAATAACCAGTATCGTGAACAGCGCACTGGTGGTCAGTAGCGTCAGGAAAGCCGTCTTGTAAACGGTCTTTGCGTCATAGCCTTCACGGTTGGCGAAGCGGAAGAAACCCGTCTCCATCCCGTAGGTGAGCAGCACCAACAATAGTGCTGTCCAGGCATAGAGGTTGGTGACGATGCCATAGTCGGCTGTCTGCTTGAGTACGTAGGTATAGAGTGGCACAAGCAGGTAGTTAAGGAACTTGCCCACTATACTGCTCACTCCGTAGATGGCGGTGTCCTTCGCCAAGGATTTCATCTCAGACATTTTCGCATTTACTCATTTATCATTTATTTACCGGCGACTACGAGTACGATTTCCCCCTTCGGCGGTTGTTGACGGAAGTGCTCGGCAAGTTCGGCGAGCGTACCACGAACGGTCTGCTCGAACATCTTGCTTATCTCGCGACTGACGGATGCCTGCCGCTCTGCGCCCAATACTTCAGCGAGTTGCTCCAAGGTCTTCACCAGCCTATAAGGCGACTCGTAGATAATCATCGTGTGGTCCTGTTCCGCCAATAGTTGCAGACGTGTCTGACGGCCTTTCTTCTGCGGCAGGAAGCCCTCGAAGTAGAACCGTTCGCACGGCAGACCGGAGTCCACCAGTGCCGGCACGAAGGCCGTAGCACCCGGCAGGCACTGCACCTCTACCCCACGCGCCACGCATGCACGGACAAGCATAAACCCCGGGTCACTTATCCCCGGCGTACCCGCATCACTCACCAGAGCTGCTTGTTCGCCGGCTGCTATCTGATCGGCTATGCGTTCTGAGGTCTCGTGCTCGTTGAACTTATGATGCGCACGCAGCGGCGTGTGTATATCGTGGTGCTTGAGCAGTACAGAAGTAGTACGCGTGTCTTCCGCGTATATCACATCTACCTCACGCAGCACACGCAGGGCGCGCAGGGTGATGTCCTCCATATTTCCCACCGGCGTGGGTACGACGTACAGCATGTTTACTTCTTCGGGGTATTAGAAACGACGACGCAGCACGTTCAAGAACAACTCGTAGGTGGACGACTGCTTATCCCAACCGAACTGCTCGATGTAGGCTGTAGCCTCGTCCAGTGAATGCAGTTTGTCGAGTTCGGTAAGCGTCTGCTGTAGTTTCTCCGCATTGCCGGCAAACAGCTCGCGTTGGAAGAGGAAACGGTCACCGATTGACACAGCCTGACGGATATCCGTCACGGGCGAGCCGAACAAAGATGTCTGCTGCGGAGCTCGCGGCGCCTCGGGTTGTACGGGCTGTGGAGCAGGCTCAACAACAGGTGCTGGTTCCGGTTC
>CAMIZG010000038.1 GCA_946403215.1 uncultured Bacteroidales bacterium | reverse complement strand
AACACATGTATCTCGTGCCAAGCCTGCATGATCGAGAGCTCGGAGGTGGACATCAAGCCACCGGTGATGAACTTGAGTGTCGTATCTTCGTCGCCTGCTGGCTTCGACGGGATGATCAGGCATACCAACTTCTCCAGGTACTTGATGAAGCCGATCAATATGCAGGTGTTGATTACGTTGAACAAGGTGTGGAACGTGGCCAGGATGGCGCTTAACTTCTCAGGCGACAGACCGTTCTCCGGACGCACACCCGGCTCAAACGGTATGCCCCACAGGCTGCAAACGAAGCCCACGAACGGACGGAACACAATCAGCACCCAGATCACGCCGAACAGGTTGAACACCAAGTGCGCCATGGCGGCACGGCGAGCCTGAACAGAGGCCGACAAGGCTACGATGTTCGAGGTGATGGTCGTACCGATGTTCTCGCCGAGCACCAAGGAAATACCCATATCTATAGGGAGTACGCCTACCGAGCACAACGTCATCGTGATAGCCATGATTGCGGCAGACGACTGAACGGCAAACGTCAATATACCGCCCACCAGCAGGTATAGGAAGTAACTGCCGTAGCCGTAGCTGGATGTTGAGTCGAAGAAGTTACGCACCGCGTCTATCTGATCCAGTTTCATCTCCGTGGCGTTGATCTTCAGCGTGGTCAAGCCCAGCAGCATCAGAGACAGACCGATCAGGAAGTCACCCAGGTTGGCGTTCTTCTTCGTGTAGATGAGCGCTACGGCCAGCACGATGGTCGCATAAACCACCAGTCGCATATCGAACGATGCACCGCCCAGCACCATGATCCATGCCGTGAACGTCGTACCGATGTTCGCACCCATGATCACGGATATGGCTTGCACCAGACTCAATATGCCCGCCGATACAAAGCTCACCGTCATCACCGTAGTGGCGGTAGATGACTGGACGGCAGCTGTGATGAAGGCACCCGTCAGCACGCCTGAGAAGCGGTTAGTGGTCATCGTGCCGAGGAAGTTGCTCAGCTTGCTACCTGCCATCTTTTGCAGGCCTTCACTCATCACCTTCATTCCGTACATCAGCATCGCAACGGATCCGATGAGTGTAATGATCTGTAGAAGTAAACCCATGTTTATTATCGTTTTGATTATATTCGTTTATAGTAGGTGCACCACGCGATCCTCTCGGAGAATCTTCTCCCATGTAAAGTCTCGCAGCAGTTGCTCCGGTGTTGCGGGCTCGTTGGTTGCAGTCAGCCCTATTGCATGCGCCAGCATACCGATTATCTGCGGCGCAGTGTAGAGTGTGCGCATCTCACTGATAGCCATCGCCTTATCGCGTTTGCACAAGCGTTGGCCTTGTTCGTTTATCAGCAGCGGATGATGGCTGTACGTCGGTTCAGGCAGACCGAGCTTACGGTACAGGTATATCTGCTGTGCAGCGGATAGGAGCAGGTCTCTGCCGCGCACCACCTCCGTCACGCCACTCAATGCATCATCCACTACTACGGCCAGCTGATAGGCGAACACGCCATCCGACCGGCACAGGATAAAATCCCCGCAATGCGTTGCCAGGTTCACAGCTTGGTGTCCGTATACCCTATCCTCGTACATTATCACCTCATCCGGCACCATCAACCTGATTGCTGTCCGCTGACTGCTGACTGCTGATAACGTCTTCCCCCTGCATGTGCCCGGATAAACCACTCGTCCGTCGGACTCATGAGGTGCCTGTGCTGCAAGTATCTCATTGCGCGTGCACGTGCACGCGTACGTCAAGTCCCCCAGTTGGTGCAGGTAGTGCTCATAGATTGCCGTACGTTGCGATTGATATAGCACTTCTCCATCCCACGGCAGGCCAAGCCACTCCAGATCACGCATCAACTGATCGGCATACTCCCGATGGCTACGCTGGGGATCAAGATCCTCTATCCGCAGAAGCCACAAGCCGCCTTGCTGCTTAGCCGATAGCCAAGACAGCAAGGCGGCAAGCACATTACCCGCATGCATCGCGCCCGTCGGCGACGGGGCAAAACGTCCGACTACGCAACTGGACATGCATCAGATTATTCCTTGCTCCAACATTGCGGTTGCCACTTTCATGAAACCTGCGATGTTAGCACCCTTAACGTAGTCAATTGAGCCGTCTTTCTGTGTGCCGAACTTAACGCACTGCTCGTGGATGGACTCCATAATATGGTGCAGACGCTCGTCCACCTCCTCGGCTTTCCAGCTCAGGTGCTCAGCGTTCTGCGTCATCTCCAGGCCCGATGTGGCTACGCCGCCGGCGTTGACAGCCTTACCGGGAGCAAACAGTACGCCGTTGTGCTGGAAGAAGTGGATGGCACCGGGCCGGCATCCCATGTTACTTACCTCGCAGCAGCACCAGCAACCGTTGGCCTTCAGTTCCTTGGCATCGTCCTCGCTCAGCTCGTTCTGGAACGCGCACGGCAGGGCTATGTCGCACTTGATGGACCAGGCTTTCTTGCCGGCGGTGAAGTGTACCTTGCCGGGGAACTTGGTGGCCATATCCTCCACTCTGTTGCGGTTCGATGCACGCATTACGAGCATGTAGTCAATCATCTCGTCGGTTATGCCTTCGGGTATCTCCACTACGCCGTCAGGACCGGAGATAGCTACGACCTTGGCGCCGAGCTGTTTGGCCTTGGTGGCTGCGCCCCATGCCACGTTACCAAAGCCGGAGATAGCAATCTTCTTGCCTTCAATACTCTTTCCGGCAGTGTGCAGCAGGTGCTGAGTGAAGTACAATGCGCCAAAGCCTGTGGCTTCCGGACGGAGGATCGAACCTCCCCAGGTCATGCCTTTGCCCGTGAGCACACCCGTGTGGTACTCACGCGCGAGTTTCTGATACATACCGTTCAGGAATCCTATCTCGCGTCCGCCTACGCCTACGTCACCGGCAGGTATATCCTGATCCGGACCGATACAACGCCATAGTTCCAGCATGAATGCCTGGCAGAAACGCATGATCTCGTCGTCAGACTTGCCTACGGGGTCAAAATCCGAACCGCCCTTGGCACCGCCCATAGGCAGTGTGGTCAAGGCGTTCTTGAACGTCTGCTCAAAGCCTAAGAACTTAAGCATCGAAGGTGTTACGGCCTTGTGGAAACGCAATCCGCCTTTGTACGGACCGATAGCGCTGTTGAACTGAACGCGATATCCAAGGTTCGTCTGCACCTTACCCTCATCATCCACCCATGTCACACGGAACGTGAAGATGCGATCAGGTTCAACCATCCGCTCAATAATCTGAGCACGCTCAAATTCAGGATGCTGGTTGTAGGTCTCCTCAATGGATTCCAAAACCTCTTGTACGGCTTGTAAGTACTCGGCTTCACCCGGGTGCTTGGCAGCTAAGCGCTGCATTATTTCTTGGGTTTTCATAATATAGATAAATTTTGTGATATAAGCTATTCACGTCATGGGTCATGTATCAGCAATTACAGTCATTTTGCCCCCTCCAATCTAACACGACCAAATTCGCTACAAAGTTACAAAAAAAAATGCACTTTTGCAAATTTTTCGTAAAAAATATCGTATTTTGTGTGACAAAATAGAAATTTGAATAAAAATATTCTTATTTTGTAGGACAAAATAGAAATTTGAATAAAAATATTCTTATTTTGTTTGACAAAATAGAAATTTGCATATAAAAATATCGTATTTTGTGTGACAAAACAGAAAAAAACGGCACATGCTTGAAACATGTGCCATCCTTCCATTATACCTCCGAGAATTGGTCTTTCCCTACTCCACATAGCGGACAAACCCAGTCCTCCGGTAGTGCCTCAAATGCCGTTCCTGCTGCAATTCCGTTATCCGGATCACCTACTGCGGGATCATACTCGTACCCGCATACATCACATACATACTTTGCCATAATACTTCTGTTTTTAATGGTTATTACTATATTGTATTGTTCTTTTCTATACACCTAAATCCCTACAAATTCTATGCCACGGAGCATCCTGTACAGTATCTCTATCGGATGCAGCGCATGCACTCCCGTTCCGTCCTTGATCTGGGTCCTGCACGATGTGCCCGGAGCCGCGATGAACACGGGTCGCTCCACCCGTTCCGCCTTAACTGCTTCGCGCACCGCCGGAAACAGTATCATCTCCCCTATCGCCAGCGAGGTGCGGTAGTGCGCCTTTTCGTACCCGAACGAACCGGCCATGCCGCAACACCCCGAAGGAATCACATGCACGATCGTCTTTTCCGGCATATCCAGCAGCGCAGCCGTTTTCTCCACACCCACGAGCGCCTTCTGATGGCAATGCCCATGCAGCCAGATCTCTGCCTCCATGTCGCTGAACTGCTCCTTGGTGATGCGACCGGCTTCCACCTCGCGCATCATGAACTCATCGTACAGCATACAGTTCGGCGCCAACGCCTTTGCCGCATCGCGATACTCGGCACTCACGATATCCGGATACTCGTCGCGGAAGGAGAGGATACACGAGGGTTCAATACCCACCAGCGGCGTCTCGGCACTCACCAGATCGCTCAGCAAGCGAATATTCTTCTCCGCATAGCGTTTCGCCTGATTCAGACAACCTTTCGAGATTGCCGCACGTCCGCTCTCCGTATGTTTCGGGATAATCACCTCGTACCCCAACCGGTTCATCAGCCTTATGAACGTCTGTGCCAGTTCCGGCTCCTGATACCGCGTAAACTCATCAAGGAAGAGATAGATGCGCTTCTCAGACCTAAAATCTGAAATCTCAAATCTAACATCTTTTCTCACCTCCGGTATCTTCCGCTCAGGAGCAAACCCCACAATCTTCTTCAGCACAGCCGATGTCCGCCTGTCGCGTGCGAACCAATTATATACGCCCGGCATCAGTGCTCCTAATCGCTGTACGTCGCCGTTATGCGCCACCATCCACGTCTTGAGCGGCGTGCCGTGACGGTCATATAGTTTCTGCAGCACCTCCGCACGCAACCGCGTCATATCCACGCCTGACGGGCACTCCCGCTTGCATGCCTTACATGCCAGGCACGTCCCCAGCACCTCCATCACTTCCTCGTCAGAAATCTGAATCCCGAATTCTGAATCCTGCATCCGGATATCCTTGGTCATCCACTCCCTGAGCACATTCGCTCTTGCGCGCGGTGCCTGTAACTCATCGCCGCTCACCTTATACGCCGGACACATCGTGCCACCTATCAACGTCGATTTGCGGCAATCGGCAGCACCGTTGCATTGTTCCACGCGGCATAGCAACTCATCCCCGCTCACCGACCTGTCCGCACGCAAGTCTGCATCCATCCGCGGGGTATCCACTATCTTATGCGGGTTGAACAGACCATCCCTGTCCCAGCAACCTTTCACCTCGCACATCAAGCCGTACGTCTTCTCGCCGTATTGCAGCGGGATGAACTCTCCCCGCAACCGTCCGTCGCCATGCTCGCCACTGATCGTGCCGCGGTGCTTGCGAACCAGCAATGTCGTTTCGTGCGCAATCTGCCTGAACAACCGCTTGCCTTCCTCCGTCTTCAGGTTCAGTATAGGGCGCAGATGCAACTCTCCCGTGCTGATATGCCCATAGAAAACGCACGATGCACCCAGCCGCTCCAGCATTGCCCGGAAATCGCGCATATAGGCCGGCATATGCCTGACTGCTACTGCTGTATCTTCAATCACTCCGGTCGGTTTGGCATCTCCGGGCATGCCGTTCAGTATCCCCAAACCGGCCTTGCGCAGGTTCCAGACCTTAGCCACTTCGCTGCCGTACACACGTGTGCAACAACTCACCCATCCGCTTGCAATCAGCGCCTTCTCCAACTCCTCTGCCTGACTGTCAATATCCTCCCGACTCTCCCCTCTCAACTCAGATATCAGCAATGCCGGCGACTCACCCTTCACAAATTCTAAATTCTCCAATCTAAAATCTAAAACCTGTCGTGCCAACGACAGTATCTCTCCATCCATCAGCTCCACAGCCGTAGGCTGATGCTTTAGCGCAATCAGGTTCGCCTCAAAAGCCGCGTCCAGACTCACGCAATGCGCGCATACCACCATCACCTCTTTCTTAGGCAACGGATCCAGTGCCACCTTGATGCGCGACAGCAACGCCAACGTCCCCTCGCTTCCTGCTATCAACCTGCATAGGTTAATCGTCCGCTCCCGCAACGGTTTACGCTCGTCGCACAAGTCCTCTATCACCTCATCGATCGCATATCCGCAACTTCGTCTCTTCAGTTCCTTATCCGGGTACGTCTCTTCAATCAACCTCCTCGTCTCCTCATCCAGTGCCCACCGTATCAACTGCGCATAGATGCGCGCTATCAGCGTCTCGTTGTCTTTCGTCCAGAACTCCGTACCGAAGCGGTTTTCCAGTTCAGCAACGGAGTAAGTGGCGAAATGTTCTTTGCTCCCGTCAGCCAGCAATCCATCGGCTTCCAGCACTCGTCCGCGCGTACTGCCGTACACCAGCGAATGCGTGCCGCACGAGTTATTGCCCACCATGCCGCCAATGCAGCAGCGGTTCGAGGTCGATGTCTCCGGACTGAAGAACAACCCGTACGGCTTACAGGCTATGTTCAACTCATCGCGCACCACTCCCGGCTCCACCCATGCATACCGTTCCTCGGCATTGATCTCCAGGATACGGTTCATGTGCTTGCTCACATCAGCCACTATCCCTTTCCCCACTACCTGACCGGCGATCGATGTTCCTCCGGCACGAGCGATGATGCTGGTTCCGCGACTACGAGCCTCACTCAGCAGACGGCGCATATCCTCTTCATCCTTTGGATATGCCACACCATACGGTATCTCCCGATACACGCTCGCATCCGTCGCATACGCAACCTTATGTACGCTGTCCGTCAGTATCTCCATCCTGGCTAAATTCTTTTCCTTAACAGTTTCACCCCCCAAGCACCTATCTTGTATAGCAGAGGCTTGGCCACGCACAAGAATCGTCCGTGTTCTACCAGTTTGCCTCCGAACTCACTCTTGAAGTCACGCACGCCATAAGGCACACCCGGCTCTCCTGCACCCATCATATCGTACCGCGCACAGCCATGCTCTTTTGCCCATTGTATTCCGGCATACGTCGCCATCACTGACGGATACTGTTCCTTATACTCACTGTTCAATCCGCACTCAAACCACTCATACACACAGCCGGTGGAGGCAACAATCATAGTTCCGCCTATCACCTTCCCGTCATGCTTCACCAGCATAAACTTCCCTACTCCTTGCCGATACGCCTCCACAAAGAACTCCTCCGGCCATAGTGGCGTCCTCACCTTCGTCTTATATAAGTTCTCCAGCACCTGATACCACTCTCTGATCTCAGCCTCACTCTTCGCTGGTTGAATCACAGCGTCCGACTTCTTAATCTGCCGCTTGCGGTTGTCACTCAATGGAGTTGTTGCAGGATCAACATGGAAATTCAAATGCCGTTTATACGCAAAACCGGCCCGTTCAAATGCCTCTTTCCACTTGCTGTAATCCTCAAAATTACGCATCTCAATATAGATACATTTGCGGCTCATTTGCTCACGAATGGCCGTGAGTAGAGCATCCGTTTCTTTGCTCGTCGCGTTTTCCGCCAGGCAAACCCCTCCTGTTATGATCGCGCGTCTGGTAAAGAATTGCTTCCATCCGCTCCGCTCTTTCGTCACATATCCCACGCACACGCCGCGAAGCGTTTCGTTGCCCGGTGCGCCGGGATCGGATTCCGGCTTGTCTGTAACCGGTAACCCGTACCCCGTCACTCCTATCACAAAAGGCTCCATCACGTCCTTTTGGGTCGCAAAAAACGCATACGCTTCCGGACTCTGGAACCATGTTCCCGTCCTGCTTTCCTGCACGAGTGTTTTCCACTCCTCGCGGTCAATCTCATTATATGTAACTATTCGAATCATCGGTCTGCTTACACATCAAAGAATCCGAGTTGCCAGATAGCTGTGATCATCTGCTTCAGGTAGTCGTGCGACGTATCCGACCAGTGGAAGCCCATGCGATGCAGAACAGCACATGTATAGCGGTTATCACGTTCGATTATCAGCGCTTTCTGCCCGTGCGTCATGTCTTGATAAGCCAACAGCGCCGACATCATCTTCGCTTTCTCCGGATCTTGCGACCGGACAGCAATAGCCTTCTGGAACTCCGTCGGTTCTACGAAACGAATCGGACGCCCTACTTTCTCAAGGATCTGCAGTATATCACCTAACAGTTCGGTATGGTTGTTAAACGGCTGGAATACCGTACATTCCTTCGGCGTAGATGCCAGCAACACAACCGCTTTCGCTGTTTGGTCAATCGGCGAGAATTCCGTTATCGAGTCGTATTCTTCGTACGGACAGCAACCTAACATCGCAAATACTTTGATGCGTCCCATATAACTGTTGGACTGGAAGTTCGCCTGGAACTCACCGTCATAACTTCGTGCAGCCAGGTTACCCACACGCATCACCTTGGCATTCAGCCCGTGATGCGCCACCGCATCAAGTACCACGCGTTCAGCCAGGAACTTCGAATGCATATAGCGGTTATCGAGGAACTGACCGAAATAGAGTTTGCGTTCATCCAGCTGCGGAACAGCTATGCCGTCGCCCCTGTCGATCCATATCTCGCCGACCGAAGTGGTGGAGATATGAATGAGCCGTGCGCCGGTTTTCAGGCAGTACTCCACGCAGCGCTCTGCACCGCCTACGTTCACTTGCTCGATATCATCAGTCTTGGAGAAATGCTTGACGTTCGCCGCACAGTTGAATAACGTGGAATGCTGTATGTCCAATGTGGCCAGAGGCTCCGCCAGATCGCTCGTCACATCGCCGTTCACCACAAACAACCGCGTGCCGAACAAGTCATCGAAACGCCGGTTGAAATAGTAGAACAGCAGATTCCTCAGTCGCCGCTCGGCATCATGCCGGTCTTTTCCGCGCACCAGGCACGTGATTGTCTCCGCATCCGAATCAATCAATTCGCGCAGTACATGGATGCCTAAGTAACCGGTAGCTCCAGTGAGCAGCACATGTCCTAATTCCTGCTTTTCGCCTTTCAGGAACATATCGATTGTATTATGCTGCAGGATAGCATCGATGCCTTTGTAATCGAAGTTCTCCACCTCCGTATCGTGTGTCTCTTCGGCCACACTTTCGCCTCCCACGAACTGCGCCAACAGACGCGGAGTCGGATGGTTGAATATCTCGCCGTATGCCACATGATGACCGGCTTTGTCGGCTTCAATCACCACGCGTGTCACCATCAGCGACGTACCTCCCATCTCGAAGAAGTTATCCGTCGCACCCACTTTGTCCATTGACAGAATGGATGCGAATACGTCGCAGAATAATTTCTCCAGCTCATTCGCAGGCTCTACGTAGTCGCGCGTTTCAGCTTGCAGCTGAGGTACGGGCAGTGCCTTGCGGTTCACTTTCTGGTTCTGGTTCAGCGGAATGGCATCAATCTGCATCGTAGCTGCCGGAACCATATAGGGCGGTTTTCGATCCTTGATGAAGGCATTCAGCGCTTGTACATCTACCGGCTGGTCACTCACGACATACGCCGCAATATACTTGCCTCCGTTCGGGTAGTCGAATGCCTGAACTGTTGCATCCTTGATGCCTTCATACTCACGGATCACCGCCTCCACTTCCTTCAGTTCGATACGGAATCCACGGATCTTGACCTGTCCGTCACGCCGGCCTACGAACTGAATCGTTCCGTCTGCCAGGTATCGCACGACATCGCCCGTCCGGTAACAACGCAGCTGATTGCCGGTAACTGACGGCTGATAGCTTATATAGGTCTCGGCAGTCTTTTCCGGCAGATTGAGATAGCCGCGGCTCACTTGCGGACCGCTGACCAGCAACTCGCCCATCGCACCTACCGGCAGGCGGTGCAGATCCTTGTCCACGATGAACAGCTGCAGGTTATCCAGGGGTTTGCCTATCGGAGTGTTCTGCTCATACTCACGCATCGGATAGGTGGTTGTGAAGATCGTGCACTCCGTCGGACCGTAGCAGTTATGGAAGGTGTACGAGGTCGGAGGAGTGATCGGCAGCACTTTCTCACCGCCTACCGACAGATGCTTCAGGCTCTTGTTGTCACAGTTCATCGCAAACTGACAACCTACCTGCGTCGTCATGAACGAGTGCGTGATGCCTTCTTCGTTGAAATAGGTATTCATATCCGGCAGGTTCAGCCGTAGGTCCTCCGGGATGATGCACACCGCTGCACCGCGTGTCAGCGCAGGATACATATCCATCATGCACGCATCGAAACCGTAGGAAGCATAGGCAGCCACCTTGTCCGTCGGTTGCAAGTCATAATACCGGTGATACCAGTGGCAGAACGCTACCAGATTACGATGCGTCAGCTGACAGCCCTTCGGGGTGCCTGTCGAACCGCTCGTATACAACAATATAAACAGGTCATCGGGCTTGACTGAACCAGTCGGTATGCTGCCGGACGAAGCCGGTCGGTGTTCTGTCATGTCCTTTGTGAACAGGACAGGTCCTTCGTACTCATCCACGATCGCACGCAACTCCTCGTCTGCAATCAGCAGCGCGGCTTTTGCATCCTGCATCATGAAGTTCAGCCGCTCTGCCGGATAACTCGGATCGAGCGGTTGGTATGCACACCCGGCCTTCAGGGCTCCCAGCGATGCCAGCACCATCCATTCCGAACGGTTGATCAGGATAGATACGACGGTTTCTCTTGACTCTTGCCTCTCGACTTTCGACTGAATCATCGCTGCCACAGCATCGCTGATCTCGTCCACTTCACGGTAGCTGAACCGTTTGTCCTTGAAGATGAGCGCCGTGTTATCCGGAGTCGCTTTCGCTTGCGCCGCAAACAGCGACACGATCGTCTGCGTATCATCGTAGTCAGCCTCCGTTTCGTTGAAGGCGTCCAGTTGTCGGGCCTGTTCATCGTTTATCAGGCTGATGCTGCGCAGCGGCGATTCGCTGTGGGCGGCAAAGGCCTGAACGGCATTAGCTACCGACTGACCGAGGTTGGTGATCAGTGCTTCGCTGTACCACCCGTTGTCGTACTCTATCGCTATACTCGGTACGCCGTCAACAGGCATGATATAGAAGGCTATCTTGAACTTGGGTACGTTCTGCTCCATCGTCTCGTCAGCATACACGGGTTGGCCGAATACGCTGTAGTCGCTCAGCACACCCATCTGATATGCAAACATGATCTCGGCCTTCAGGTCGTAATCGCCGGCTATACGCGCAAACGGATAATCTTCGTGCGCCAGCGTCTGGTCAAAAGCGTCGGCCGTCTCGCGGATGAAATCAGCTACGTTCTGCTTGCCTATCTTGGTTGTCAGGGCCAGCGTGTTGACGAACATGCCCATCGTGTTGTTCACCTTGAGATTACTGCGTCCGTTGGAGATTGTGGTGATGCACACCTCATCGGTCCCCGCAAAACGTGCCAAGGCGTAATAGACAGCACTCAACAGCACCGCGGCCGGAGTCACTCCTTGCGCATTCGCATACTGCTCCGCCGTAGTCATGTCAAACGGCACGCATACACGTCCGTTCTCGCCTTGCGGCAACGGATTGGTCAGATCGGGCGATATCTCGGTTATATTCTCCACCCCGCCCAATCGCTCAGCAAAGAAGGCCTTGGCTGCCGCAAAGGCTTCACCGTTCTCTGCCTGCTTTTGCTCCGCCACAAACTGCGGATACGAGCACATCTCGGGATCGATCGCACGACCTTCCAGTACGTCGCATATCTCGCGAATGAACAGGTCATACGATGCGCCGTCGCAAATGAGGTGATGGATATCGCTCATCAGGTACACATTCTTTTCCGTCCGCACGATCGCAAAGCGGAACAGGATGTCTTTGCTCAGGTTGAACGGCCGCACGAATTCATGCTTGTAGGCGCTTGTCTGCTCCTCGCTCAGTTGCAGTTCCGGCACATCGATATACGCTTCCGTCATCTTTGCGCGGTCGATGGTCTGCACCACTTCCGCGTCCTTGACGTCGAAGCGGGCAAACAGCTCCGAGTGGTTCAGCACGGCCGTCCGTACGGCTTTGCGCAACGCTTCGGTCTCTACCTGCAGCGGCATCCGCGTACATATCGGCACGTTGTACAGCGTCGATGCCGGGTTCCGCAGACATTCGATATACACACCCGTTTGGCTGTACGAGAGCGGAGCTTCGTTTAAGTCACCGGTCTGACCGGGACTACTCGGCTGACTGTCACTTGGCTGACCGGGCTCCTTGTTCAGCATCGCGCTCAGTATCTCATTTTCGATTGCTTGTACTGTGATACCCTTCGTCATCTGCTTTGCATCCAGCTGCACACCGAACCGCTTGAATACCTGGGTGGCTAACTTGATTGCCGCGATTGACGACAGCCCCATATAGCGCAGATCGGTTGTGATGCCGAAATCCTCCATATTGACAATCTTCGCCACGATGTCGTGCAATTCCTGTTCCAGCACATTGAGCGGCGCAGCTTCTTTCGTGCTCTCCGCTTCATGCTTGGGCGCTTCGGGTTTGGGCAATGCGCGCTTGTCCACTTTTTGATTCGGGTTGAGCGGTATAGCGTCAATCTGCATCGTCACGGCCGGCACCATATACGGCGGTTTGCTCTCGGCGATGAACGCATTTAGTTCGTCGATATTGATCGTCTCGTCACTCACCACATAGGCGGCGATGAACTTACCTCCGTCAGGATAATCGAACGCCTGCACCGTAGCGTCTTTGATGCCCGGGAACTCACGGATAGCCCCTTCCACCTCCTTCAGTTCGATACGGAATCCGCGGATCTTGACCTGTCCGTCACGCCGGCCGATGAACTCTATATTTCCGTCCTCACGATAACGAACTATATCGCCGGTCTTATAGCATCGCATGCCATTCCACTCAACAAACACTTCGGCTGTTTTCTCCGGTTGATTGAGATAGCCCAAGCCCACTTGCGGCCCTGCGATATACAGTTCGCCTTCGGTTCCCGCCGGCGCCTCCTTGCCATCCTTATCCACCACTATCAGCTGCGTTCCGTCGTCGTTCGCCTTGCCTATCGGGATATTCGGTTCGTTTTCTATGACGGTGAAACTGCTTACATATACCGTACACTCTGTCGGACCGTAGCAGTTGTCCAGACGATACGACGGCGGATCCAGACTGATCAGTTTCTCACCGCCCGTACCTAACCACTCCAACCCGGGTATATCCGGATAATTGAGCACGAGTTGCGTCGCCATCTGCGTTGTCATGAAACAATGCGTGATATGTTCGGTCTGGATATATTGGTTGAGTCCCTCCAGGTCAAAGCGTATTTCATCCCCAACGATACATAGCGTCGCGCCTGAATAGACGCAGCTCCACAGATCCATCTGGTAGGCGTCAAACCCGTATCCTGCATACGTTGCATACTTGCTTGCCGGGCGCAAACCGATATGCTTCGTGTGGTATTCAGCAAAGGTCAGCAGGTTCGCCTCGCTCAACATCACTCCCTTGGGAATACCTGTTGTGCCACTCGTGTACAGCAGCACAAACGCATCCTTGCCGTCATACTTGGCTGCGTCCTCACGCATGAAATTCAGGCGCTCCTCCGGATATGACCCATCCAGCGGCATTGCCGTCATACCCGCCTTGGCAATAGAGATGGGAACTAACACCATCTGTTCGTTCCGCGGAACGATAAAGGCAGCTACGTGCTCACCGCAACATGTCACGTACTGCGGGTCGAGCGTATCCGTCAGCCTGTCCACTTCAGCAAAAGTGAGACGCTTGTCACCGGCCACAACGAAGATGTCATTCGGCCGTTCGGCTACATGCTTCTTGAAATAGGAAATAAGGCGTTCCATACTTATTCAATGGTAAAGATATTTTGGAATCCTGACATCCGGAAGATGTCATTCACGTCTTCATTCAGATGGCTGATGCGTATCGAACCGCCTTTGGCTTCGCTCTCGCGCTTGAGTTGCATGAAGAACCGCAAACCGGCCGAAGAGATGTACTCTAAATCCGAGCAATCCACCTCAATCGCCTTGTCGGCCAGTGCCAGCACCTGGTTCAGCTCCTCTGCCTGATCCGTGGTGGCTGTAGTGTCCAGTTCACCTGCCAGGCACACACGTGTCTCTTGTCCGTTTGGAAGAATGTTGATTTTCATATATATTACGATTTAACAGTTTAACGATTTAACGATTTAACAGTTTAACGACTTAACGATTTAACAGTTTAACGATTTAACGATTTAACGATTTAACAACTTAACGAGCGTCAGCACATTCCTGCCGTCCGAGCGCTCATAATGTATCTCATCGGCTATCTGGCGTACCAGAGTTATTCCCAAACCGCCTATCTGCCGTTCTTCCGCCGCATTGGGTTTGGGTTCATACGTGGTGGGATCAAATGCCGTTCCGTCGTCCGCGAACTGAATGCTGAATGCTGAATCCTGACACCATACAGCCATCTCTATCTCCGTCGCTTGCGAGTAACGCAATATATTCACCACCACTTCCTCTGCCGCCATCTCAAGTTTTTTCAGCATCCGTTTCTCCATCCCGGCACATATGCCGTATTCATGGATCGCGTGGCGCAGTTCCGGCCATTGGTCATCGCGGTTGGGCACACGCATTGTGACGGGTTCTACGGCACTCAGCTTGCGGATAGTCATCAGCGTGATGTCATCCGTCGGTTCCGCCTCACCGATATACTGCCCGATGGCATCTGGCAACGCTTCTGTGCTCGCCACGATCGTGGTCCAACGCTTCATGCCCAACATCTGCCGTTTGCTGTTTCGCGCTTCCGTCACACCGTCGGTGTACAGCACGATCTTTTCGCCTTCGCCGATCATGCAACCTTGTTCCACAAACGCATAGCGGCCGTCATATCCGAGCGGAATATTCGGTTCCGTCTGCAGGCTGACTGCAGTATGGCGGCTGCTGTTGGCTATCAGCGGCGCACAGTGTCCCGCATTGCAGTATATCAGTTTGCCGCTCGGGATGTGCAAGCGCCCAATGAAAGCCGTAACGAATGTCAGCGACGGGTTGTTCTCGCTCAGCACGGCGTTCATCTCCTCCATCAGATCTTTAGGGGAATGCACATGCCGGCCCGCTGCCCGGAACAGGTTAACCGTCGCACTCATAAACATCGCAGCCGGCACACCCTTGCCGCTCACATCGCCGATGATGAACCACAGCGTGTCTCCCACCAGACGGTAGTCGTACAGATCGCCTCCCACCTCCTTCATCGGCACCAGATCGGCATGTATTTCCACATCGTTGGCCCTTTCTCCTTCCAGCGTTCCTTTTTCACCTTTCAGTATTCCCATCTGAATACCGTGCGCTATCGTCAGCTCATGCGCCATCACCTCTTTCTCCGTGCCCAACCGCGCATTTTCCTCCGCCACGCGCACCAATCGCTGTATCAGAAATGCCACGATGATTATTCCTAACACAAATATCACCGACGGCATCAGTATGCCCAGCCATATATTGTCCCATATATAGGAATCCGGAACGGCCATCACCATCTCTATATTCAGCGGCATCAGCACCTTCCTTGACATGACGTACGAAGCATCGGTCAGATGCGCCAGATCGGTTTCGGACAAATTACTGCTCGATGTGATCAGCTCTCCGTCCGTGTTGTACAGCATAAATGCCACTTCGCTAAACGGCTTGAACTGCTCCAGTTGGTTCTGCAGCCATTTCACGCTGAAATCCAAACCGATCACGCATACCAGCTCCCCATTATCATCACGTATGTCATCGGCGAAGGTAAAAATCGGTTCATCAAAATCATCATCACGGTACGGCGTCGACCAGAAACCGGTTTCCCCACTCTCTATCGCACCGCTGTACCATTCCCGCAGGAAATAATCATGCTTTGCATCGCCGTAGTTCACACTCACTATGGAGTCGCGCGCACGATACGAAGTCAGGGCGTACCACTTACCCTCATCCGGAAAACGATACGGAGGGAAAGCCACAAAGCAGGAGAAGAAATGCGGGAAACGCTCCATGATCTTGTGCGTCTCTTCCAGCAATTCCTGCACATCATCCATCTCATTATCCATGAATATATTCATCTGATAGACAGCATCGTACGCGTCGTATAACCGGAAGATGAGCTTCTCCTGCGCCACCTGCATCTCCAGATTCATCCGTTCCTGCACCCTGTCCGAGGCACTACGGTACGACACCACTATCTGCACGCCCATCCCGATGATGAGAAACAATGCCGCTATGATATGTATATACCTGAATCGCATAAGTCCTATAATCCCTAATTCGCTAATTCGTTCATTCGCTAAACGCTAATTCGCTAACTCCCTCAGGCACGCACAGCAATGTCCGTGCCGGGGACGGTCATCTCTCAGTATTGTTTCGCATTGCCGGCAATCAGCAGTACGATCCACGTCAGCAAGGGTGAGAAGAAGAACGACAGCAGCACCCAGCCCAGCGGGTCGCGACGACGGTTCTTAGCCATGCGGTACGCGATGTATATGCGTACGAAGAACGTCCAAAGCAATCCGAGCAAAGCCACGCCTGCCCAGAACAGTACCACTCCCGTTGCCGTCATTCCGGCCAACATGCAAGTCACAAAGTCCTGCAACGATGTCACTATTGATTCCATAATCTGTATGTTTTTTATTGGTTATTGTTTGCTATATTGTTTGTCTGCACCGCGCTTGAGCACCTGTGTCATGCAGTGTGCAGCGCCGTAACCTTTTATCAGGCTCTCCAGCGGTATCCACTCCACCGTCACGCCGGCATCCGCCAGACGTTTCTGCAGGCTCTCGCTCTGACCGGCTACGGCCATTATGTGCCGCGGAGCGATGGTCAGGTAGTTGTTGGCGTAGTGCATCTCGTCTGCGTAGTCAATGGGGATAATCGTGTATCCCCGTCCGCGTATGTACTCCACGAACGGCACCTCTCTCTCCTGCAGCTTGTAGGGTTTGGTGCCCGGTTCGCGCACGTAAATGTCGCAGGTGTTGTACTCCGGCTCACCCGGCCGGGCGTTCAGACGGCTGCTCACCATCGTGCACAGGTCGCGGTCGATGATGTTGAAGTGCGTGTCCAGGTGCATCTGCATCTGCCAGCGTTTGTGGTCGCGCACCACCACTACCGTGTCATGCCCGAACGCGTCCGCCTCCATGATCTGCCGTATGCCCTCGTCGTTGGTGCGCATGCCGCAGCCTATCAGCGCTATTGTCCCGGCAGGGATATAATCGCCGCCTTCCAAGCGTCCCTCACCTTCTATGCGCAGGATGGGCTCCACACCCAGGTGACGGTAGCACAGATCTATTATATCCGTCTCATCCGCACGCTGCAGCGAGTTCATCTGGCAGATGATATGTCCCCGAGGCGTCGTTATGCTCTGGTCGCGCGTGAAGTACAGGTTCATCATCGGGGCATGGATGTACTCCGCCTCCACGCCGGTGTTGTTGTCTGTCGGCAGCAGACGCACGGTCGGTTTCAGCAGGATGCACCGTATCATATCCTCACGGCTCATCTGCCCCAGCACCTCTTGCCGGTACTCCTCTGTGGCATCGCTGTCGGCATTGGGCAGGGCGCTTATGTCATAACGGAGCGCTTTTGCAGCCAGCATCCGCAGCGTGTCCGGCGACACCTCGCTGAGTATGCCGGATACGGTATGCACGCGTATGCCGTTGGCTTCCAGCATGCGGATGTATCCGCGATGCTCCTCGGCGGCTTTGTCCACATCGAAGTAGTGGTCAAACAACCCTGCCGACGGATGAATCACGCCGTCGAACAGCTCCTGCCCGGGCGTGTGCATCAGTATGTCTCCGGCTCTGTCCCACTCCGCTTGCGGGTACTCCATCGCACATACCTCTTGCGCCTTCTGCCTCGCGCATCCCGCCAGCATCACCAGCAGCATCCCCGCCGCCAAAACAAAATGTATCTTCTTCATATTGTCCATAATTCTCTAACTCGCTAAACGCTAACTCCCTAATTCCCTCACTCCCTAACTCCATCTCTCCCCTTTGAGAGGGGAGCCGGAGGGGTGTCTTTTCTGGTTGATGTCTTGGGGTCAGTTCTTCTGATTGATCAGGTTCACCACCACATCAAAGATGGCTTGCGTCTCGTCGGTGTTCTCAATCGCTTTGCTCTGCACCGTACGACCGACAATCTGCACCAGCTGCCGCAAGTCCGCCAACTGCTCCCGACGGATCTTGTCATTGACAGCATAGCCTTTGATGATGAAGTCTTTGAGAACGCGGTTTGCCCATTGGCGGAACTGCACACCGCGTTGACTCTTCACCCGATAACCAACTGATATGATGACATCGAGATTGTAAATAGTCTCATCTTTTTGCTGCGTAAAGCCTTCCCTACGACCATATTTCTTGGTAGACGCAAAATTTGCGACAACCAAGGATTTGTCCAGTTCTTCACGTAGTGCATTATTAATGTGCTTATATATTGTTTTAACATCACGGTCAAACAACACCGCCATTTGTGAGGCTGTCAGCCACACCGATTCATGCTCCATGCGCACATCGAGTTGCACCGTGTTGTCTTCTGCGCGGTAGATGATGATCTCGCCTCTATTTTC
>CAMIZG010000037.1 GCA_946403215.1 uncultured Bacteroidales bacterium | reverse complement strand
GAGCAGCCCAAGCAGCAGCCTAAGGCGGAGCAGCCCAAGCAGCAGCCTAAGGCGGAGCAGCCCAAGCAACAGCCCGAGGTTGAACCGCAGGAGCAGGCAGAGGCCAAACCTCAGACCGAGACCAAGCCTAAGGCCAGACGCTCGCGCAAGAAAGCTGCCAAACCCGCTCAGGAGCAGGTGGAGCAACCCAAGGCCGAGCAACCGAAGGTAGAGCAGCCTATAGTTGAACAACCCAAGGTCGAAAAGCCGGAGGCTGAAGAGCCCGTAGCCGAGAGCAAACCCAAGCCAAAGCGTACTCGTAAGAAAGCTGCACCAAAAGCTGAAGTAGCACAGGTTGAGGCTCCTGCCGAGCAACCCAAGGTTGATAAACCTGCCAATGAAGTAGCCGACAAGACGGCTTCCAAACCGAAACGAACACGTCAGCCGCGTAAAAAGAAAGCTGACATACAAGAGCAGAAATTGCCCGAATCCAATAAGTAGAAAAGTGAAAAAGACTGTCACCCTGTGTGGCAGTCTTTTGTTTAAATTAAAATTGAAACAAGTATGAAGATAGAAAACCAAAAAGTAGCCACGTTGATTTATGAGATGTTCATCGTGGGCGAGGATGGCAAGCAGGAGGTGACGGAACGTGCCACGCTTGAGCAGCCGCTGATCTATTGCCACGGCGAGGGAATGATGCTACCGTCATTCGAGTCGGCCATGCTTGGCAAGGAGGTGGATGAAGCCTTCGATTTCACACTCACTCCCGATCAGGCTTACGGTGACTACGACGAGCAAGGCGTGATGACGCTCGATAAGAAGCTGTTCTACAACGGCGACGACGAGTTCGATTCCGAGCGCGTATATGAGGGCGCTATCGTGCCGATGACCACCGTCGACGGACAGATTATCAACGCCCAGGTGGTCGAGATAACTGACGACAAGGTCACCATCGACCTCAACCATCCTCTGGCGGGCGAAACATTGCACTTCGTCGGCAAGGTCGTTGATGTGCGCGACGTCACTCCGGGCGAACTAAAAGCCCTTCACCATCGAGGCGGCTGCGGCCATTGCAAAGGCCGTTGCGACGATTGCGAGAGCGATTGCAAAAAAGACAGCCAGAGCTGTTGTGGCTCCGGCTGTCAGGGATAAGTTTCCCGTTTACTATATTACAGTTTGACGGTTGCGTCGGCTACGCCATCTGATGTGAACCGTCCTTGAGCACCTCGCCGGATGATGAATGTACATTGTCCGGCGAATGCGTGCATTTGCGGCTCTACGAAGCTGTCAAGACAGGCTGCGTCGCCATTGGCGGTTGCTAC
The DNA here is from genome assembly GCA_946403215.1 of uncultured Bacteroidales bacterium. Taxonomy (GTDB): domain Bacteria; phylum Bacteroidota; class Bacteroidia; order Bacteroidales; family Paludibacteraceae; genus Colicola. The sequence continues at coordinate 17,259 of CAMIZG010000037.1, read as the reverse complement.
AAACCCCGCACCCTCATAACGAATGAGGTTAGCTGCATTGGGGCAGAGGTTGCCATCCTTGTCCTCCACGCGGATAGTCAGGTAGCACAACTCTTCAGGATTCTCATCTTTGTTTGCCCACACGGCAGTCAGGTGGTGCGGTTCGCCGGCAGTGCGGATGGCCTCACGTGCGGTTTCCTTGCCGTTGGCATCGTATGCGACTACCTCAATTGTACCTGCCTCATACGGCACGTCAAACCACATAAGCCTATACCGTGGCAGCAGCTCGGGAGTTGGCTGTGCGCCCCATACGGGCACCTCAAACTCTGCCACCTTGGGCATCCGGCTCACGCCATCAATCGTCTCGCCTGCCTTGAGGCGTGCGGTCTCCTCAGCTGTGGCGTGACGCAACTTGCCGTAGCTCTTGCCGTTGACAAATAGCTCGGCGCTGGGGTAAGAGGTGTAGCAGAACACGGGCACCAGATCGCCCTCCTGCCAGTTCCAATGAGGCAGCAGGTGCAAGGTCGGTCGTTGGGTGTTCCACTGCGAACGGTAAAGGTAGTAGCGATCCTTGGGCAGTGACGCCAGGTCGATGATACCGAAGTACGACGAGTGGCTTGGCCAGGCGTCGGTGTCGTAAGGCGAGGGCTCACCCAGATAGTCAAAGCCTGTCCATACGAACTGACCAAGCGTCCAGGGGTAGTCGTCCTGCAACTGGAAGTCCTGCTCGGGCAAACCCGACCACGGGCAGTACTCAACGTCGTAGCCGCTTGACTGATTATCCGCGTAGGTGGCGAAATCTTTGATGATTGCAGGCGTCTTATATACGCCGCGGCTACTGACCGTAGAGGCGGTTTCCGAGCCGAGGATCATCTTCTGTGGCAAGTTCTCATAGGCTTCTATGTAGCGACCTGTGCGGTAGTTGAATCCGGGCAACTCAACCGCTGCGCCAAAGCCGTTGTGAATGACGTGCATCGCTTGATCCATACCATTGGTAACAGGGCGTGTGGGGTCGAGTTCGTGGAAAAACGCCTGCAGGTCAGTTACGATCTGAATACCGTCGTCCAGCACTTGATTCCACACCTCGTTACCGCTTGACCAGAGCATAACGCTGGCGTTGTTCCTGTAGTTCTTGACCATGTTTGTTATGTCGCGCTGCCACCATTCGGGGAACTCCACATGGTAGTCGTTGTCGGTCTTGCCCCGGTTCCACACGTCAAACGGCTCGATCATCATCATCATTCCCATCTCGTCGCACAGTTCTACCAACTCCGGTGCCGGCATGTTATGGCTGGTGCGGATTGCATCACAACCCATTTCTTGCAACAAGGCTATCTGGTGGCGCAGGGCATCCCTGTGGATGGCCGCTCCCAGCGGACCCAGATCGTGGTGGTTGCACACACCCTTGAACTTGCGCGTCTGCCCGTTTAGTTGGAACCCGTGCTCCGGTGTGTAACTGATGCTTCGGATGCCGAAGCGAGTATCTACTTCGTCAAGCACCTCGCCATTGCGCTCAATGCGTGTGCGGGCTATATATAGGTTAGGAGTCTCAGGTGACCAGAGTTTGGGCTGCAGCACTTCTGCTTCGCCCCTCGCACCGACTATACTGGCCACTTTCTTGCCCTGGTATAGGATGTCGGTCACAACCTCTACACCGGCTTTCTCGGCGGTGGTAGGATCCACACCGTCCTGCAGTTCAATAGCCACTGTGACTGTTGCGCGGTCCTGGCTTACCTGAGGCGTGCGAACCAATGTGCCGAACACCGGCACATGGATGCGATGCGTGCTGATCAGGTGCACATTGCGGTACAAACCTGCACCCGGGTACCAGCGGCTCTGCTGAGGTTTGTTCTCTAGGAAAACATCTATGTCTACGCTGTCGCTCGTCAGCAGGTGCGGCAGAATATAGCAGTCGAAGGTGTTGTAGCCGTACGGCCAATAGCACATTTCTTCGCCGTTGACATATACATCAGCGTGCGACATTGCGCCGTCAAACACCAGCGTGTTCCAGCGTGTTGTATCCACGGCTATACGTGTGTGGTAGTGCCCCTTGCCCATCCAAGGCAGACCACCGCTGCGACCGGTCTTCCAAGTGGGTTGGTCTTCGCCGTTCTGTACTACAATAACTTTCTGCAGGTCATTCTCGCGGTCAAATGAGCCGCTTATTGCCCAGTCGTGAGGGATCTTAACTTCCTGCCAACCTTCGCCGGTGGGGTTGTTCTGCTCGTCCACGTGGGTGAACTGCCACTCGGTGAGTAGGCGATGTCCGCGAACGGATGGTTGCTTGGGAGTGCATGCCGTGAATAGGGAAATAGCGAGGCATGCAACGAATGATAGCACGGTAATGGATTGTAATTTCATACAATTTGTGTTTTTTGTGATGACGGGTATAGCGTGTTCTGATTAATGTATCATAATAGCTTTCGGATACAAAGATACAATTTTTTTTTTACAATTGCAAGCGATTTGCGTAAAAAAATAGATTATTACCAAAAAATCGGCAATTTGCTTGCAAAAGTCAATTTTTTTTTGTAACTTTGCATCGATTACGTTTACGATCAACGGTCAATAGAAGTATTCTAAACACTTAATACCATGAAACACATTCTATTAGGCGATGAGGCGATTGCGCAGGGCGCGATTGATGCCGGACTGAGCGGTGTATATGCCTACCCTGGTACTCCTTCCACGGAGATCACAGAGTACATTCAGATCCATGAAAGTAAGGCGCCCAAAGGCATTTTTTGCCGGTGGGCTACCAACGAGAAGACAGCTATGGAGTCGGCTCTCGGCATGACGTATGCCGGCAAGCGTGCACTGGTCTGTATGAAGCACGTAGGCATGAACGTATGCGCCGATGCGTTTGTCAACTCAGCCATCACCGGCGTTAATGGCGGCTTGGTAGTTGTGGCCGCTGACGACCCGTCGATGCACAGTTCGCAGAACGAGCAAGATTCGCGGTTCTATGCCAAATTTGCATTGATCCCCTGCTTCGAACCCTCTAACCAGCAGGAAGCCTATGACATGACGCGTCAGGCATTTGACCTGTCGGAGAAGCTTCGTGTACCTGTCCTGATGCGCGTCACTACGCGTATGGCGCATAGTCGCGCGATGGTTGATACCACCGACAATCCACGACCGCAGAATAGCCACAGCCTGCCTGATAACACCCAACACTTCATTCTGCTGCCGGCTTTTGCCAAACGCAACTACGCTGATCTGGTCGCCCAACAGCCCGAGTTCATCCGCCTGAGCGAGGAGTGCGGCAACAATGAGTATCGGAAAGGTACGAACCCCAAGCGCGCAATAGTTGCTTGCGGTATAGCGTACAATTATATGCAGGAAGCCGGTGTGGCGCAAGGTGCATCGGTCTTGAAGATTACCCACTACCCCCTGCCTGTTGCTCTAATTAACCGGATGATTGAGGATGGCGCAGAAGAGATTCTTGTGGCCGAGGAAGGTCAGCCTGTAGTGGAAGAACTGCTGCGCGAACTGGTGCCGTCGGCTGTACGTATCACCGGCCGCCTGACCGGTGCGCTCCCCCGTATGGGCGAGCTCTCACCCGACAGCTTCAAGATTGTTGAAAGTCAATCGTCGAAAGTAGAAAGCCGTCTTACCTTGCCGGGACGGCCACCATCGATGTGCCAGGGTTGCGGTCATCGCGACATGTATACTGCCCTCAATGAGGTGGCACGCGAGTATGCAGAGGCGCGCATCTTCGGTGATATAGGTTGCTATACGTTGGGCGCTTTGTCGCCCTTCCACGCCATTCACTCGTGCGTAGAGATGGGGGCATCCGTCACGATGGCCAAGGGTGCTGCCGACGCCGGTCAGTACCCCGCGTTTGCCGTGATAGGTGACTCCACGTTCACTCACTCGGGTATGACAGGTCTGCTCGACTGTGCCAACTGCAATGCCGATGTTGTTGTCCTGATATCCGACAACCTGACCACCGGCATGACAGGCGGACAAGATTCAGCCGGTACGGGCAAGCTCGAGCGCATCTGCATGGCGCTGGGTGTGCCTGAAGAGCATGTGCGCACCGTGGTGCCATTGGCCAAAAATATGGAAGAGATGAAAGCCGTGATCCGCGAGGAAGCGAACTATCACGGCACTTCGGTGATCATCGCACGACGTGAATGTATTCAAACACTTAAAAGAAAAGCAAGAAAATGAAAAAAGATATTATATTAGCAGGCGTTGGAGGGCAAGGGATCCTGTCCATCGCAACCGTTATCGGTCAGGCCGCTTTAGCCGAAGGCTGGTACCTCAAGCAGGCTGAAGTGCATGGAATGAGCCAGCGTGGCGGCGAAGTACAGAGCCACCTGCGTATCTCCACCGAACCCATCTGGTCGGATCTTATCCCGCAGGGTAAAGCTGACCTTATCCTATCGCTTGAACCGCTGGAGGCGCTTCGTTACCTGCCATGGTTGGCGGAGGATGGCTGTGTCGTTACATCATCTGTGCCGTTCAGGAACATTGACAACTATCCGGATATCGATGACGTTTATGCTGCTGTTAGAGCTTGCCCTAAGCACGTTCTGCTGGATACCGATGCCATTGTTAAGGAAGCTAACGCGCCTGCACAGGCAGCGAACATGGTTCTACTTGGCGCCGCAATACCCATGCTGGGCGTTGAACCGGAGATCATGAAGTCGGCACTACAGAAGGTCTTTGCCCGCAAATCTGAGGCTGTTGTTGAGACGAATATCCGCGCTATGGAAGCCGGCTACAACCATGCGAAGTGCCCCTCATTGTAGTTGGCAGCCATGCATGGCTGCACTGATGATTGCTGTACTGCTCGTAGCATGTGTGGGCTGCCGGCCAACTGTGCAACGAGCACACCAGCCGCGCCCGGGTAACAAGTACGCCACGGGTTTCCAGATCGATGACACGCTTGGGCTCAAACGCATACGCGTGTTCGCCCCCTGGAACGCCGATAGCGTAATGGCAACATACTTCGTATCTGAGCCCCTTGAGCGCATAGGCGCCAGTTCGGCAACGCATATTGGCATGCTCGCTGAGCTTGGGCTGCTGGATAAACTCGTAGGTATGTGCAATCCTGAGGTTAGTTACCATCAGTTGCCGCCTACGTGCCATCATTTTGGTGATGCAATGCAGCCTGATGCCGAGCGCATCATCAGCTGCGGAACTCAAGCTATGCTCTATTCGACATACGCGCCTAGCGACCAGTCGGCCGAAAGGATGGAGAGCGTAGGCATCAATGTGTTGTATAACAACGAGTGGCGTGAGGCGACACCCTTGGCACGTGCCGAGTGGATCCGGTTCGTGGCGGTATTCTTCGGACGTCTGCAACAAGCAGATAGTATTTTTGCCGAGGTGGAGAAAGCGTATTGCGGGTTACGTGACAACCGGATGAGCAGCCAACGGCCAATGGCCAAAGGCCAACAGCCATCTGTGCTATCCGGCCTTGACTTTCGCGGCACATGGTACGTGCCAGCAGGCGGGACGTATATGGGCGCTCTGTTTAAGGATGCCGGTGCTGACTATGCTTTTGCTGATGATGAACGCCAGAGCTCGATCCCGCTCACCTTTGAGCAGGCACTTCTTACCTTTGCTGATGCCGATGTGTGGCTGGGCTGCAATGTGCCCTCGCGTGACGCACTGATTGAGATGAACAGCCAGCATGCGCTCTTCAAGGCGTACCAAACCGGACGCCTGTATAATTTCCGCAAGCGTTGCCTGCCATCAGGTGCCAATGACTTCTGGGAGAGCGGGGTGGTGCACCCCGAACGTATTCTGCAGGATATAATCGCTACGCTCAATGGCGATACAACGTTCTATTACATCAATCTTGTCAAGTAAGTAGTGCCAATGTGCCAACAGAAAAGGAGTAGCCGGCTTGACTACTCCTTTTGTTGTATAGGTGGGCGGAATTAGGGAACGATTATTTCTCCACCAGACGAATAGCGCGCTGATAGCAGCGTGTGTGCAGCACGATCTTCACGCCTTTGTCTTTCATCATCGCTACGCGATAAGCCTCATCGGTGTCCTTCTTGGGAGTCGATGTCCAGTAGTCACCCATCTCTTTGTCTCCGCGGAACTCGCCGGTGCAGTTGATGTAACCGGTCAGCGGGAAGATAACCGAGTTGCCGTTCGGACCCGTAGCCTTGTAGCCACCGTTCTTGAGCTCCTGCCAAGTGCATTTCTCATAGAGCTCGGTGAACTGCTTTTGGCTGGGCAGTTGCTTGCCGTACTTGGCTACCGCGTCGTCGAAGGTCAGCAACTCGTCCTCGTTCAGACTACGCCACTTGGTACCACTGGGCAGACCCAGATCGATGAAGGCTGCGGTCGGAGCTTTCTTCTTCACGGGTTCGTCAGCTACTACGATGGGAGCAGGCTCTTCGGCTTCTTCTGCCTGAGGTGCTGCCGGTTGAGCAGGCTGTACTTGTTCTACTGCGGGCTGTTCTGGCTCGCCCTTCTGACCGAACAGAAGATCGCGCAGACTGAAGAAAATGAACAGGTTAATCAGCAGCGCAATGATGCTGAAAATCAATGCGATGATGCTAATTCTTCTTGTTGAATCGTTTTTGTCACTCATTGTTGTAAAGATTTAATAGGTTAGTGAATGAATTATTGTGTATTTTTCTGTTGTTGCTGGTACTATTTCACATTTTGCATACAAAGGTACGAATTTTTTTTGAATTATGCAAGCCTTTTGCCTAAAAAATGACTAAAAAATTTGCAAATGTCAGTTTTTTGTCGTATCTTTGCATGCAAAATTTGAAATACAATGAAAAGACCTGTACACAAAGTATTTAGCCGAGTGATGCCGATGGTGGCGCTAGCCGTTATGTGCCTGGCTACGTTGATTGGCTGTAGCAAGCAGACCGATAGTCCGCGCGGTTCGTGGGCAAGAGGATGCGACCTTAGTTGGTTGAGCGAGATGGAGCACGACGGTGTGCCGTTCTTTCAGGATGGCGTAAGTACTTCGTCCAATGGCGAGTTTTCATCTGATGCCGGTGTGGACTGCATTGCTCTGTTGCGTGGTTTGGGAATGAACGCCGTGCGCCTGCGCGTATGGGTGAACCACAAGACTGGCTGGAGCAACAAGGACGACCTGATCTATCTCGCCAAGCGTGCGGCCGGGCAAGGACAGCGCGTGATGGTGGATATCCATTACTCCGACTTCTTTGCAGACCCCCATAGCCAGACAATCCCCGAGGCGTGGCAGGATTATACCTACGAGCAGTTGCTTACTGCCGTTCGTGAACACACGCTGGACGTGCTCACTTCGCTGCGTGAGGCAGGTATTGAGCCCGAGTGGTTGCAGATTGGCAACGAAACGCCCAACGGAATGCTTTGGCCTGTAGGTAAGGTTTTCCCGCCAACTGCTGACGACCAACAGCCAATGGCTGAGAGCCAATGGCATAATTACGCAGGTCTGACTACGGCGGGCTACAACGCGGCCAAAGAGGTGTTTCCGAATATAGTGGTCATTGTCCACGTGGATAACGCATATGAGCGCCGCGATTGGTTTTGGCAATCGCTGCACGAGCATGGAGGCAAGTGGGATATGATAGGCTTGAGCCACTACCCGATGATGAGCGCCTGGAACGGCGGCAAAAGCTGGCAGGAGATGAACGAACTGGCTGAGGCGAATATCCGCCGACTGATAGCCGACTGGCACTGCCCGGTGATGATAGCCGAGGTAGGAATGTTCAGCCGCGACACAACGTCGGCGTTTGTTATGGCGGATTTTGTGGAGCGCATCCAGGCCATTGACTCATGCGCCGGTATATTCTACTGGGAACCCGAGGTGTATGGCGGTTGGCGTCCGGCGGAGTATATTCCGCTGGGGTGGGGCAGCTACGAGATGGGGGCCTTCACGCCCGATGGCAAACCCTCCGAGGTGATGAAGATTTTGCTCGCCTCAGAGCATAAGTAACTCATGTAAACTATCTGTACAACTATGATTTATACGCATCTAACCGACCTGATAGGTAATACGCCATTGTTAGAGATAAGCGGAGGTGAAGGGCAGCAAGCCCGTGTGCTTCTCAAGCTCGAGTGCTTCAATCCGGGTGGCAGTGTGAAGGATAGGGTGGCGCTGGCTATGATTATTGATGCCGAGCAGCGTGGTGTGCTCCGGCCGGGCGCAACTATCATTGAGCCAACAAGCGGTAACACCGGTGTAGGCTTGGCATGGGTGGGTGTTTCTCGAGGCTACAAGGTTATTCTCACGATGCCGGATTCGATGTCCGTTGAGCGCCGTAACCTGCTCAAAGCCTACGGCGCACAACTTGAACTTACGCCCGGTGCAGAAGGCATGCGTGGCGCTATAACCCGCGCTGAGCAACTGCGCGATTCTATACCCGGGGCAGTTATCCTCGGGCAGTTCGTTAATCCGGCCAACCCTGCTGCGCACCGCAGCACCACGGGTGAGGAGATTTGGGCGGACACCAGCGGACAAGTGGATATCTTTGTGGCAGGTGTAGGCACAGGCGGCACAGTTAGCGGTGTAGGGCAGGCGCTCAAAGCACACAATCCTGCGGTCCGGATAGTAGCTGTTGAACCTGCCTCGTCGCCCGTGTTGTCCCAGGGCAAAGCCGGCAAGCACCGCATACAAGGCATTGGAGCAGGCTTCGTGCCTGAAACATTCGATGCCTCAGTCGTGGATTCCATACTCACCATGACAGATGAAGATGCATATGCAGGCAGCCGCAGCCTGGCTAAGTCGCAGGGACTGCTGGTTGGCATCTCGTCCGGCGCTGCGTACAGGGCTGCCATGCAACTGGCGCAGATGCCCGAGAACAAAGGAAAGATGATTGTAGCACTGCTGCCGGACACCGGTGAACGATACTTGTCTGTATTATGATTATACCCACTATCGAACAACTCAAGCAACTCATGGCGCATGTGCGCCACGTGGTGTTTCCCGACTACTTCCCCGCTGCTGATATCCCGCAGGCCCTTGAACTGCCCGATGCATTCCTTGACCAACTGCCCGAGGTAAGTCGGCTGTTGCAAACCGACGTCGATGCCATGCTGCATAACGATCCTGCCGTCACCGACCGCGGTGAGGTTATCCTGTGCTATCCGCTCACGCAAGTTATGCTGCACTACCGCACGGCGCATGCCTTGTACCTGCTTGGTGTGCCGCGCGTACCGCGTATGCTGACAGAGTTAGCACACAGCCGGACGGGTATAGATATCCATCCGGCTGCTACCATTGGTGAGTATTTCTGTATTGACCATGGCACAGGAGTGGTGATAGGTGCCACGGCTATCATCGGTAATCACGTTACCCTCTATCAGGGCGTTACGCTCGGTGCGCGTAACTATATTTACAGTGCCGAGGGACGTCCGCTTGACTTGCCGCGACACCCCATCCTTGAGGATCGTGTCACAGTCTATTCCAACACTTCCATCCTTGGGCGCGTGACGATTGGTCACGACACTATTGTCGGCGGTAACGTCTGGCTCACACACAGTGTGCCACCGCACTCGCGCGTGCTGCAACAGAACGCCATCAGCCGCAACGAGTAATCAATCCTACTGAGTTCTACTTGAGTACGCCCAGTTGCTTGCCTACCTTGATGAAAGCATTGACGCCTCGGTCAAGCTGTTCGCGAGTGTGTGCGGCGCTGACCTGTACGCGGATACGTGCCTGGTCTTTGGGCACAACGGGGTAGTAGAAGCCCGTAACGTATATACCCTCTTTCTGCAGTTCGGCTGCAAAATCCTGACTGAGCTTGGCGTCGTACAGCATAACGGCGCAGATCGCACTCTCCGTGGGCTTGATGTCAAAGCCTGCGGCTTTCATCTTGCCGATGAAGTACTCTGTGTTGCCGTGCAGACGGTCTTGCAGTTCGTTCGAGCGAGTGAGGATCTCCAGCGTTCGCAGTCCGGCTGCGGCTATCATCGGGGGCAGTGAGTTACTGAACAGGTACGGACGGCTGCGCTGACGCAGCAGGTCGATAATCTCTTTCTTGCCCGTAGTGAATCCGCCTACACTTCCGCCGAACGCCTTGCCTAAGGTGCCGGTGATAACCTCTATCTTCCCGCGCAGGTTGTAGCGTTCGGTCACACCGTGACCGGTCTTGCCTACCACGCCTGCCGAGTGACTCTCATCAACCATCACCATCGCGTCGTATTTCTGCGCCAGCTCGTAGATCTTGTCCAGCGGACACACATTGCCGTCCATCGAGAACACGCCATCCGTAGCAATGATGCGGAAGCGTTGTGCCTGAGCAGCCTGTAGTTGCTTCTCCAGATCCTGCATGTCACCATTGGCGTAGCGGTAACGTACTGCCTTGCACAGGCGCACACCGTCGATGATTGATGCGTGGTTCAGCGCGTCGGAGATAATAGCGTCCTCGGCTGTCAGCAGCGGCTCAAACAAGCCTCCGTTGGCATCAAAGCACGAGGCGTACAGGATAGTGTCCTCCGTGCCGAAAAACTCCGAGATAGCCTGCTCCAGCTGTTTATGGGTGTCCTGCGTGCCGCATATGAAGCGCACACTCGCCATGCCGTAGCCGCGGCGATCCATGCAACTCTTGGCGGCAGCGATGAGCTCGGCGTTGTCCGCCAGCCCAAGGTAGTTGTTCGCGCAGAAGTTAATCACATCGGTCGCGCCTCCGTTGGCGGCTACCTGTATGCCCGAGGTCTGCGGGCTCACGATCACGCGTTCACGTTTGTACAAGCCGGCCGCATCAATCTGCTGCAGCTCGGACTGTAAGTGTTGTTGGAATTTTGTGTACATGGTATAGGGTATTTATTGTGTCTAGACTGTTTACCAGGCAAATAGCGGATATTTCACCATTTCGGCATTTACCTCCGCGCGTACGGCTGCAATCACTTTCTCGTCGTCGGGATGGAGCAGTACGCGGTCGATGAGCTCCACTATCCATGGCATTCTGTCTTCCTTCAGTCCGCGGGTGGTGATAGCAGGTGTGCCGAACCTCAGTCCTGATGTCTGGAACGCCGAGCGGCTGTCGAATGGCACCATATTCTTGTTGGTCGTCAGGTCGGCGGCTACCAGTGCCTGCTCGGCTTTCTTGCCGGTGAGCTCGGGGTACTTGGTGCGCAGGTCAACCAGCATCGAGTGGTTGTCCGTGCCGCCGGAGATCACCTTGTAGCCCTTGTCTACGAAGGCTTGTGCCATCACGCCAGCGTTCAGCTTGACTTGCTGCTGGTAGGTCTTGAACTCGGGCTGCAGCGCTTCGCCGAACGCCACTGCCTTGGCGGCAATCACGTGCTCCAACGGACCGCCTTGTGTGCCGGGGAACACCGCCGAGTCGAGTAGGGCACTCATCATCTTCACCTCGCCCTTGGGCGTCGTCTTGCCCCAGGGGTTGGGGAAGTCCTCACCCATCAGGATTATACCTCCGCGCGGACCGCGCAGGGTTTTATGGGTGGTGCTGGTTACAATGTGTGCGTACTTGAGCGGGTTCTTCAATAGGCCTGCCGCAATCAGTCCTGCCGGGTGCGCCATGTCCACCATGAAGATGGCCCCGATCTCGTCGGCCACCGTGCGGATACGCTCGTAGTTCCACTCACGGCTGTACGCCGATGCACCGGCGATGATGAGCTTGGGTTTGTGCTCCCGCGCCTTGCGCGTCAGGTCATCGTAATCAACCAACCCCGTGGCTTCGCTCAGGTCGTAGCCGATGGCGTTGAACATGAGTCCGCTGAAGTTCACCGCCGAGCCGTGGCTGAGGTGTCCGCCATGGCTGAGGTTGAGCCCCATGAACGTGTCACCGGGCTTGAGGCACGCCATGAACACCGCCATGTTCGCCTGTGCTCCGGAGTGCGGCTGGACATTGACGTAGGCTGCACCGTAGAGCTGTTTCAGACGGGTGCGAGCCAGTTCCTCTACCTGGTCAACCACCTCGCAGCCGCCGTAGTAGCGGTGCGCTGGATAGCCCTCGGCGTACTTGTTGGTCAGTACGCTGCCCATGGCTTCGAGTACCTGGTCGGATACGTAGTTCTCGCTGGCAATGAGTTCAATACCTTTGGTCTGACGCTCACGCTCCAAACGGATAAGGTCGAATAGTTGTGTGTCTTTCATATGATTTGATGATTTGAATATTTCTGATTTGAAGATGGTGTTGCTATTTTTGTGAAAAACGATACAAAGTTACATAATTTTTTGCATAATTGCAAATTTTTCCGTAACTTTGTGTGATTTTTATTCAATTATGCAAAAAATCGTACCGTATATCGCCGTTATTCTGGCCATGTTGATCTGGGCGGGTTCGGGTATCGCCGTTCAGCACTCGCTGTTGTATGTTCGTCCGTTCACGCTGATGATTATCCGTTTCACCTGTGCTATTCTGCTCATGCTTGGTGTCGGTTTGTCTGCTCGAGCGTTTGGCAGGAAGGAGTCGCTGCTTGCTCTGCAAGGCATTGCCCGGAAGGATTTACCTCTCTTCCTCTTGGCTGGGACAATGCAGCCGGTGCTATACTTCATCTTTGAGACCTATTGCTATCGTTCGCTCTCATCGCCAACAATAGCCGAGGCCTTGCTGTCCACGTCGCCGCTTATTGCGCCTTGGCTGGCATGGCTCATCTTGCGCGAGCATGTGACGCGCAACAATATAATTGGTATCCTCATCTCCTCGGTTGGAATGTTCATGCTGGTGCTGGTGGGGGCGCACAACTTCGAGTTGGGAAATCCTATAGGTATCCCTCTGGCGTTTCTGGCTGTGTGCTCGGCTGTGCTTTATACCATTTTACTCCGGAAGATTCCTGCACGTTACTCGCCCTTGTCCATCGTTTTCTACGAGCAGGTGATAGCGCTGTTCTTCTTCTACCCCCTGTGGGCAATAGTGGAGGGCAAGGCGTGCCTGACGGAAGGTTTTCTGTTGGCTCCCAATGCGATGGATGCAGTGTATGCCATTGGCTATCTGGCTGTTCTGTCGTCGGTGGTGGCGTTCGTGCTCTTCTGCTTTACCGTCAGGAAGATCGGTGTCACCGAGGCCAATGCGTTCAACAATGCACGCCCGATTTTCACCGCACTGATCATGTTGGCGTTTTTCGGCGAGCAATTGCCATGGGGTAAGTGGCTGGGCATCGCACTTGTGGTGATTGGTTTGTTTGTTTGTCAAAAACAAGAAAAACGTGCCCCTAATGCATAAAATTATCAAAAAGGTTTGTTTTTTTAAGATTTTTGTGCTAATTTTGTAGTCGGTTTGGTGAAATCAACCGAACCAATGAAGTAAAATTGTGTATGGAACATCTTAGTTCAATAGAGTTTTTCAACAACTTCCTGTTTGTGATGGCACTGATAGGGTTTGTTGTGTTTGTAGCACTGTATTTCGTGGATGCGGGTTACGGCAAGATGCGTACCGATAAGTGGGGGCCTGCGATCAACAACAAGGTTGGTTGGTTCTTGATGGAGGTCCCGGTGTTCATCGCAATGCTGTACTTGTGGGGTATCTCGCCGATACGTGGCAGGATACCGTACCTGCTGTTCTTCCTTTTGTTTGAGGCGCACTATTTCCAGCGTTCGTTTATCTTCCCGATGCTCATGCGCGGCAATGGCAAAATGCCATTGGTTATCATGGGCTTGTCGGTGATTTGGAATCTGATTAACGGCTATATTCAGGGCTATTGGCTTTTCCATTTCGCGCCTGTGTATCGTCCGTATGATGCCTCATGGGTGTCTGACCCGAGGTTTATAATCGGTGCGCTGATCTTTGTTACAGGCTTTGTTATCAACTTGCACTCCGACCATGTTATCCGCAACTTGCGCAAGCCCGGTGATACGAGTCACTATTTGCCTAAGCAGGGGCTGTACAAGTATGTCACCTCTGCCAATTACTTTGGCGAGATTACCGAGTGGTTGGGCTTTGCTATCCTTACCTGGTCGTGGGCGGGTGTGCTGTTCTTCTGGTTCAGCTGCTGCAATCTTGTGCCGCGTGCCAACTCCATCTACCTGCGTTATGAGAAGGAGTTCCCCGATGAGTTCGACCGCAGGAAGCTCAAGCGAATCATTCCCTTCATCTATTGATCGGTAGTTGTGTGATACAAACAGGGTCTGTCCAAACTGACAGACCCTGTTCTTGTAGTTGCGTACGTGCGTCTTATGCCAGGCAGGCATCCAGAGCTTCGGCTATGGCGTGCTTGTCCAGGTGCTGACCGATGAATACCAGTTTCTGCATCCGGTCGCCGTACCGCTCGTCCCAGTCGCGCAGGATACCGGGTTCGCTCTTGGCCATGAGCATGAGCTCCTCCTCGGGCATCGTGGCGTACCACTGGCCGGCCTGCTTGAGGTTGAACTGCCTGCCGGCTTGCTCGAAGACGTAGCACATGTCATACTCGTCGTCGAAATAGCACATGCCTTTGGCGCGTATTACCTCTTTCGGCCAGTGGCGGGCAATGAACTCGTCGAACTTGTTCAGGTCAAACGGCCGACGGCGGAAATAGACGAACGTGCCTATGCCGTACTCCTCAGCCTCGCCCTCATCGTCATGGTGATGGTGGTGATGATGGTCGTGATGATCGTGATGGTCGTGATGCTCATCCTCGTCCTCATCATCGTCATCGTCGTGCTCATTGCCTTGAGCCTCTACCTCGTGTACCCAGGTGGCACTGGTGGCCACGTCGTCAAAGTCGAAGGCGTGGGTGTTCAGTATCTTGTCGAAATCCACATCGCCGTAGTCGCACGGGATAATCTCTGCCTTGGGCTGAATGGCGCGGATGATGGCGGTGAGGTGACCCAGTTCATCAGGACTTATCTCCGAGGCTTTGTTCAGCAGGATTTTGTTGCAGAACTCTATCTGCTCGATGACCAGTTTCTCGATATCCTCTTCGCCTATGTTTTTCTGCTGCAGGCTGTCGCCGCAGCCGAACTCGTCACGCATGCGCAGTGCGTCCACTACGGTCACGATGCAGTCCAATCGGGGCAGGTCGTGACCCTGGTAGTTCGTTACTATTTGCGGTATGGAGCAGAGGGTCTGTGCGATAGGTGCCGGTTCGCAGATGCCTGACGCCTCGATCACGATGTAGTCGAACTTTTTCTGCGAGGTGATCTCGTTGAGCTGTTCCACCAGATCCATCTTCAGCGTGCAGCATATGCAACCGTTCTGCAGGGCAACCAAGCTGTCGTCTTTCTGACCGACCACGCCACCTTTGGCAATCAGGTCGGCGTCAATGTTCACCTCGCCGATGTCGTTGACGATGACGGCAAACTTGATGCCCTGACGGTTGTTGAGTATCCGGTTGAGTAGGGTGGTTTTGCCGCTACCCAGATAGCCCGTCAATAGTAGTACCGGTACAGTTGTCATGATCTGTAGTGCAGCAACCTGTTACATCATGCCGCCCATGCCGGGGTTAGGCATCGCGGGAGCGGGGTGCTCCTCTTTCTTGTCAACGATCACGCACTCGGTGGTCAGGAACATACCGGCGATAGATGCAGCGTTCTCCAGAGCCACCCGGGCTACCTTCGCGGGGTCTACCACACCGGCGGCCAGCAGGTTCTTGTACTCGTCACGGCGTGCATCGTAACCGAAGTCGCCCTTGCCGTTGCGAACCTTGTCAACAACTACTGCGCCTTCCTTACCGGCGTTGTGTACGATCTGACGGAGCGGCTCCTCGATAGCACGGCGGACAATCTCTATACCCGTCTGCTCGTCCTCATTCTCACCTTTCACGTTAGCGAGAGCTTCTTGGGCACGGATGTACGCTACGCCGCCGCCCGGTACTATACCTTCCTCGATAGCGGCACGTGTTGCACTCAGAGCATCATCTACGCGATCTTTCTTCTCCTTCATCTCCACCTCGCTGGCTGCACCTACGTTCAGTTGTGCTACGCCGCCGGCGAGCTTGGCCAGACGCTCCTGCAGTTTCTCCTTGTCGTAACTCGACTTGGTGGCTGCGATCTGAGCTTTGATCTGTGCGACGCGTGCTGCAATAGCCTCCTTGTCACCTGCGCCGTTCACGATGGTGGTGTTCTCCTTCGTAACGGTGATGTTCTCTGCCGTACCGAGCATGTCGAGGGTGGCTTGCTCCAGCTTGATGCCTTTCTCCTCGCTGATGACTACACCACCGGTCAGCGTGGCGATGTCCTCAAGCATCTCCTTGCGGCGGTCGCCGAAGCCAGGAGCCTTCACCGCGCATATCTTCAGCTGTGCACGCAGACGGTTCACTACCAGCGTGGTCAGCGCCTCGCTGTCCACATCCTCAGCGATGATGAGCAGCGGACGGCCGCTCTGTACTGCCGGCTCGAGAACAGGAAGCAGTTCCTTCAGGTTGGATATTTTTTTGTCGTGGATCAAGATGTAAGGCTTGTCCATTTCCACTTCCATGGTCTCGGTGTTCGTTACGAAGTACGGGCTTATGTAGCCGCGGTCGAACTGCATACCTTGTACGACGTCGATGGTGGTGTCCATACCCTTGGCTTCGCCGATGGTTATTACGCCGTCCTTGGATACCTTGCGCATCGCGTCAGCGATCAGCTTGCCTATCTCTGCATCGTTGTTGGCGGAGATGGTGGCTACCTGCTCGATCTTGTCGAAATCGTTACCGACCACCTCGCTCTGCTCCTTGATGTTAGCGACTACGGCGCTCACGGCTTTGTCTATACCGCGCTTCAGGTCCATCGGGTTCGCTCCGGCGGCTACGTTCTTCAGGCCTACGCCTACGATGGCTTGTGCCAGAACGGTTGCGGTGGTCGTACCGTCACCGGCCTGGTCGCCCGTCTTCGAGGCAACCTCCTTTACGAGCTGTGCGCCGAGGTTCTCGGCTGCGTCGTCCAGCTCGATCTCTTTGGCTACCGTCACACCGTCCTTGGTGATGTGCGGTGCGCCGTACTTCTTGTCCAGAATGACGTTACGTCCTTTCGGACCCAGGGTTACTTTCACTGCGTCAGCCAGTTGGTCAACGCCACGCTTCAAAGCCTCACGGGCTTCGGTATCATATGTTATAATCTTTGACATAGTTGTGTGATTTTACTAGTTGTCTAGTCGTCTAGTTGTCTAGTTGACTAGTTGTTTATCCAATCTTCGCTAATACATCCGATTGCCTCATGATCAGCAACTTCTCGCCGTCGAACTCCAGCTCTGTGCCGGCGTACTTGCCGTACAGGATGGTGTCACCTTCCTTCAGAACCATTGCCTCGTCTTTCGTTCCGTTGCCTACTGCCAGCACCGTGCCGCGCAGTGGTTTCTCTTTTGCGCTGTCAGGGATGATGATGCCTCCGACAGTCTTTTCTTCTGCAGCTGCGGGCTGTACGAGCACGCGGTCTGCTAAGGGTTGAATCTTTGCCATAGTATTTTGTTGTTTTTAGTTTATTCCGTTATTCTAGTCGCCTAG
>CAMIZG010000036.1 GCA_946403215.1 uncultured Bacteroidales bacterium | reverse complement strand
GAAGGCACAGGCTCGAAAAGAATCTTGTCGCGGAGGTTCTTGCTGTCTTTGAGCAGGCTGTTTACGCCCATGATAGTAAGCAAACGATTATGCAAATCGGCATCGCGCGATTCGTCCATTTCGGCGATGTAATACTCGTTGTTGGAATTGCAGGCGATGGTAATGTCGAAGATCAGCTCGACCGTTCTGCGCCAGCGATGGAAATTACTCTCGGGAAGAGCATCTTGTTTGTACGCGTTAGCGGACGAGTGCGCCCATTTGCGATCCAGTTCTGCGCGAGAAATAGGACCGCGCGCAAGTGTGTTTACGAGCCAGATGTAGCACTCAAACAAATAAGCAGTTGACGATTTTTCTTTCATGTGCGTTAGTTTTTCACGGTGCAAAGGTACTGCTCAGCACTCTCACAAAATGAGAGAGGATGCAAAATTAGTAAAAAAAAATGACTTTTGCAAATAATGGTGGAAGAATATTTCGAGAAAGTGAGATTTTTAAGCAGAAATGCCTAACATGGCGCACCTATAAATGCAAAACGAGCACATTGTGCTCGCCTTATATACCTTTTGTGCCATCCTTCGCCTTTACGATGTGCGGTTAATCATAGGGAATATTCGTTTTTCTAAATTATCTGCAAAGATACAACATTTTTTGCAATTATGCAAACGTTTTCTGCATTTTTTCTTCGATTGTTGGCAAATTTTTCAATAATTCTCCAAATAACAATAATTCACTATTCTTTGTGTTACTGATTTAACACCATTAATCCTTTAACGGTTAGCAGGTATTTCTGCCGTGGATGGCGCGGGCTGGCAGGGTAGAGCAAGCGCACAAAACCATTCTCTATGGCAGGGTTGAGAGAATATTCTATAAAATTCTTTCGATCCTTCAGACCTACTGCATTCATCAACTCTTTTCCGGTTAGTTGCTTATCTCCTGCTAACGCCCGAATTACACGTGCTATCGTTTCCGGTATATTTGTGGGGGTGCTTATCCCGAACTTGTCCTGTACTTGTCCTGTGCTTGTGGGGGTACTTGTGGGGGTGTTAATAGTCATAAACGATATCCCAATCCCCTTCTTCTTTGCCGTGTTCATGGCGAAGCATGCCGTGCGCTATCAAGTTCTCCGTAATGCGCCTAACATCATCTTCCGATTTTCTGATCTTCTCGGCGAGTTGTTTAATCGTCAACTCCGGTTGTAGTCTTACGGTTCGCAATACGGCTATTTCATCCATAGTGCATTTGTATTTATTCCTGTTAGCACTTTCAGGAACGATCTCATATTCGGAAGAAAAGACTTCATGACGATTTTTCCTATATTCCTTTTCCAGAAGTTCCTCCACTTCGTCCATGGTCAGTTCGCCTTCCAAATTACGAATTGCCAACTGGATGAGATAATCGGAAACCGTCAAGCCGTCCACTGCTTGCAGTCCGATAGCAGTGCGCCAGTTTTTGGCACACTTGCGAACGGAAGGATCCGGAGAATTGACATACTTGTCAAACATTGAGAGGTTCTGAAGTGCCATATCTTGCGGTGTAAGCATTACAGTCCTAATTTCTGTTTCACGCAGTTGGCGATCATTTGTGCCACGTCGGAGGGATTGAGGCCGGCGACGTTCAGCACAAGGTCGTAGTTGCGGGCATCGTAGCGGGTGTTGCCGCTGAAGGTCTTGGTGAAGTTCTCACGCGCCTTGTCCACTTTCTTGATGAGCGCTTCCGCCTCTTCCCGGCTGATGTTTTCCCGGCGCGCCACGTTGTCAAGACGGAAAGCCTTGTCCGCCATCAGGAACACCTTGAAGGCGTTCGGCTCGTTGCGGAAGATATGAAAACCTGTCCGTCCGAGCAGCACGCACGACTCCTTGTGCGCCAGCGACAGCACGAGGAACTCCTCGTCGCGGTACATGTCCGCCGACACCGGCTCATACCACCAGCGGCGTTTGATCGATTTGACGTAGTCAATATCCTCCTGCGTCATCATGTAGCGTTCCTTGATCGTGTCCAGCAGCTGGCGGTCGTACAGCTTGACGCCCAGCAACTCAGCCAACTCCGTGGCTATCCGGCGTCCGCCTGTACCGAACTCGCGGCCGATAGTGACAATAAATCTCTTATCCATATTGTTTGGTGGTTGTTGACCTTTTGTAGCGCAAATGTATGAATACCTGCCGGTAGTTACTTGCCGCCAAAGGCACCGAGCAGCGTGCTTAAGGCACCGGCATACTGAGCGGCGGTATTGGCATAACCGGCTGCGGTAGAGGCTGTGCTCTGCACTGCTGAGGTAGCAGATTGCGTTGTTTCGCTGTTCTTGACCATATCAACCAGGCTGTTGGTAACGGTCTCCACGTTGTTTTGCGTTACTAATCCCAGCGAACTGGCTATCATGCCTTTGCCGAACTCGGAGAGGTAAGTTTTGTCCTTGTAGTTCTGCTTCAGTCCTTCGCAGTTGGCAACCAGCGTAACGGTGTTAAGTATGTTCTGCATGTTGGTGTAGTCATACTTGTTGCCGTCAGCCTTGAACTGGGTGTACAAGGCATGCAAAGCATTGCCTGCACCTTGTCCTGCAGTCGTGGGGGTAGTCTCCGAACTGCTAATTGCTGCCGACTGGCT
Source organism: uncultured Bacteroidales bacterium (assembly GCA_946403215.1). GTDB lineage: Bacteria > Bacteroidota > Bacteroidia > Bacteroidales > Paludibacteraceae > Colicola. The sequence continues at coordinate 16,267 of CAMIZG010000036.1, read as the reverse complement.
GCCGGTCGATTGTTGACTACTGCTGCTCTTCAGCATTCCACATGCACTCATCATCAGAGCTGCGGCTAATAGGATTATTGTCTGTTTCATTTTTTTAGTGTTTTTGTTTGTGGATACAAAGATACGAAAAATAAATGACTTTTGCAAATTATTTTGAATAAATTATTTCTTTGGTGCAGGTTGCGCGGGCTGCATACGTGGCCGGGGTTTGACGGGGTTGGGGACAACCTTCGGCGCCTGCGGACGCGTGCTTAACATTTCTGAGGGAATACGCTTGTCGCCTATCTTGATTAGTTGCGGCAGGACACCGGACTCTTTCATGTCGGCGTTGACGGTGCACATACCAATCTTCACATTGACCGGCTTGACGGGGAAGAGCGACAGATCGATCTTAGCCTCTATTGCCATGTGCGAGTTGGGGAGTTTGACAGGTTCAGCCGACGTCACTACATCGTGCTTTGTATATTCCCATTTCCACTCGGTAGGCTTGCTTCCGGCGAACGTGTAGAGCATTGTCCAGAAGGATTGCGGTTTGCCTTCCGAATAGTTGTACCAACTGCCTTCTATCTCATAGTCGGCGCCTTTGGTAGTCCATAGATCGCCCGACCAGCCCGTTTCGGGGTTATTGTCCGCGCTGATCAGCATGCGGAAGTTCTCCACATAGTAGCCGTTTCCGGTGAACCGGCCGTTCTCGTAGTAGTCGAACACATTATCGTTGAACTCTACGTAGAAGAATACAGCATCCCCCTCCTGTACCAACTTAAACTCATACAGGTTCGTGAAGATGGCATTCTCGCCGTAGTTTGCCTTGAACAGTTTGTCAGCGGGCACAGCATCCCAGTCTTCAAACTTTCCGTCTAACTCAATGATTGCCGCCTCTACAAGGCTGATACTTGCCAGAAGGGCGATGAGGATGGTTGATAGTTTTTTCATAATATGATATTTGTTAGTGATTGCTATTAGTCATAAATGGGCACGATGGTTCGCGGTACGCGGTTGCGGATTTGCTGGCGCGGGATCGGCTGTACGTCGCGTGTGCGAAGTGTAGTGACGCGTTGTGTGGCGCGGATGGAGAGGGGGATCGTGTCTTTGGTGGTGACCGTACCTCGTCCGCTGGGTTTGCGGTCTTTGCGCTTGCCGACAATGGTGGCGTTGGAAACGAGGTTCTTCTCCAGCGTATAGAGGTGTCCGTCGCGTTCACGGTAGATAGTGTTGAGGCTGATGTCAGCATGCACCTTGCGAATGCGGTACTGCTCGATCTGCTTCTCGCCCATGTTGAGCAGGTTGAGCATCTGCATCTCATTGGGCTTGACCTTGTAGCCGAAGGGTATATTGAGTTCGACATGTGCGCGCTCGGCAAAGCGCAGGACGCTCAGGTCATCGGAGCGCAGGATATAGTGGCGCTTCATCCGGTAGATGAACATGCCGATGATATTCTGGTTCTCGGTGTAGGTGAGCACTGTTTCTCCCTCGCTCTCGTTGCTAACCTGCCAGTGGCTGATGTCCGTCATCGTGTTGGCGAAGTCATAAACGATGTTTCCCATGCTCCATAGCGTTCGGTGTACAACCACACCGGAGTCCACGGCGTTGGCCGCCTTGCGCATATCGGGGTGGATGCTCTCGAGGCTGTTGCCTGCCAATAGTGTGTCTGCCCGTCCGCGAATGGACGCATCGAAATACCGCTTGCAATATTCGCCCGCAAACTGAATGGAGTCAGTTGGAATCGCGCCTTTCTTGCCGGTGCGGAAATCCTTGGCGATATGTCCCTTCTGCGGCATAACAACCACATTGGCAATCATCTGCTCCATCCCCCAGGGTTCGTCCTCGGCATCCATGCGGACATCGCTGACAATATGATAGCCTGTGGCGGTGAGGGGGAAGTCGGTTTGCATCTGGCGATAGACCGCCGCAAGCAGGTCTTGCATGCGCCTGCGTTTGTTCTTCTGCTTCTGAGGTTTGGCAGCGATGACGACTTCCTCAAGATGAATAGGCTGCTCCTTCATGACGATGGTGGTGGTATCGTCGTGCAGTTCGCTGAGCAGGAGGGTCTGCTTCTCGTAGCCGATGAACGAGACGATAAGTTCGGAGAAGATAGGCAGGTCGGTCTGCAGCCGGAACAAGCCGTTGCCGGAGGTAGCCGTACCGACAATAGGATCGTCGGCCATATAGACGGTGGCGTAACTGATCGGCGCACCTTTCTCATCCACCACGCGACCGATGTACTCGGCTGCCCGAGGTGAAAGGTGAATGGTGAAGAGTGAAAGGAGCAGAAGCCCTATGCGGTGAAGGTGGTTCATATTAGCGGAAATAGTGGTTAAAGCCTATGGATAGCAGTTCCTTGAATTGCATTTTGGGTTTTTCGTCGGACTTGACGGTTGAGTCAAACCGCGGATGGAGCGTGAGGTGAGTGGACAAGAAACGGTTGATGATAAAGTCGCACTCAATCTGCCAGTCGAACTCCACCTGCTTGTAGTTGGTGTAGAAATAGAGCAGGGTGTATAGTTCAATCTCTCGCAGGGGTTTGTACTTGGCTTCCACGCGAATCGAGCTACCGAACTCGGAGAGGGTGTATTTGCCCTCGTCGATACCAAACTCCGTTACCGTCACGCGCGCGGGATCCTTAACGGTAGCGTGCACGATCTTGTAGGTGGCAGGCGAAACGTTGATGGTCACCCAGCTGACGGGTTTGTAGTCCAGACCGACGCTCATGTTGAATCGTATAGGCGTCAGGAAGCCTGATTTGAGTTGCTTGCTGTTGGTTTTCCAGGAGGGTAGGAAAGTGGTCTGAAAATCCACTGCACCCGACACCAGCAGTTGGTCGCGATAGATCTGGTAGCCCGCCTTGGAGTAGATCTTGAACTGGTCGTCGGTTACGTTGACCTTGTGCACGGTGTCGCTCTTGGCGGTGGTGGAAATACCTATTCGCCACTCGCCGGTGTTCTCCCAGACAAACTTGCCTTTCTTGTAGTTGATTTGTCCCTTGAGTAGCGCCAGCATTGACAGACTGGAGTGACCGCCTTTGTACCAGTTGGGAGAGATATAGTTCTGCGTGAACTGCACGAGTGTCCGCGCCTCCTTGTACCATGGCGAGTAGCGCTGGCGGATGTAGCGGCGTATGTCTTCGCGGTCTTGCTCCTCGTCGCGGAAAATGTGCTTCTCGACGCGTATGTCCTGCACTTCGACCTGTATGCCTGTCTCGTGTACGAGCCGCTGCGTCTCCATTCGTATCGAGTCAATGCGCAGCGAGTCGAGTGTGAGTGAATCGCGGCGGAGTTGCTCCTGCATGGCCAGGAGTCGTTCCCTGGCTTGCTGACTGTCGAGCGCTGTGCTGTCGAGGGCAGCGAGGGAGTCGGCTATCAGGCGGCTCTGCTGCGCAACAAGATCAAGCAGCATAGCGTCGCTGATCTCCACTGTTTGCGTGGCTTCCTGCAGTTTGACGGTGTCGGCGTGCTGATGCACAACGACGATTGTATCTGCTTCCGCCCAAGCCAACGTTGCCCAACTGCATAAGATAATTATATGAGCAATCCGCTTAGGCATCTCAGGCTTTTGACTTTCGACTTTCGACTTTCGGCTCAATAGCTGTGTCGGGATTCATGGGACGCATGAAGGCACGTATGACGAGCCAGGCTGCCAGGATGATAAACGGAATACTGAGCAGTTGTCCCATGTTGAGTAGGTGTCCGGCTTCGAAGAGTTCCTGGTCGTTCTTAATGAACTCGAGCAAGAACCGCGTGACAAATACGATGAGCAGGAACGTGCCGAGCAACAGTCCTTCGCGTCGGTAGGCCTTGCCGTAGCGATACATGAGCGAGGTGGTGATAAGTGCCACGATGCAATAGAGCATCTCGTAGATCTGCGTAGGATGGCAGGGAACGGTCTGTCCGTCGCGCACGAAGATGAATCCCCACGGCAGGTCGGTCGGTCCGCCGTAGATCTCGGAGTTCATCAGATTACCCAAGCGGATGAGCGTAGCCGTTACGCCCACGCCGATGCACAGGCGGTCAAGGATCCAGATCATCGAGGTGTGGAACTTGGGCTCCTTGCTGAAATGCTTGCGATTGAGCAGCCACGCGGCCAGGAACAAGCCAATTGCTCCGCCGTGTGACGACAAGCCTCCCTCCCAGATCCTGAGCAAGTAGAAGGGGTGCTCGATGTATGGATTGCGGTAGCGGATAGTCCATCCGAAAATCTGCACGGGATCGGTGCTGATGTCCATGGCCCTGCAGTATGCCGTCATCCAGGGAAGCGTAACATCGTGCCACTCATAGAACCAGCAGTGGCCGATACGCGCGCCGATAATAACGCCCAGCGTCATCCATACGAAGATCTTGTCCGCCCAGTCAGCAGGGCAGTTCTCGTGCTTGTACAGACGCACCTGAATGAGGTAACACATGTACAAACCGATAGCCCAAAGCAATCCGTACCAACGAATACCGCCATCGCCGAAATGCAGCAGGATGGGGTCAACGTCCCAAGTGATGTATAGTAAGTTGTTCATATAGTTGAATGTCGAATGTCCGTTTTAGTGCAGCCATGTTTGGCTGCGTGAGTTATCTGCGGTCGGGCGGCGGTCCCATGGGCGGCATTCCCCCCTTGCCGGGTTGTCCGGGTTGTTGGCCGCTCTCGATCATTTCCTGCACATGTCCGGCAAAGCCACTGGCCTTCAGGCTGCCCATCTTGTTCAAGCGATAGGTGAAGGTGAGCATGGCGTACGTGGGTAGGGTGTTATACTCCTTGTATTGCACGTAGTTCTCGCCCACAACCTGCACGATGCTCTTCTTCTGGTGCAACAGGTCGTATGCCTTGAGCGTGAGGGTGGCGTTGGACCAACTCTTGGAGATGGATGCATTGAGTACCACCTCGTTGGGATCAGCAAATCCGTAGCCGTAACGTGCCGTGTAACCGCAATCGGCGCCGATGGTCCATGACTTGGGCAGCTTGAAACTGATATCACCGGTCACCGACCAGTCAAACACATTGCTTGTGGCTTTGGCGCTGAGGTTGTTATGGGTGTAGCTGTAGTTGAATGCGCCCACCACGCCTACATCCACCAGATCGTGCGTGAAGCGGAGTGTCAGGTTCTCGCTCACCTGCACGTTGCCGGACAGCGATTTGTCGCCCAGCGCAAGTTGATTGGCCGCAATCATTGCGGCGATCTCAGCGGCAGTGTGCTCGCGGGAAATGTATCCTACGCGCCGGTTATAACTGATGTTCGTGCGCGTGTTGAACTGCATCATCTTGTTGGCAAATGGCGTGTTGAACATCAGATCGCCACCAATCTCAAAGGGTAGATCCTTGGCGTTGACGGTCTGTTGGTAGCGTTTGCCGGTCTCGTCGTAAATCGTGTTGCCGACGAGTGCATCCTTGGTCAACGAACCGCGGATGCCGGTCATCAGACTCCAGAACTGCTCCGCATTGAACTTCGAATACATCAGATGGAAGCGATGGCGGAACGCGGGGTTGAGGTTGAGGTTACCCACCGTTTCGTACATGGCATCGGAGTTGTTGCGAACAGGTTCGAGCTGCGTGATTGTCGGCTGCACTGTTGTGCCGTTGTAGCGGATACGGGCAAACTCCTTCTTGCCGAACTTATAGCGGAAATTGATGTTTGGCGAGATGTTGAATACGTTGAGCAGCGTGTCGCGTTGCAGCACGTATGCACCGGGTTTGCCGTAATAGGTGCGTGAGTGGGTTTGCGACAGCAGTCCCTTGACGCCGGCAGTGAGGTTGAACTTATCGTGCTTCCACTGGTAGTTAAGCTCGATCTGCTCGGTGAAGAAGTCGTTCAGGAGGTGGTTGCTGTATTCCTCGTTGAAGGTGGTGTCCGTAGCACCGATGTCGTACTGATCCTTGTTGGATGTGCGGTTGTTACCGCTGGCGAGGGCAGCAATCTCGAGCATGTGCTCTTTCTGATAGAGCGGCTCGATATATGATACGCGCAGGCTGTAGTTAACGGCAGTGTTGCCGCTGTTGGTGAACTGATTGACCAGTGTGCTGTCGCCCAGGTTGTCGAAGGCGCGGGTGTCGGTGTGTCCCTTGGTGTCAGTGACACCTGCGTTGGCCGTGAGCGTGAGCTTGCGCCCGGGTTTGAGGAACGAGTGTGTGTAGATCACTTGCAGCTTGCCTGTTATGTCGCGGCTGGTGGTGTTGCGCATTTGCGTACCATCGCTGATGATGGTGGTGTCCGTACCATCGGCGTACTCGGCGTTGGAGTAGGACTTGTCGGTGCTTTGCACGGTGTTGGTGTAGCTCAGCTGCGGTTGGATGAGGATCTTGTTCATGCTGTCAATCGTATATTCCATCTCCAGGCGCAGATTCGCATCCCAGGTATTGGACAGCGAGTTGGATGTCTCGTTCTCCAGATAGTTCTTGTCATTGGTGTAACTCTCCTTCTTGGAGGTAGAGCGGGTGTCGTTGAGCGAGTGCGCGAGTTGTCCGTCGCCGCCGAGAAGCATGCCGGGCACGCGTTCGCTGACGTCAATATTCGTATTCACGCCGATGTTTTCAGCGCGGGTTATACCCTGGTTCTGCGTACCCCATCCACCTCGGCCGCGCCCCATACGTATCTCGTTGGTGTTGTTGGCGTTGGCGATGACCGTTGTCTGGCTGTTGCCGGACAGGATGTTCATGAAAGCGCCGGCTGTGTAGCGGAAGTCGTTCTCGAAGAAGTGCTTGGTGCGTTCGGCTGCCGTGGCGCCAAAGGCAGGGTTGCCGTAGTTGAACCACTTGTCGTCATCGGTTACCAGATCAGCACCTATGCCGCCGTTGAAGTTGCCGAACATTCCCTGCTTGCGGTCTTTCTTGAGCGTGAGGTTGATGACGCGTGCCGACTCGTCGTCGTCAAAGCCGGTCATCTTCGATGTCTCACTCTTCTCGTCAAGCACCTGGATCTTCTCAATCATCTCGGCGGGGATGTTTTTGGTGGCGGTCTGCACATCGTCGCCGAAGAACTTCTTGCCATCCACGCGCACGGCTTTGATGGTCTCGCCGTTGACGGTTACGTTGCCCTCCTTGTCCACCGTCACGCCCGACATCTTCTTCAGCAGGTCTTCCACCACGGCTGTTTCCTCCATCTTGTAGGCAGAGGTATTATACTCGATGGTGTCGCCCTTGACGGTCATCTCCGCGGCGTGTCCCTTGACATCAATCTCTGCCAGCGTCTGTACGTCCTCCACCATCGTCAGTCGGCCGAGGTCGTGAATCATCTTCTCCGGTGTGAGTTTGACGGGGATGATACGTGTGTGGTAGCCCAGCGAGGAGAGGATGATCTTGTAGTCACCCTCCTTGACCTTCATGAAGTAGAAGAAGCCCTCCATGTCAGTCTGCGCACCGGTAACCATGGTTGAGTCACCATCCGCATAGGCGAACAGCTGCACGGCCACCATCTCCATGATCTGGCCGGACTGGCTATCCACTACGGTGCCTTGTATGCTGCCTGTCTGTTGCGCGAATAGCATAGTGCTACTCAGCAGCATAGAAATGAGTAATACGCGTTTCATAGTGTTTGCGGGTAGTAAGGGGTTTAATATGATAGATGATCCGGTGTCGTTGTGCCGGTTAGAGGTTTATCTGCCAGTCTTTCGGGTACTTGACGGTGTACGACAGTTCAATTGTGCGCGTCTCTCCCGGTGCAAGCTTCAGTTGGTAGGTCAGGATACCCGTCTGCTTGTTTTCCGTTGTGGCGGGCGTGTTCTTGTCACTGACGCTAACCTGTATCTCCTTGGTCGTACTTACCGGATACTGGTCGTTCAGCGTGAGGGTGATCTGCTCCTTCTTGTCGTTACGAACGGTTGTGGTATAGGTGTAGCTGACCTGCTTGTTGTTGCCGCTGGTCTTGCCGTTCCGGGCGGTCAGTTCACGCTTGATCTTCACCTGAGGGTCGTCGCCGAGGGTGAGGCGAACGCGTGCCTCCTCGTTGTTTGCGGCCAGCCGGCTCTCGCCGTAGTACGTGCCGTTGTAGGTTATGTTAGCCGTGCCATCGGGCAGGTTGAGGGCGCTCCAGTTGTTGATGTACGCTACCAGGTACGCGCTCTGATCGATGCGAGGGGCAGCGTAGTAGGCGAAGGATACATCCGTTATCTGCTTCTCCTGCAAGGCTATCATCTGCTCCTTGCCGTTGCCGGCGATGGTGTAGGGTAGGCTGATGGCGTACTCTACGCTGATGGCTTGCTCGGTGGTCTCTACGTAATTACCAATGCTGCCGGCAGCCAGTTCTTCCTCAGCGACCGCTTCGTCCATCACGGCCGATGCCATCACCATGTTCTTGGCGGCGTAGGTCGCGCGCGGGCGGTAGATCACTTGTTGCTGCAGCCACCATGTGCTCAGTTCGGGTGCTTCGTTGCTGCGCGAGGGGTGACCGGTGGATAGGGTGAGACGGGCGTTCTGCCAGTCGATGCCGGTGGTCTGACTCACGTGTGCCTTCATCAGCAGTCCGATGGGCGAATTCAGGTCAGCGATGTTCAGATCGTAGGTGGTGTACCATGCGGCGCGCGGCGTGAAGTACTTCAGCGCGGCTGTGATGGTCTGTTTCTTCGGCGAGTTGAGTTCCAAAGTTACGATACCTGCCTTGTTTACCTTCAGTCCGCCGTTCTCGCGGATCTGCTGCTGCAGGGCTTTGATGCGCTTGTCAAGATTGGTTTTCTCGGCTTTGGTGGCGTCGAGTTGCCTGGAGAGCTCCAGGGCGTTGGTGCGGAAGTACTGCAGGTTCTTGTCGATGGTGGCAGTTGTTACGCCGGTGTTGGCTGTGAGTGTGGTGTTGACGCCTGTTTGCAGCAGCACTTGCATCTGCGTGAGTGTGCTGATGCGTCGTTCGGCGTCCTGCAGTGCATCTTGCGCCATCTTCAGGCTGTCCTCGAGTGCGGCCGTGTTCATGCGGCGCTTGTCGGCACTCAGGTAGTCGGTCGAGAAGGCGTACTGCTGAACGATCACTCCTCCGCCCAGGGCTATCTGTAGGCTCTGCTCGTTGATGTAGGGCGACAGTCCTTCAATAACCACGGTGTTGTCACCGGCCTGCAAGGGCAGGGATACTTTCTGTGCCAGTTCGGCACCGCTGGTGAAGACCGTAACATGCTCAATGCCGGCTGTCAGCGGGGCGGCAAAACTATTCAAACTGCATAGCGCAATGGCTACTATAGCCACTGTGCGTACCATTAACTGTGTCCGTTTCATAATTCGAAAATTTTAGTGTTCACCCCTACCGGTGCAAGAACCGTGCCAACTGTCGATTGTCACTTGTCAATTCTGACGTACTCGGCGTACGTGAGCGGGTAGGGGTTCTTGTCATCAGCATCGCGGTGCTCGGCGGCTGTCTGACGCCAGACGGCCGGTTCGATCACGGGGAAGAACGTGTCGGCATCCTCCCAACTATGATGAATGTGCGTGATATACAGCTTGTCGGCTATGGTCATGAACTGCCGGTAGATCATCCCGCCGCCGATGACAAAAGCCTCCTCGTCAGCCGCTACGTGCTGCAGGGCTTCAGGGATTGAGCGGGTCACGATAGCCTGCTCGTCCCGGAAGGCAGGATTGTCGCTGATGACGATGTTCTTGCGGTTGGGCAGCGGATGCTTGGGCAGCGACAGATAGGTGCGCTCGCCCATGATCACGGTGTGACCGGACGTTATCTGCTTGAAGTGCTGCAGGTCAGCCGGCAGGTGGCACAACAGTCCGCCCTGCATGCCTATGGCGTAATTCTCAGCTATGGCTACAATGATGGAGATCATACGGCTACTACGCCCGCTATGTGCGGGTGGGGATTATAATCGGTTAATGTAAAGTCCTCGTACTTGAAGTCAAAGATCGACTTCACGTCGGGATTGATGAGCATCTTAGGCAGCGGTCGCGGTTCACGCGTGAGTTGCAGATTGACTTGCTCCAGGTGGTTGAGGTAGATATGTGCGTCGCCGAAGGTGTGCACAAAGTCGCCGCACTCAAGCCCCGTTACCTGCGCCATCATCTGCAGCAGCAGGGCGTAGGATGCGATGTTGAACGGCACGCCGAGGAAGATATCAGCACTGCGCTGGTAGAGTTGCAGCGAGAGTTTGCCGTTGGCTACATAGAACTGGAACAGGGTGTGGCAGGGCGGCAAAGCCATCGTATCCACTTCCGCTACGTTCCATGCGCTGACCAGCAGACGGCGTGAGTCGGGGGTCTTCTTGATCATCTCCACCACTTGGCTTATCTGGTCAATCGTTCCGCCTTTATAGTCCGGCCACGAGCGCCATTGGTGACCGTAAACAGGGCCAAGCTCTCCGTTCTCGTCAGCCCATTCGTTCCAGATGCGTACGCCGTGCTCTTGCAGGTAGTGGACGTTCGTATCGCCCTGCAAGAACCACAGCAGTTCGTAGATGATCGACTTCAGGTGCAACTTCTTGGTTGTGAGCAGCGGAAAGCCCTCCGCCATGGGAAAACGCATCTGGTGACCGAACACGCTGATGGTGCCAGTGCCGGTGCGGTCGGTCTTCTGTACGCCCTCATCGAGCACCCGGCGGCATAAATCTAAGTATTGCTTCATATTGGCTTTTTGCTTTTTGCTTTTAGCCTTTGGCTGCTAATGGCCAATAGCTAATGGCTAACGGCCGATTTAGTATAGTTTATACGTCGTCCGCAGCACTTTGAACTCCGTGCGGCGGTTGATCTGGTTGCATATTTCTTGCTGATCGCTACTGAGCGTCATGATGAACTCCTCGGTCAGTGCCTGGTCAACAGGTATGAACTTGTACTTGCCGTGCAGTGTGGCGTCGGCCACCACGGGTTTCTCCTCGCCATAGCCTACGGGCGTCAGACGCTCGCGTTCGATGCCGTGTTGCACCAGGTAGTTCACTACGCTCTGTGCACGTTTGGCCGACAGCTCTTTGTTGGCGGCGTCATTGCCCACGTAGTCGGTGTGGGCGGATAGTTCGATGGTGATGTTCGGGTTGTCGTTAAGTAGTTTGACCAGAGCTGCCAAACCGGTCTCGGAGGCAGGTGTCAGATCCCATTTGCCGAACTCGTAGAAGATATTATCCATCGTCACGGGTTTGCTTACGGGCGACAGGGTGAAGTCCTGCGTGTAGGTCTTGCTGTCGTTCAATCCGAAGGTGTTCAGCTCCTGCTTTTGGTTCAGGTAGCCGCGTGCTGTGCCGAGCATCACGTACTTCGTATCGCGCTGGAGCTTAATCTTGTACGTACCGTCGCGACGTACCTGCAGTTTGGTGTTTGCGCCGTTGTTGCCCACCAATCGGATGGCGGCATCGGCTATAGGTGTGCCGTTGTTGTCGCTAACTGTTCCTTCCACAATGAACTCCATCTCCGGCAGGATGAAGCTGTATAGCTGGTCAAACCCTTTCTTCTGCCCGCGGTTGGAGGAAAAGAACCCTTGCTCTCCTTCGCCGGCAAAGGTGATGCCGAAGTCGTCGCCGTTGGTGTTGAACGGTGCACCCATATTATAGACTGCCCAGCCTAAGCCCGACAGACTGTCGATGGCTGTGCTGTCACGTTCGGCCTTGAAGATGTCCAATCCGCCATAGCCCGGTTGTCCGGTTGAGGCGAAGTATAGCGTGCCGTTGCTGCGGATAGTGGGGTAGAGTTCCTCGCCCGAGGTGTTGATCTGCGGACCCAGGTTAACGGGCATCGACCACTCCGTGCCGTCAAACTCAGCGAACCATATATCCTTACCGCCTAATCCTCCCGGGGCATCGGAAACGAAGTACAGGGTATCGCCCGTGGCGTTCAGTGCAGGATGACCGCAGGTGATGCTGCTGTCCTTGAACAGCGTGAGCTCCTGTGGCTCGCTCCATTGGCCGGAAGCACGGGTGGTGGTGTAGATCTTTGCTCCCAGATCTTGTCCGTTCACGGGACGAGAGTAAGTGAAGTACATCGTCTTGCCGTCGCGGCTGAAGCAGCTCACGCCCATCTCTGCGGGCAGGGCTTTGCCGTTGGATGTGCTGTCGTTCTGTGCCTTCTCATCGGCTGCGCTCTCGTCGTACAGTCCTTCAGCCGGCTCTATCTCCTCCCATTTGCCCGAGGCATTCTTGCGTGCCGAGTAGAGCTTGAACAGTTGCTGACCGGTCACGGGACTCGGACGCTTGGTTTTCTTCTCCTTGCCTTTGGTTCGCTCTTGGCGGTTGGAGGTGAACATGAGTGCATCATCGTTGTCGCCGATGAAGGCGGGTGCAAATGTGGATGAACGCTTGGCTATGAAGTCCTTAGCCAGTTGCACCTTGTAGCGCGAGGGTGTCTTCTTCCACTCTCCCACCTGACCGCAGGCATAGAGGCTGGCCTTGGCGTGGTAGTCATCGGGATGCGACTCCAGGTAGGTGTTCAGCGATTTCTCCGCCTCCTTGTACTTACCCTGATACATCAGTGCCTCGGCGTGACGCAGATAGACGATGCTGTCCGGGTACTTGTACTTGATGGCTGCGGCGTAGGCACTCACAGCCTTGCCGTCGTTCAGGATGCGGCAGCACTCGCCCTGACGAAAACTCACGTGGGCTTTCAGATCGCGCTGCTTCTTGGCGTTGATGTTCTTGTTGCACTGCTTGTACATCTGTGCCGCATCGAAGTACTCGCCGATGGCAAATTTCTTGTCGGCTTTCTTCACCCGATGCTGTATGCTGCAACCCGTCAGCAGCACCAATGCAGCTAATAGATAATATACTAGTCGTCTAGTCATCCAGCAGTATAGTTGTATAATCAAATGAGTTCATGAATGATTAGTCCTGAGCGTAGCTTCGGCTCAAACCAAGTCGTCTTGGGCGGCATGATATTCCCGCTGTCGGCTATGTCGATGATCTGCTGCATTGTTACGGGGTAGAGTGCCAGCGCCATTTGCATCTCGCCGCTGTCCACGCGGTCTTGCAGTGCCTGCAGTCCGCGTATGCCGCCTACAAAGTCGATGCGTTTGTCCGAGCGCAGGTCCTTGATGCCGAGCAGCTTGTCGAGAATAAGGTTACTCGAAACGGTTACGTCCAGTACGCCTATCGGATCATCGGTGTACGTGCCCGGCTTGGCAGTGAGTTTGTACCAGTGCTTGCCCACGTACAGGCCGAAGGTGTGCAGCGCTTCGGGACGATAGATGGCAGTGCCTTTGTCGTCAACGATGAAGTTCTCCTCCAGCTTGTGCAGGAACTCTTCCGGTGTCATGCCGTTCAGGTCGCGCACCACGCGGTTGTAATCCATCACGTGCAGCTGGTTGTCGGGGAAGCATACGGCCAGGAAGAAGTTAAACTCCTCATCGCCTGTCACTTGCAGTCCTTGTGCCAGCGCCTGTTGCTTCTTCTCGTTACCTACGAGAGCCGCGGCTGCCGAGCGGTGGTGACCGTCGGCAATGTACATGGCAGGTATATCGCCTACAATGCGTGTGATGGTGGCTATGGTAGCAGGATCGTTGATTACCCAGAACGTGTGGCCAAAGCCGTCAAGGTCGGATACAAAGTCGTACTCGGGTTCTTGGGCTGTTACGCGTGCGATGATGGCATCCAGATCAGCGCGGTGAGGGTAGGCGAAGAACACCGGCTCGATGTTCGCGTTGTTCACGCGCACATGCTTCATCCGGTCTTCCTCCTTGTCGCGTCGCGTGAGCTCGTGCTTCTTGATGCGCCCCTGCATGTAGTCGTCCACCCAGGCGGCTACTACGAGGCCATACTGCGTACGACGTTTCGTGGTCCCCACAGGGCTTTGCCCGCATGGGGTGACTTCGTTCATCGTCTGAGCATAGACGTAGTACTTCTCCTTCTCGTCCTGCACCAGCCAGCCCTTATCACGGAACAGACGGAACTGCTCCACGGCTTTCTGATAAACGCGTGGATCGTGCTCGTCGATCATCGGCTCGAAGTTGATCTCCGGCTTGATGATGTGGTACAGTGACATCGGGTTGCCATCCGCCTCTCGGCGTGCCTCCTCGGAGTTCAGCACGTCATACGGGCGACTGCTCACCTGCTTGGCAATCTCTCGTGGAGGACGAATCCCCCTGAACGGTTTGATTCGCATAGTAGTCTTTTGTTTGACTAGTTGACTAGACGACTAGTTGTCTAGCCGACTAGAAGATTCCTTTCACTTTTCACCTTTCACCTTTCACTTCGCGTTTGCCGGCTTAGCCGCAGCATTTGTCCCGGGCATAGTGCATGAGCCGTTGAACTGTGCATTAGGCTCAACGATCAGTGTCTGCGTCTGCACTTCGCCCTTGATCTTTCCTGACGAGCGCAGAGCGAGGGTCTGGCTGTTGACGATCTTGCCGTCCAGCGCACCCATAATCTCGGCGTTCTGACAGGCTATAGTTCCTTTCACCAGGCCTTTCTCGCCGATCACCACTTTGCCGGCGCATTGCATCTCGCCTTCTACTGTACCGTCGATACGTATGTCGCCGTCAGCGATGATGGTACCGATGATCTTACTTCCGGACGTGATGGCATTGTACATCGTGCCGGATTGTTGTGTTTGATTTGCCATATTTGTACTGAATAGATTAAACATAGTGATTACTCTTAATGGTTCGTGAATACATGAACACACAATTTAGCCTACAAATTTACAACTTTTTTTTGAATATTCCAAATATTTCTGCAAAATTTTTCATTTTCCCCTTCCTAAATCGTTATTTCTGTTTTCCCCCTCTGCAAATTGTCGGATAAATTCGGTGATTTCTGACGAACTCTACACCCCTCCTACAAGAAAAAGGGACTCGGAAGAGCTCCATTTTCTTTTCACCATTCACCTTTTGGTAACAACTTAACGTTGCGATGCATCGCAACCATTGTAACGCTTTAACTATTTAACGCCTGTTTTCTGCGGAGATGTTTTACTCCGCAGAACAACATCGCCATTAGAAGCGTCACCCACATGCCGTCGCCGATGGGGCTCGGATCTTTTTCGGGACAGGAGGAAATAATGACCTCCCACGCTTCCCGTTAGATCAGCGCACCCGGGGTGGTCTTCGAGTTTTTAAGGTGGTACATTTTCACCATAAAGAGCAAAAAAATCGAAACTATAACTACGAAATTCTATTAAAAGGTAAACTTTTACCACCTTTTTGTCAAAAACATTTGCATATATCAAAACTTTTTTGTATCTTTGTGGCGTTATTCGAAAACAGCAATTCACATTACAACTATGCAGGACTTGAAACAATTACAGGATGTATATGCACGTTGGAATGCATTACAGCCATTAAACGAGGATGACCGGGCTCGTTTAAGCCGTAAGTTTACCATTGACTTCAATTACAACAGTAACCACATAGAAGGCAACACTTTGACCTATGGGCAGACTGAGTTGCTATTGCTATTCGGCAAAGTTGTTGCAGAAGCCGAAATGAAAGATTTGGAAGAAATGAAGGCGCATAATGTCGGGTTGAAGATGATGCAGGTAGAAGCGGCAGAATTGCAAAAGCCTCTGACAGAAACGTTCATACGTCAACTGCACAAGGTGCTTCTTCGCGAAGATTATACGGTATATCGTACTTTGCCCGGTGGCGTTCAGACGAGTTACACTATCCACGCAGGATGCTATAAGACGCGTCCCAATTCTGTCGTCACACGTTATGGCGATCGGTTTGAATATGCTTCACCGGAAGAAACACCTGCTCTGATGAGTGATCTGGTAGCCTGGTACAACGAAGCCGAACAAAGTGGTGAATATACGCCTGTCCAGTTAGCCGCATTATTCCACTACCGATATATACGCATCCACCCGTTTGAGGATGGCAATGGGCGTATTGCAAGGTTGATGGTAAACTTTATTCTATCACGCCACAACTATCCGATGATCGTAGTACGTAGCCGCAAGAAACACCTCTATTTAGAAGCATTGCACAAGAGTGATCTGAAAGTGGGCGTTACACCATCCATTGGAGCACATGCATCATTAAATAAGATTGATGCATTCCTCAAATATTTCGAACATCTGGCTGCGGAAGAGATTGAACAGAACATATCCTTTTTATGCGAGCACGATGAAAATGTATGGTGGTTCGATGGCGAAAAGGTTAGTTTCCGAAGCCCTAATACAATTACTATCCTGCACACACTAATGGAGGAGCCTGATACAACGATTGTTGAGCTTTGTCAGAAAGTTGGAATCAATCGCTCTGCTATTCAGAAGCAATTAGATCAACTGCAAAAGAAGGGATATATAGTGCGTTCTGGAAGCAATGATGGGAAATGGCATGTGGTGATTGTGTCATCCATCTAAGTGCCAACCATAAATCACACAACATTGTGTCACACAACTTTGTGTCATACATGTTTGTGCGTTATGTAACATAAAGAATGTAAAGGAAATGGGACTC